>CALWKZ010000117.1 GCA_944381385.1 uncultured Anaerotignum sp. | reverse complement strand
TCCGCCGTATCCATGGATAAGGTGTACACCAAGCTCATCGCCAAGGCGGCCAAGATCCCTATGGCGAAATATATCTGGCTGCATATGCGGGATTGGGACAAAAAAGAGGCGATCCTTAACAAGGCGGAACGGCGGCTGGGCTATCCCTGCTTTGTAAAGCCTTCCAACGCCGGTTCTTCTGTGGGCATCACCAAGGCGAAAAACAGGGAGGAGCTGGAAAAGGCTGTCCTTTTTGCCGCCAAGTACGATAAAAAGGTTATCATCGAGGAAGCCATTGACGGACGGGAGTTTGAATGTTCCGTACTGGGCAATGAACACATCCGCGTCAGCGGCGTAGGCGAGATTCTGGCGGCTGCGGAGTTTTATGACTACGACGCCAAGTACAACAACGCCGATTCCCGCACAGTGATCCCGGCGGAGGTAGATGAGGCCGCGGTGGAGGAAATGCGCAAGATCGCCGCGAAGATCTATCGTGCCGTAGACGGCGCGGGCCTGGCCAGGGTAGACTTTTTTATGGAAAAAGAAAGCGGACGTGTCCTTTTCAACGAACTGAACACCATGCCCGGCTTTACCTCCATCAGCATGTACCCTATGCTGTGGGAAGAAAGAGGCATGACAAAAACAGAGCTGATGGACTGCCTGATCGCCCTGGCGCTGGACCGGGACAACGGCATCCGCGGATAAGAATAGGAGCAGAAACAGGATGGATACAAGACCAATCGGGGTATTTGACTCGGGCGTCGGCGGTCTGACCGTGGTAAAACAGGTCATGAAGGTCATGCCCCATGAGAATATCGTATATTTCGGGGATACGGCCAGAGTGCCTTATGGCTCCAAGTCAAAGGAGGCTGTTACAAAGTTTTCCCTGCAAAATGTACGGTTTTTAAAGACAAAAGATGTAAAGGCCATTATTGTGGCCTGCAATACCGCCAGCTCCAACAGCCTGGAGGCCATGCGGCAGGCTACGGAGATTCCCGTTTTCGGCGTGGTAGTGCCGGGGGTAGAGGCGGCGGTGAAAGCCACAAAAAATAAAAAAGTAGGCATCATCGGTACGGCGGCTACGGTCCGCTCCGGTGCCTATGAGACCATGATCCGGGAGGCCAATCCGGAGATCCAGGTGTTTTCCAAGGCCTGCCCGCTGTTTGTGCCTCTGGCGGAGGAGGGCTGGACGGACAACGATGTGTCCCGGCTGACAGCCCAGAGTTATCTGGCGGAGCTTTTGGCAAAGGGCATTGATTCTCTGGTGCTGGGATGTACCCATTATCCTTTGCTGAAGCGCTGTATCGGCACCACGGTGGGCGACAGTGTGAAGCTGGTGGACCCGGCCAAGGCCACAGCCAGACAGGTCATGGATTTTCTGGCGGCCAGAGGCCAGCTCAATGAAAGCGAAACTGAGGGAGAGCGTCGGTTCTATCTCAGCGATACGACGGATATGTTCGGCTTCCTCTGCCAGAAGGCTTTGAAAAAGCGGTATGAGGCGGAGATCATTGATATTGAGAAATATTGAGATTTCTGAAAATAGTACTTACACGGCGGAAAATTTTTTGCTATAATGAAATAAGAAAGAAAATACGATACGATCTGAACAGCGTGCAGTGAAAACATAAGTCCAGTTGTTTTCCCGGCAGGCTGTTTTTTTGTGGAAAAAAGGAGTGTAGGAAAATGCCGAAAACATTGTTTCAGGAAGTTGTCTTTTGTCTGCTCATGTCCATATTTATGGTGCTGGGCATGGAGTTTTACAACGGCTCCCTCCAGCTGGGAGAATGGACCAGAGCCGTCTTTCCCATAATGTTTGGAGAAATGCGGTTCATGGTGCCCCTCTGCTTTGTCAGCAGCTTTTTTGTCATGGACAAGCTGGCCCAGAAACTGGCGTTCCGACTGGTGACGCCGGGGAAGGATCTGCCCATTTTGGTGACACTGGTGCGCTCCGGAATTACGGTTAGCCTCATGTGCCCCACCATGAGCCTGTGGGCGACGCTGATCTTCCACGGTATCAGCGGGGATTTCGTCAATCAGTGGCTGGGAACGGTCATCCGGAATTTCCCCATGGCCTTTTTCTGGCAGATCTTTTACTGCGGGCCTCTGGTACGGTTTTTGTTCCGGCGGCTGTTTCTGGTGCGGGCGGAAAAAACAGCATAATACTATGGAGAGAAAAAAGGTGCGCTGCCGGTATTTGGGCGGCGCGCCTTTTTTAATGGGGAATGTTTAAGAGATGCTTAAGATTGCGCGGGAGCCATTGACAGAGGGAAGATAGCGTATTATTGTATTAGTAAGTTAATACAATAATACAGAAAGGAGATGCGCTATGTGGAGAAGGGTTTGTAAAGAAGAACTGCGGCAGCAGAAGCCGGTCTATCTGGTGATCTTCGGGCTGCTGGCTGTAAGCGGTGTTTTCGGCCTGCTGGTCAATAGAGAACCGGCGGCAGTTTCGTCCATGAACGGGAGCCATTGGCTGAATTTGTTCTCCATGATGGGGATTTATGTGCTTTGGGTGGGCAGTTTGATATTTTTTACGGTCTATACCATCTATCGTTTTTCAAAAAGTGTATTCGGCCGGGAAGGCGCTTTCTGGATGACTCTTCCCGCAAGCCCCCGGCAGGTGCTTTTCGGAAAGCTGGCGGCG
The DNA here is from genome assembly GCA_944381385.1 of uncultured Anaerotignum sp. Classification (GTDB taxonomy): domain Bacteria; phylum Bacillota; class Clostridia; order Lachnospirales; family Anaerotignaceae; genus Anaerotignum. Next base: position 56,038 of record CALWKZ010000117.1, on the reverse strand, counting down.
CCGCTGGTGTGGCTGGCGGGCATGGCTCTTCTGGCTGCGGCGGGAGGGATGCTTTTTATGGCTGCACCGCTGTTTTCGGAAGGCATATCCTTTTTTTCCCGCACATGGGAAAGCGGCGCTATGATTGCCTGTATGCTGGCGGCACAGTTCCTGTTTTGGATGGGGACCATCTACGGCATTTGCTTTGCTGTCGCCGCGGGCCACTTGCCCCGGTTCCGCAGATACGCCTTTTGGGCGGCCGTGGGATTTGCGCTGCTGCTGTTCTTTGTGGCGGAGCCGCTGGCGGCGCTGCTGCTGCAAGGGATGCTGGGGCTGGCTGCCGTGGGACTGTATGCCATAGACGGGATACCGGCAGGGCTGTTTTACGCCGCGGTGGCAATGGTGCCGGTGGTGATGCTGCTGCGGATGGGGCTGTATGTGGGGCTGACCCTGTATCTGGGGGAAAAGAAATTAGATTACTTGAGTTAAGGAAGGTGATTCCGTGCAGTTTGACAACGGTTTACCCATTTATTTGCAGATCGTAAAGGAAATGACCCTGCGGGCCTTGTCCGGCGCCATGGAGCCCGGCGAAAAAATACCGCCGGTGCGGGAGCTGGCGGCCCAGTTCGGCGTCAATCCCAATACCATGCAGCGGGCCATGGCGGAAATGGAGCGGGACGGCCTGGTCTATACGGAACGGACCAGCGGACGGTTCCTGACGAGGGAGGAAGGCGTTCTGGCGGAAAAAAGGAAGTCCTTTGCCAGAGAGGAAACGGAAAAATATCTGGCGTATATGAAAAAGATCGGCTTTACCACGGAAGAAGTAGCGTCTTATGTAAAAGCCATGGGCGAGAAGGGAGAGGAAACAATATGAGTTTACTGGAGATCAAAAATCTGGAACATCGTTACGGGAACCATACGGTGCTGGCGGGGCTGAATTTGACGCTGGAGGAAGGGGAGATCATCGGTCTGCTGGGGCCCAACGGCGCGGGCAAGACCACCCTCATGAAGATCATCAGCGGTCTGATCCAGACCTATGACGGCAGCGTGCTGGTCAACGGCGCCCCGGTAGGCATCGGCAGCAAATCCATCATTTCCTATCTGCCGGAGCAGACGTATTTTCGCAAAAGCGAAAATATCCGCAGCGCCATCGGCATGTTCCGAGATTTCTACGCGGATTTTGACGAGAAGAAGGCCATGGAGATGGCTATGGACCTGAACCTGGACTCCAAGCAGAAGATCGGCGCCATGTCCAAGGGGATGCAGGAAAAATTGCAGCTGATTTTTGTCATGAGCCGGAAGGCCAAGCTCTATGTGCTGGACGAGCCTCTGGGCGGCGTAGACCCTTCCACCAGAGATTATATCCTCCATACCATTTTGAGCCAGTATACGGAAAACAGCTCTGTGCTGCTCTCCACCCATCTGGTCCATGACGTGGAGCAGATCTTCGACAGGGCGGTGTTCCTGAAAAACGGCAGAGTCTTTTTGAATGAGCAGGTGGATATCCTCCGGGCGGAAACGGGGATGTCCCTGGATCAGTATTTTCGGGAGGTGTATCGGTAATGTTGGGGAAGGTAATCAAGCATGATTTACGGGCAAGCAGCCCTTTGTACATCGTGGCCTGCGCCATTGCGCTGCTGTTTGCTCTGGCGGCAGCCGTCAACCGGGCGGGGCACGATGATTTTTCCTATTTATTGTTGGCGCCGTTTTGGATCACCGGCTGCACTGTGGCGATTCTGGTGCTGGTGATTCTGTTTCTGGTCTATACGGCTCTGCGCTATCAGAAAAGTATGTACGGCAGCGAAGGCTATCTGACCTTTACTCTGCCGGTGCGCACGGCGGAGCTGATAGCGGGGAAGTTTATTGCCGCCGCTGTCTGGGGCTTTATCATCTGGCTGCTGTGCGGCCTGCTGTGTTTTTCCATTTTGTACGGCTCCATAGCGCCTTCCATCACAAAAGAGGAGTTCTGGCGGGAGGCGGCGAATCTCTGGGCTATGGCGGATCTGCGCAATACGCTGTTTCTTGTTGTGGTTACTTTGTTTTTGAGCATTCTGGAGCAGGTTGCCGTGATCTATCTGGCGGTGACACTGGGCCATCTGCCCTGCTTCCGCCGGGCCAACGGCATATTGGCCCTGGTATTTTATTTCGTTATCACCTTTGCGGAGGGGAAGATCACAGACCTGATCCCCATGCTTTCTCAGGATACCCTGGAAAGCAGTATGAACTATCTGATCAGTCTGGGGGATATCATAGAGTTTTCCAGAGGGCTGCAAGTGTTCTTTGTGCCTTCTATCGTGGCGATCCTCTGCTTTACGGCGGTCTACCTGGTGATCTCCGGCGTATTGGTAAAAAAATATACTTCTTTGCAGTAAGGAAAAGCGGCTCCACGGACCAAAAGGTCCGCGGGGCCGCTTTGTTAAGGGGAAGAAGTAGAAAGAATGTGATTTTGTATGGGGGGAGAATCACACCCTTCGAGAACAGTATGTCCGTCTTTGGAAAAGTTATACCTCCTGAGAAAAATAATTTAAATAATAATTATTATTATTTAATATAAGTTATTGACATATGTGGAAAACTTTGCTATACTGTCTATAACAAATAGGATAAACATTGATTTACGGTATAGAATAAAGGAAACAAAGGAGGAATTTATCATGATGCAGATCAAAGCGGATGCCTTTCAGAAGGAAGTAATGGAAAGCAAAGTACCCGTATTGGTGGACTTTTTCGCAACCTGGTGCGGCCCCTGCCAGATGATGGGCCCTGTACTGGAACAGCTCCAGGCGGAATATGGCGAAAAGGCCAAGGTAGTAAAGGTAGATATCGATCAGGCTATGGATCTGGCGCGGAAGTACCAGGTTATGAGCGTGCCGAATATGATCTTCTTTAAGGACGGCAAGGTTGCGGACAGCGTCATCGGCGCGGTGCCTGCCAATATCCTGAAGGAAAAACTGGATCAGCTGCTGTAAGAGAAAAGCGCCTTTGTTTGACAAGAGTCGGCAAAGGCGTAATTTTTTGAAATAACTACCAAAAATCCATGTATTTCCAAAAAAACAAGAGGCACTTTTTCCATTGACGGGGACAGGGAAAAAGTGGTATCTTTTTCTTGCGAAGTGTTCGCGAAAAAATACAAGGAGAGTCGAAGATATGGACACCAGAAAAATCCGTACAAACGCATATGGTATTGTGCTCCTAATTAGCGCTATTTACATTACCCTGCTGGGGCTATGGTGAAATAGGGCTGATTTGGCGTGCGGAAAAAATTGTTCAGATCTTTGGCGGAAAACGTGGTTTTCCAAAGAAAAAAGGATTCGGCAAAAACGGTTCCCTGCAAGTCAGCGGGGAACTTTTTTTATGGATTTTTCCAAGATACGAAAGAAAAAATACAAAAATACAAAAGAGAAACACAGAAAAAATACCAAAGATAAAATAAAGAAAAATACAAAAGAAGCAATCAGAAAAAAGAAAGACCATACAAAAGAAAAAAAGACAAAGGGATACCAAAGAAGGCGGGCGGTACGGGGCCGGCCAAACTACCAAAGAGCAGGCACTTTGCCGTAAAAGATTACGGCAAATTCCTCTTTCCAAAAGGACGGCGCAGGCCGTCCTTTTTTATCTGCCCCGACCTTCGTTGACAAAGGGCGAAAAGCGTACTATAATGACAGCAGAACGCGAAGGGAGCTTCTGTAGGGAGGCTGAGAGGGAAAACGTGATTTTCCGACCTTTTGACCTGATTTGGACAATGCCAACGGAGGGACGCAGGACGGCTTTTTTCCGTCCGGGCGTATACGACGATGGATTTCCAGAGGAAATCCTTTTTTTATGCGGTCTTTCCCGGCGGAAGAAAGGAAGGAGCAGAAAATGCGGAAAAACAGGAATTATGTGATGCAGATGGTGCTGACGGCCATATTTGCCGGCATGGGCTTTGCCCTGTCCTCGGTGGTCTGGTTCCCCAATATGGCCCCCTTCCAGCATTTTATCAATGTGCTGGCGGCGGTGTTCGTAGGCCCCTACTGGGGGTTCCTGGCGGCGCTGATCACAGGGGTGCTGCGGATGATGACGGGACGGACGGCGCTGGCGGTGATCGGCGCGGTCATCGGCGCTTTTTTATCGGGGCTTTTGTACCGGAAATCCGGCGGAAAGCTCTATATGGCAGTTATCGGGGAGATCTTCGGCACCGGTATCCTCAGCGCTCTGGCGGCATATCCCGTCATGAAGCATCTGTACGGTATGGATTTGCAGACGCCCTTTGTATACATCCCCGCCTTTGTGCCGTCTTCCGCTATGGGGGCATTCCTGGCGGTGCTGGTGATTACGGGACTGAAGCGGGCAGGCGTGTTCGCGAGAATGATGGAAAAACTCAACAGGAAATAAAAGGAGGCAGCGGCATATGAAAACAGGCAGCGACGTTTTGGCTATGTTCCCGGAGTTGATGGGGAATGTGCGGGAAAAAGAGCCCATTGTGCAGGCCATTACCAATTTTGTAACGGTGAACGAATGCGCTAATATTATACTGGCGGCAGGCGGCTCTCCCACCATGGCCCATGAGGTGGATGAGGTGGCGGAAGTGGCTTCCGTCGTACAGGGCCTTGTGATGAATATGGGCACTATGGAGGATGTGGCGGCCATGCTGGTGGCGGGAAAAGCGGCTAACGAAGCCGGTGTGCCGGTGGTACTGGACCCTGTGGCCGTAGGCGCTACCTCTCTGCGTCGGGCCGGCGGCAAGAAGCTGTTGGAAAATGTGCAGTTTTCCGTCATCCGGGGCAATACCTCCGAGATCAAGCATCTGGCTCTGGGAACAGGCTCCACCAGAGGCGTGGACGCGGCGGAAGAGGATAAGATCACGGAGACCAATTATAAGGCCTTTGGCAGAATGGCCAGAGATATGGCCAGAAAGACCGGGGCGGTCATCGCCATTTCCGGTGTCATTGATATTATCGCTTCCGGAGACCGTGTCTTTGCCCTGCGCAACGGCGACGCCATGATGAGCCGCATCACCGGCAGCGGCTGTATGCTGACGGCGCTGCTGGGGGCGTACTGCGGCGGCAATCCGGATCATATTCTGGAGGCGGCTGTCTGCGCTGTGGCCCTCATGGGGGTCAGCGGCGAGATCGCCAGAGAGAAAACCCAGGCCCAGGGCGCGGGCACACTGACCTTCCGCACCCATCTGGTGGATACGGTGAGCCTGCTGGACGCGGAAACATTACAGAACAGAACGAGACTGGAGGAATTGGACTTGGCAGAAAAAGCAACGAGAGAATCTATGAAGCTCTACGCCATTACAGACCGCAGCTGGCTGAAGGGCAGAACGCTCCATGACGTGACGGAAGAAGTGCTGGCGGCAGGGGCGACTTTTTTACAGATTCGGGAAAAGGAGCTGGACAGAGCATCCTTTTTGGCGGAGGCCAAGGATCTGGCGGCCCTGGCGAAGAAGTACCATGTGCCTTTTGTGGTCAATGACGATATCGACATCGCTTTGGAAAGCGGCGCCGACGGCGTCCATGTAGGCCAGAGCGATATTGTGGGCAAGGATGTGCGTGCTCTCATCGGCCCGGACAAGATTCTGGGCATTTCCGCCAATACGGTGGAAACGGCGGTCAAGGCCCAGGAAAGCGGCGCCGATTATATCGGCGTAGGGGCGGTGTTCCATACGGATACCAAAAAGGATGCCCAGTCCCTGACCAACGAGGAGCTGCTGGCCATCTGCAAGGCGGTGACCATTCCCGTAGTGGCCATCGGCGGCATCAATGAAAACAACGTGATGCAGCTGAAGGGCAGCGGCATCGACGGTGTTTCCGTTATCTCGGCTATTTTCGCCAAGGAGCATCCCGGGGAGGCGGCAAAGCATCTGCTGGCAAAGGTAGAGGAAATGCTGGGGGAATAAGAACGAAGAAAAAAGGGAATTTCCTGATACTCAGGAAATTCCCTTTTCTGTTTTACCGATTCACCATAAGTTTTTTCAGGGCATCGTTCAGCCCTTCGATGGTCAGATCGTGCATATCGAATTCTTTGTTGATGATATCGTAGGTCTTGGCCCACCAGCCGCCCCAGTGGGGACGTTCCGAGGGATTCAGCCAGACCAGATGGGGATATTTTTCCCGGAACCGGTTCAACCATTCCATGCCGGAGGTCTTGTCCCGGACACCATAACTGTAATAGCTGCCGTCCAGAAGCTCCGAAGGCTCCATCTGGGCGTCGCCGACGATGATGACCTTATACTCGCTGCTGAGGTTTTTCAGAATCCATTCTGTAGGGATGACGGATTTTGGCAGCAGACGAGGGTCCTTATATACCTTGGAGTAAATGCAGTTGTGGAAATAGAATACCTGCAAGTCCTTGAAATGGTTGGACTTGCTGACAGCCTGGAAGAGGGCGGAGCAGAGCCGGCTGTAATAGTCCATGGAGCCGCCGCTGTCCATCAGCAGCAGGACCTTAACCGTATTTTTTCTGGGCCGTTCATAGACCACCTGTAAATTCCCGGCGTTGTCGCAGGTTTCCCGGATGGTGCCGTCGATGTCGAACTCTGTTTTGGCGTCCTCCGCCCGGGAAGAAAACTGCCGCAGTCTGCGGAAGGCCATCTGGAACTGACGGGTATCCAGCGTATTGTCATGACGGAAATCCCGGAATTTTCGCTCGCTGGCTACCTGGAAGGCCCGCTTCTGGCCGCCTTCGCCGCCCACGCGGATGCCCCGGGGGCTGAAGCCGCTGTTGCCGAATACGGAAACGCCGCCGGTGCCTACCCAGTAGCTGCCGCCGTTGTGTTCTTCCTTCTGTTCCTCCAGACGTTCCAGGAACATCTTCTGGATCTCCTGCTGGGAAAGCCATTGGTTCTGCATGGCACGCTCCATATCGAATTCTGTGCCGGGCTTTTCCTTGGGATTTTCCAGCCAGTCCAGCAGCTCCTGGGGCAGTTCGTCCGTCATAGGCATATCCTTGAAAAATTCCAGGAAGGCGCCGTCGAATTTATCGAAGTCCGCCTCGCTTTTGACTAATATACTGCGGCAGAGATAGTAAAAGCCTGTGAAAGAGGAGCCGTGAAGCCCTTTGTCCAGGGCCTCGATCAGAGACATCCACTCGTTCAGGGAGACCTTTAAGCCTCTGGCCCGCAGCAGATAGAAAAATGCCGTAAACATAGAATCACCTGCTTATCGTAAATAACGGTTCAGGGTATCCAGATCCTCGTTTTTCTTCAGCAGCACACCGGCAAAGGGTACTGTCTGGCGGATCTTGTCCGGATCCATGCCGCCCAGTACCAGCGCGTGAATCCAGTCGATGACCTCGGAGGTGCTGGGTTTTTTCTGGATGCTGTACAGCCCTCTGATCCAGTAAAAGGTCTCCAGCACCTGCTCCAGCAGATGCTCCTCCACATGGTCGAAGTGTACCTTGATGATTTCCTCCATCTGCTGCGCATCGGGGAATTCGATATAGTGGAAGATACAGCGGCGCAGGAAAGCGTCGGGCAGTTCCTTTTCCGCGTTGGAGGTGATGATGACGATGGGGCGGCGTTTCGCCTTTACGGTCTCCTTCGTTTCAGGGATATAAAATTCCATTTTGTCCAGCTCCCACAGCAGGTCGTTGGGGAATTCCAGATCCGCTTTGTCGATCTCGTCAATAAGCAGGATCACCTGTTCCTCGGAGGAGAAGGCCTCCCCCAGCTTGCCCAGCTTTACGTATTTGGCGATATCGTCTACGCCTTCGTTGCCGAACTGGCTGTCATACAGACGCTGTACTACGTCATAGACATACAGGCCGTCCTGGGCCTTTGTGGTGGACTTGATGTTCCAGATGATGAGCTTTTTGCCCAAAGCCTCGGAAATGGCCTCCGCCAGCATGGTCTTGCCGGTGCCCGGCTCCCCTTTGATGAGCAGGGGCTTTTCCAGCGCCATGGCGATATTTACAGAACGCATCAGCTCTTCGCTGGCGACGTAATTCTTGCTTCCTTCAAATTTTGAGGTCATGTCAAACCGCCTTTCTTTTCGTTATATGGCTAATATTGTAGAGAAGGGGTGGTCCCTTGTCAATAAAAAAACCGCCGGAAGGCGGGAAAATAGCGCAAAACACAAAAAAACAGCAGGAATTTTTGCCCTTCCTGCTGCTCCGCCCTTTTGTTATCTTACGTCCAGGCCCGCCAGTCTGGCCATTTCCAGAATAGACTGCTTGGATACTTTTTTCCCCTTGTAGTCGATGAGCTCGTCCATACTGCCTGTGAAAATATCCGCCGGTTCGTATTTTTTCAGGATAATGGTATTTTCCTCTACGAAGATCTCCAGGGAGTCCTTGATCTCAATCCCCATATTTCGGCGCAGTTCAATAGGCAGTACTACCCTTCCCAGTTCGTCTACTTTACGTACAATTCCAGTTGATTTCATTTCATTTCCTCCCTGCCTTTCAGCATTTGTATTTTCTTAACAGAATTTTAACACACAAAAAGAGAAAATACAATACAAATCTGGAAAAATTTGTATATTTCCGGACATATTTGTCTCACAACACGCATAGACTTGCCCGAGGGGGGAGAATATGCTGAATGTGATATGGGGATTTTTTTTGATCGGCGGGATACTGACGGGGGCCTTTTTGGGACGGATGGATCTGGTGACCAACGCCGTCATTGACGGGGGCGGGAACGCTCTGGAGCTGGCTTTTGCCATGGCGGGGGTAGTGGCGGCCTGGGCGGGGGTGCTGCGGATCGCCGAAAAGGCGGGGATGATCGACCTCTTGTCAGAGAAGATGGGACCGTTTCTGGATTTCCTCTTTCCCCAGGTGCCGCGGGACCATCCGGCGAGAAATTACATCGCCGCCAATTTCGCCGCCAATTTCCTGGGGCTGGGCTGGGCGGCCACACCGGCGGGACTTCTGGCCATGAAGGAGCTGGCGAAGCTGAACCGGCAGGGGGAACGGGCCAGCAACGCCATGTGCATGTTCCTGGTGGTGAATATGTCCTCTTTGCAGCTGGTGACGGTGAATATCATCGCCTATCGGGCGGAGTACGGCTCCGCCGCGCCGGCGGAGATCGTGGGGCCGGGCATTGCCGCTACCCTGCTGACCACCGTAGTGGGCATCCTGCTGGCGAAAATTTTAGAGGGGAGGGAGAAGCCGTGAAACTGCTTTTGGTGCTTTCCAATTTCATCATTCCCGTAACGGTGCTGGTGATCGTGGTCTTTGGGGCCCTCAGACGGGTGAATCTGTACGAAGCCTTCCTGGAGGGGGCAAAGACGGGCCTCCAGACGGTGGTGGATATCCTGCCGACGCTCATCGGTCTTTTTGTGGCGGTGGAGGTGCTGCGGGCCGGAGGTCTTTTGGAGATTCTGACCTCCCTTTTGACGCCTCTGGAAACATGGCTGGGATTTCCCGCCGCCTTGGCGCCCCTGACGCTGGTGCGGCTGGTGTCCTCCTCGGCGGCGGTAGGGCTGCTGACGGAGCTGTTTGCCGATTATGGCCCCGATTCTTTTCTGGGACGCACCGCATCTATCATGATGTGCTGTACGGAAACGGTATTTTATACCATGAGCCTGTACTTTATGTCTGTCAAAGTGACAAAGCCCGGGCGTACCCTTTTCTGCGCTCTGGCGGCGAATTTTGTCGGCGTTTGGGCGGCTTTGGCGATCACGGGCTGGGTCTTTGGAAAATGAGGTTTGAAAAATGTGCCGCCGTAGGCTATAATAATACAATATGATATGGGGGATGCCCCCGCAGAAAGAAACCGGCTTTTTGCAAAGAGGGAAGGGTTCGTATGAAAAAAAGGATATTCTGCGCCATAACGGCGGCGCTTTTGGGTCTTTGCGGCTGCGGCGGCCAGGAGGAGGAAGTGTTTTCCCTGACGGCGGAGCAGCAGGAAAAATATACACAGATCATCGACCAGGTCACGGAGGAATTTTACTGGAATTATGATAAAGACAGCCTGGTCTTCGGACAGGCCGTTGTGCCGGAAAACACGGAGGAAAACGCCAGACTGTTTGCCGCCAGCGCGGACTGCGAATACGCCCTTTCCGCGAAGGCGGGGACGGACGCTGTTCTGGCTACGGCGGCGCTGCTGCATTACAACGGCGAACAGGCGGGCCAGCTGGTCTGCTACTTTACGGGCGGCAGTTTGTCCGGCATTTGCTATCAGGGCGGATATGACAATGGATATTATAGCCTCCAGGAGCGGAACCCCTTCCTTTCCGACGGCGGCTTTACGGCATATGATACCTGGACGGGCATGCATCCCGCTTTTGACCAGTCGGCGGCTAATTTCCCGGCGGAGGGCTTCCTTTCCGTAGGGGAGGACGCTTCCGGCAATCGTCTCTGCGTTTCTTTGCAGGAGGGGGCGGTACAGGTCTACCGTTACAGCGGCGGGGCGCTGCGGCTGTGGCGGACCTTGAGCTTCGGCAGCGGTCTGGAGGCTACCTCCGCTGTATTTTTGGACGGGGAGGGCGGCAGCCGTTTGGCGGTGCTCCTGTCCAGCATTACGGAAACGGAACCAGCGGCAGGCAGTGAGGGCGGCGAGATTTCCACCATCCGCTCGGAAAAAATCGTTTTTTATGATGAAAATATGCAGCTGACGGAAACGGAGATCCCTCTGGAGTCTGTCCGGGCCGGCGCTTTGGCCTGGGACGACGGTACATTGATGCTTTCCGTGGACCAGACCATACAGCTCTATACAGAGGGCGCGGAGGGCTGGCAGAGAGACACCGTAGCCAGACTGAAGCATCAGGCGGATTATATCCATATTACGGATCTGGACGGCAACGGCACCAAGGAATATCTCATGAGCGACGGTATGGATCTGTATTTGTACCACAGAAACGGCGATACCTTCCGCCAGATCTGGTCCACCCATCTGGGGGTGGAGAGCCTGTACGGCCCCATTACCAGCGGAGATTTGAACCGGGACGGTGTGAAGGAGGTTTACGTCTGCGATATGACGGGGACTACCATACGCTATATTTTGACGGAAAAAGGACTGCGTTCCTCCAATGAGGATATTGATTATGGCCAGTGTATTTATCCCTGCGATCTGAACGGGGATGGACTGGATGATTACTGGTTTATCGCCGACAGCATCCAGCGGCAGGGCTATTTGTGCATTGCCCAGGAGGAAGCAGAGTAACGAGGATACGGATGATGGAAGAAAAGATCAGATTTATGGAGGAGGCTCTTCGGGAGGCGGAGAAGGCCCTGGAAATGGGAGAGGTGCCCATCGGCGCCGTTATGGTGCGGCAGGGAGAGATCATCGCCCGGGGCCATAACCTGCGCAATACCCAAAAGAATCCACTGCGCCACGCGGAGATCGACGTGATCAACGAGGCGGCGGCCATCGTAGGGGACTGGCGGCTGGAGGACTGCGTCCTCTATGTGACTATCGAGCCTTGTCCCATGTGTGCCGGTGCCATTGTGCAGGCCCGCATCCCCAAGGTGGTATTCGGCGCCAGAAACAGCAAGGCGGGCTGCGCCGGGTCTGTGCTGGATGTGCTCAATGAACCCAAGCTGAACCATCAGGTGGAGGTGGAGGAAGGGATTCTGGCGGAAGAGGCCGGCGCGCTGATGAAACGGTTTTTCCAGCGGTTCCGCAAGAACAAAAAGCCGGAGGAAAGCCTTTCCTGAGGGAAATTTTCCCCTCCGCCATTGACAGAACGGCCCGCGCCGTGTATACTGTAAAGGCATTTTACATTGGTTTCAAATTTCCGTGCTAGCCGGGGTGGCAGCGGTACCCTGTACCCACAATCCGCTATAGTGGGGGTGACGTTTGCTTTCGGCGCAGAATTTGGCAGCCTGCCCTTTGGAAGGGATGTTGAAGTTCAAGTCTTGCACAACAGGAGCCTGTGAACCGTGTCAGGGTCGGAAGGCAGCAGCACTAAGCAGTCTACTTCTGTGTGTGTCAAGGGCGCTTGGATGGAGTTCCGGAAGGAGGTAACGTGTTGGAGACTGCGACAACAGCAAATGCACGGATTCCTATAAAATATAAAAGGATGGAACGGGAGGCCCCGCTCCGTCCTTTTTCTGTTTTGGGATGGAAAAGAAGTATGCCCATGTGATATAATAATAAAGTTAGGATTCCGCCCGGAAGGGGCGGAACATCCGGAGGAAACACTCTGGTATGCCCAAGGAGGGATCGTCGTGTCATATACGGCTTTATACAGAAAATTCCGGCCCAACGTCTTTGCCGGCGTGGTGGGGCAGGACCATATTGTGAAAACACTGAAAAATCAGATGAAAACGGGACGGATCTCCCATGCCTATCTGTTCTGCGGCACCAGAGGCACCGGCAAGACCTCTACGGCCAAGATCTTTGCCCGGGCCATCAACTGCCTGCATCCTACGGAAGAGGGAGAGCCCTGCAATGAGTGCGCCGTTTGCCAGGCTATTCTGGCGGGGCGCAGCGTCAACGTCATGGAGATCGACGCCGCCTCCAACAACAGCGTGGAAAATGTGCGGGAGATCCGGGAGGAAGTAAAATATCCCCCTACGGAAGGCACTTACAAGGTCTATATCATCGACGAGGTGCATATGCTTTCCAACAGCGCCTTTAACGCATTGCTGAAAACACTGGAAGAGCCGCCAGCCCATGTGATCTTTATTCTGGCTACCACGGACCCCCAGAAGGTGCCTGCCACTATTTTGTCCCGGTGCCAGCGCTTCGATTTCCGGCGCATTACCGCCGATGACATCACCCATACCCTGCTGGGCTACCTGGCGGAGGAGGGCCAGCAGGCCACGGAAGAGGCGGTACGCTATGTGGCCCAGCTGGCGGACGGGTCCCTCCGGGATTCTTTGAGCATCCTGGATCAGTGTCTGGCTTTTTTCAGCGGCGAGGAAGTGACGCTGGAAAAGGTACAGGATGTGGTGGGGGCCGTAGACAAGACTGTATTTTTTGAGATGACCGACGCTCTGGCGGTCAAGGATGCCGCCAAGGCCATGACGCTGGTGGAGGAAATGCTTCTGAGCGGTCGGGATATCCGCCAGTTTTTAACGGAGCTTTTGGTGCATCTGCGGAACCTGCTGGTGACAACGGCGGTGCCCGACCCGGCGGCTATACTGGAATTGTCGGCGGAAAGCGCCGAACGCCTGCGGGAACAGGCGGCCAGGGTATCGGCGGAGGAGCTGACCTTCTGGATCAGACGGTTTTCCGGTTTGCAAAGCGATCTGCGCTATGCCTCCAACGAGCGGATACTGCTGGAGGTAGAGCTGCTCCGGCTCTGCTCCGACTGGGCGGAAAAGGATACGACGGCGCTGGCGGCCCGTATGGCGGCCCTGGAGCGGAAGATAGAAGCGGGCGTGCCGGTGGCGGCGGCGCCTGCGGCACAGGAAACCGGGAAGAAGGAAAAGCCGAAGCCCAAACGGAAGCCCCCGGCGCTGGATGAGGATAAAAAAGCCTTGCAGGCGCAGTGGCCTTCCCTGCGGACCCAGTTCGGGGACGCGGTGCTTCGGGGCGTACTTTCCCAGGTGGAGATCGGCTTTAAGGAGGACGACTTCGTTTATCTGGTCTGCGGGTATCCCGCCCTGGAGGAAATGGCGGAGAAATCCATGGAGGAGATCGGCCAGGGGCTGGAAAAGGCGCTGGGGAAATCCTTCCAGCTGCGGACCATAGACAAGGCATCCTACGAGGCGTGGCGGGAGGCGGCCTATGGCGAGACTAAGGACGCGGCCCAGGCACAGGAGGACGCCGATTGGGGCAGCCTGATGGGCACTTATTTCGAGGACGCCGATCTGGAACCGTAAAAAGCCTTGCGCAAACGGCGGGGTTTATATAAAATAGAAAAGAATGAAATAGAAATCACAGTTTTAGGAGGATAAGCATATGGCAAAAGGCGGATTTGGCGGCATGGGCGGCATGAACATGAACAACCTGATGAAACAGGCGCAGAAGATGCAGAAACAGATGGCGGCCCTGCAGGAGGAACTGAACGAAAAGACACTGGAGATGACCAGCGGCGGCGGCGCCGTAAAGGTAGTGATCTCTGGCAAAAAAGAGATCAAGGAACTGAAGATCAACCCTGATGTGGTAGACCCTGATGATGTGGAAATGCTGGAGGATCTGGTGCTTTCCGCAGTCAACGAGGCCATTCGTCAGGCAGACGAAATGTACAACAACGCTATGGGCAAACTGACCGGCGGCATGGGCGGTATGTTCTGATAAAAGAGGGATAGCATGAATTATTACGGAAATCCCATTACCCGGCTCATTGAGCAGCTTTCTTCTCTGCCGGGCATTGGCGGGAAGTCGGCCCAGCGGCTGGCCTTCCATATCATCCATATGCCCGAGGAAAAGGTGGACGCTCTGGCGGAGGCCATTCTGGCGGCGAAAAAGCAGGTCCGTTACTGCTCCGTCTGCTGCAATCTGACGGATGAGGACCCCTGTCCTGTCTGTGCCAATCCCAAGCGGGACCAGCGTACCATCATGGTGGTGGAGGACCCCAGAGACATGGCGGCCTATGAGCGGACCAAGGAATACCACGGTACCTATCATGTGCTCCATGGGGCCATTTCGCCTATGACCGGCGTCGGCCCGCAGGATATCCATATCCCGGAGCTGCTGCGGCGGATCGACGGCAGTGTGGATGAGGTGATCCTGGCTACGAACCCCAATGTGGAGGGGGAAGCCACGGCCATGTACCTGAGCCGTCTGCTGAAGCCCCTGGGCGTCAAGGTGACCCGTATCGCCAACGGCGTGCCCGTAGGCGGCGATCTGGAATATGTGGATGAGATTACCCTTTCCAGAGCCTTGGAGGGCAGAAGGGAAATGTAAAAAGAAAGAAAAAAAGCTGAGAAAGAATCTCTTTCTCAGCTTTTTGTATGTTATGCCGTTTTCTTTTTCTTTCTGAAGCGGGGAAAAATCTCAAAAGCCTTATAAGGCAGTACCAGAATCAGCAGGGAGCCGATACCGATGGCGCCTGCCAGCTTGAAGCCTGTCAGGGCGTTGGAATAGGTGGAAAGGATATTGCCGATGATAGCGGCCTGCATGGTTTTATAAACAGCGGCCCCTGGCACCAGAGGCAGAACCCCGGGGATATGGTACAGGATTGAAGGGGCCTCCCGGTGGTAGGAGAGGAATCTTGCCACTGCCGTAACGGCCATGGCGGAGATCATCGTCGCCGATACGGCGCCGCCGGTGCGGACGTAGACCAGCATATAGACGAACCAGCCCAGGAAGCCGTTGATGCCGCAATAGAGCAGTTCTTTTCTGGGGGCGTTGCAGACGACGGTATAGCCGCCGCAGGCCAGCAGAGAGAACGCCGACTGGAAAAGGATGTCCTGCATGGTGATTTCAGTCATAAAGAAAGCCTCCTGTCAAATTCAGTAATTAGGGAAGATACTCAGCACCATGGCGACGCCGCCGGCAATGGCGCAGGCCACCAGCAGGGCCTCCATGAGCTTGGAGCTGCCGCTGATGAAATTGCCTTCCAAAAGGTCACGGATGGATTTTGTCATGGTGATGCCCGGCAGAAGGGGCATGATGCTGCCGACGATGATCATATCCATCTGGGTCTGGGGCAGCAGCAGATGGAACAGACAGGCAAAGAACCCCGTCAGTACGCCGCCGGCAAAGGAGCTGAAGAAATAGGGCGCCTTCCATTTGCCGTTCCACAGCACCATAAGCCCCAGAATCATGCCGATGAAAAAAGCGGCAACGCCGTCCAGGAAGGTGCCCTGATAGACCATGGTAAAGCCGCCGGAGGTAAAGCCGTAGCCGATGACCCTCCATAAAGGCGGGAAGGACGGGGCATACTGTATCTCTGCCATGCGCTGGGTGGCCTGGGGCAGGGAGATCTCTCCCGCCACAAAGGAGCGGCTCATGGAATTGACAGCGCAGATCTTTTCAAAATTAACGGAACGGTCCTGTACGCCTCGGGCCATGGACAGAGGGCCTTTCACCTCTCTGGGCAGGCTGACGATGAGCATGGTGGACAGGGCCAGGGCCTCTATTTTCTCCCGGCCCGTAACGGAAAGGATACGCAGCATGGTATCCTGCACTCTCTGGGTCTCGGCGCCGGATTTGAGCATGACCTCCCCCGCGTCCAGAGCCAGATTCAATAACTCTGTATCGTAATCCACTGTTTTTTCCTCCTGCAAACTGGTTTCATCTTTCTTGTCATACCTAAGTGTATTCTTTTTTTGGAAAATGTAAAGTCAATTTTCTGTAAAATTATTTCGCCTGCGAAGTATTCTTTTTGTGCGAAACAGCGGGAACAGTGCCCTTGTATACAAAAAAATGGTTTACACTGGTTTTGATTTGTACTATAATAAATGAAACTGAATAGACAAGCTGGGGGTGCTGCCAGGGGGCGGCTGAGAGGATAAGTCATTCCAACCCTTTGAACTTGATGTGGTTAGCACCAACGGAGGGAAGCAGTCAAAAAAAGAAAAGAAAAGTGTCCTTTTCCCTGCGGGGGAAAGGTTTTTTTATGGAAAAAAGGAGGCAGAGGCCATGAAATTGACAGAGCGGCTTTATGAAAGCGTAAAGGACATCTGGGCGGGGTACCTGGAACAGCCCTTCGTGAAGGAGCTGGCGGAGGGTACCCTGGACCCGGAAAAATTCCGTTTTTATATGATCCAGGACTATCGTTATCTTTTGCAGTATGCCAAGGTATTCGCTCTGGGCATTGCCAAGTCCCGGGAAGAGGATCTGATGCGGCGCTTTGCCTGTATGGTCCACGATGTGCTGGATGGGGAAATGAAGGTGCATAAAAGCTACATGGCCCGGCTGGGCATTACGGAGGAGGAAGTGGCCCATACAAAAACAGCCCTGGCCAACCAGTCCTATACCTCCTATATGCTGGACGAGGCCAATAAGGGCGGCTCGCTGGAGATTTTGATGACGGTGCTGGCCTGTGCCTGGAGCTATCAGGTCATCGGGGAGCACCACGCGGCAGTTCCCGGCGCTCTGGAGCATCCTCTTTACGGGGAATGGGTGCAGGGCTACAGCAGCGAGGAATACCGCGCCAGCACTCAGGAGATCATGGACTGTGTGGACGAGCTGGGAGCGGACATCACGCCAGAGCGGGAAGCGGCCCTGACAGAGATTTTTGTTATTTGCAGCCGTTATGAGAAAATATTCTGGGATATGGCCTATGCCATGGAAATGTAAGCGAAGGGAGCGACGAAGCCATGCTGCGATTTGAGAACGTATCCTTTCGCTACGCCGAGGACGATTTCAGCATGATGGAGCATCTGAATTTCCAGGTGGAGGACGGGGAATTCGCCACCATCATCGGCGCCAGCGGCTGCGGCAAAAGCACTATTTTCCGCCTCATCAATGGCCTGGAAAAATTACAGCAGGGCCGTATCCTGGTGGATGAGCGGCCGGTGCAGGAATTGAAGAATTACAGTGCCTTCATGCCTCAGAAGGACCTGCTGTTCCCCTGGCGGACCATAGAGAAAAATATCTGTCTGCCCATGGAGCTGGCAAAGACGCCTAAGGCGGAGCAGGAGGCGAAATGTAAGGAAGTATTGGAGCAGGTGGGGCTGTTGGCCTACGCCAAAAAGTACCCTAAGGATCTTTCCGGTGGTATGAAGCAGAGAGTGGCCTTTGCCCGCACCCTTCTTTCCGGGGCAGATCTGCTGCTGCTGGATGAGCCTTTCAGCGCTTTGGACTATCTGACCAGGGTGGATATGCAGGAATGGCTCCTGCACCAGTGGGAGCATTACCATAAGACCATCCTGTTTATCACCCATGACGTAGAAGAGGCTGTGTTCCTTTCCAAGACCATTTTTATCATACAGGACAGACCCTTCTCCAAAATGGAGCGGGTGGAGGTGCCTTTGCCCTACCCCAGAAACCGGGAAGATCTGAAGCGGCCGGAGATCGTGGAGCTGAAGGAACAGCTCATCGAGAAGCTGAGAAGGAGCGTGAGTTTATGAGAAAGCATTTGCCTGCCCTGCTTCTGGCGGCGGCGCTGCTGGTTTTGTGGCAGATCATTGCCGGCATTATTGACGCGGCCTATATCCTGCCTTCTCCCACCCAGATCTGTGTCCGGCTGTGGGAGCTGCGGGAGCCGCTGTTTCTGGTGCATCTGCCGGCGACTATGAGCGTAACGGGGCTGGGCCTTTTGATTTCCATTGTGCTGGGGGTGCTGCTGGCGGTGGCTATGGATTGGAACCCGCATATAGAACGGGCGTTATACCCTGTGATCGTGGCTTCCCAGACTATCCCCACCACGGCCATCGCGCCCTTGTTTATCCTCTGGTTCGGCTATTCTATCTGGAGCAAGGTGCTGGTGACCATACTGATTACATTTTTCCCCATTGCCATTACGGTCTTTGACGGCTTCAAGGCCACCAAGCGGGAAATGGAAGAGCTGCTCCTGACCTATGGCGCGTCAAAGAGGGAAGTATTTTTCAAGCTGAAGCTGCCCACGGCTCTGCCCAATTTCTTTTCCGCCATTAAAATGGCGATCCCCATGAGCGTCATCGGGGCGGCCATCGCCGAATGGCTGGGAGCGCAGGAAGGACTGGGCTATTTCAGCAAACGAATGATGACACAGCTGGACGGCGCGGGCGTATTCGCGCCTGTGGTGCTGCTTTCCGTCGCGGCTATGATTGCCGTGGGGATTGTTACCGTCCTGGAGTATAAATGTATCCATTGGAGAAAGGAGATTTAAGGTTATGAAGAAAAAGCTGCTTGCACTGCTGCTGGCGGGCGCCATGGTACTGGGTCTGGCGGCCTGCGGCGGAACGGACACAGGAGAGGAAACGGCTGACGCAGGGGAAAGCACCCAGCTGGAGGACTTTACGGTGGTGCTGGACTGGTACCCCAACGCCATCCATACCTTCCTGTATACGGCCATGGAAAAGGGATATTTCGCGGAGGAGGGCCTGAACCTGGTCATCAATTTCCCCGCCAATACCAATGACGGAATTTCCCTGCCTGCCGCAGGAAAGGCGGATGTAGGCGTATATTATTTACAGGATGCCATCCTGACCGCTGTGGAGGAAAATGTGCCTATCGTTTCCATCGGCGCCATAACCCAGAGCGGCCTGAATGTGGTGATCGCCCAGAAGGACAGCGGCATTGCGGAGCCCAAGGACCTGGAGGGCAAAAAGATCGGCTACGGCGGTTCTGTGCTCCATGAGGCTACCATTGGGGCAATGCTGGAGAACGCGGGCCTGTCCGCCGATGCCTGCGAGTATATCGACGTGGGCTTTGAGCTGATGTCTGCCCTGACTACAGGACAGGTAGACGCCACCATCGGCAATATGGTCAACCATGAGGTGCCCCAGATGCAGGAAAACGGCTTTGACATCAATTATTTCTATGTAACGGATTATGGTGTACCGCAGATGTATGAGCTGGTATTTTTGGCAAACGCCGACGCTGTGGCGGAAAATCCGGAAAAATATAAGGCTTTCCTTCGGGCCTGCCAGAAGGGCTTCGCTGATATGCAGGCAGACCCGGAAGGCTCTTTGCAGATCCTGCTGAACAACCAGAACGAGGCCAACTTCCCTCTGTCGGAAAATGTGGAAAAACAGAGCATGGATATGCTGCTGCCTGTTATGGAAACAGCGGACGCGCCCTTCCTGCACCAGGAGGTTTCCGTATGGCAGGAGAACGCCGATTGGATGTATGAAAGAGGCGTGCTGACGGAGCAGACAGATGTCAGCGGTTTGGTAGTAAATCTGCTGGACGGAGAAGCGGCGGAGTAAAGAAAAGGAGCGCTTTTGGCGCGGTTTCATAAAGAAAGAACAGGCGGGCATCCTCGTGGAACAGAGGGTGCCCGCTTATTTCGTTGGACGGTGTGTTTTTGGGGGCGCTGTCACATTTTGCGGCGGGAATTCCTGCCATTCGTTGAAATTTTTCCCCGGGGCAGATATAATAGAAAAAAGTTCGTGAAAAAAGGAGGCGGCGCCGTGACAGCGTTGATTACAGGGGCCACAGGCGGCATTGGCTCTGCCTTGGCGGAGGAGCTGGCCAAAAGAGGCATTGGCCTGATCCTGGCCAGCCGGAATGTGGAACAGATGGAAAAAATGAAACGGCGTCTGCCAGTGCCCGTGGAGGTGGTTCCGGCGGATCTGACCCGGAAAGAGGACTGCTATGCCCTTTATGAGCGGGTAAAAGACCGGAACGTGGATATCCTCATCAATAACGCGGGTTTTGGCATTTTGGGCCATTTTTCCGAAACGGCGCTGGAAACGGAGCTGGAAATGCTGGCGCTGAATGTGGAAGCGGTGCATATTTTAACGAAGCTGTTTCTGGCGGATTTCCGCCGGAGGAATCGGGGGTATCTCCTAAATGTGGCCTCCTCCGCCGGTTTTCTGGCAGGCCCTGGTATGGCGGCCTATTATGCCGGCAAAAGCTATGTGCTGCGGCTGACGGAAGCCATCCATGAGGAGCTGCGGCAGGAAGGCAGCGCTGTCAAAGTCTGCGCCCTCTGCCCCGGTCCCGTACAGACGGGATTTCAGAAGCGGGCGGGCATCCAAGGCGGCATGAAGGGTATTTCTGCCAGAAAGGCGGCCAGAGCCGGGCTGCGGGGGATGTTCCGGAACAAATCTGTGGTTCTGCCGGGGATGTCTACAAAGCTGGGCTACCTGGGGCAGAAATTCCTGCCGGAGAAGCTGGTGCTGCGGATGACTTATGCCATCCAGTCCAAAAAGAAAGGATAAGCCTATGGATCTGCGAAAAACCATTGAAAAACAAAGGGGCTGGAAGAAAGTCCTGTTCCTGACCATACAGGGATATTTTACCAATCAGATCGGACGGAACGCGGCGTCTATGACTTACTATCTGCTGTTTGCTCTGTTTCCCTTTCTGGTGCTGGTGACGGCTATTCTGGGTCTTTTGCAGCTGCCCATGATCTCTCTGGATGGGGAGATTGCCCGGTTTCTGCCGGATGATGTGGTGACGCTGCTGAATCTGGCCATTGCCCATGTGACCCAGACCAGCAACAATACCATCCTGACCTTAGGGCTGGTATTTACGCTGTGGTTCCCCTACCGGGCCGTATCCAACCTGATGAACTCCGTGGCGTCGATTTACGGCTGCGAGAAGGGCGAGCCCCAGGGACTGCGGACGGCGGGGCTGACGCTCTTTACGCTGATATTGATTCCGCTGATGCTGATTCTGCTGCTGATCGGCGGGCGGGTATTGAATATTATTGGGATGTTCATTCCCATATCGGAGGAATTCATCTCCGGCTGGACGAAGCTGCGTTTTCTGCCTATGGCGGCGGCGCTGCTGTTTTTGCTCTGCGCCATTTATTATTTATCCCCGGCGGAAAAGCAGAAGCTGGGGGATGTACTGCCGGGGGCGGCGGTATCCGTAGGGGTATGGATCTTATTTTCCCTGGCCTTTTCCTACTATGTGGACCATATGGGGCGGTATTCCGTCATTTACGGCTCCATCGGGGTCATCATCGCCTTTCTGGTGTGGCTCAACTGCAGCGCGACCACCATGCTCATGGGGGCGGTGTTCAATCAGGCCAGAAAGCTGTCCCGGATGGATGGGGCGGCAGAGAAAAAGAAAGCATAAAAAAAGCAGGCACGGCGCCTCGGAAAAGGAGACTGCCGTGCCTGTTTTTTGTTTGTCAGCGGATGGCCGCGCCCATGTCGTAGGCCTCCTGTAAAATCGCCTCCGCTTTTTTGGCCGCTCCCGGCTCATACAGGGAAGTGCCCCGGATCACGCCGGCCAAGCTTGCTTTTTCAAAGCAGGAGACCCAGCCGGAAATACCGGTGACAGCGCCGTCCATGGCGCTTTTGCCGCTGTCTGCCGCCGCGGCAACAAGATATACCTGCCGGAAAGCGTAATCCGAAGGGAAGAGCGGATTGCACCGATCTAGGAAGGTTTTCATGAGACCGCTCATTTCATAGTAGTAAATGGGAGTGGCAAATACCAGCACATCCGCCTTTCCGACCTTTTCTACCAGAGCGGGGGCATCATCCTTCAAAATGCAGCGCTGGGTGTGCTGACAGGCCATACAGCCCCGGCAGAACCCGATGTCCTTTCCCCGCAGGGAGATCACTTCCACCTGGTTCCCTGCCGCTTCCGCCCCTTTGGCCAGAGCCTCCGCCAATGCTTCCGAGTTGCTGTCCTTCCGCAGGGAAGAAGAGATCACCAGTACTTTTTTCATTTTACCGCCTCCATGCTTTCTTTTAAGATTTGGATGATTTCGTCCTTTGTCAAAGTCTTATAGCCGCCTTCCATAATGAAAGAGCCTTCGGCAATGCCGTCCAGCATATCCTCCGTAACGCCCAGTTCTTTTGCGTTCATTACCAGACCCAGCTCCCGCATATAGCTTTCCATACGAGCCAGACCTTCCTCCGCAATTTCCATATCGGTCTTGCCTTCCGCCGATACGCCCCATACGTTGATGGCGTAGCGCTTGAATTTCGGCAGCCCATAAGGCAGCAGCATCCGGTAGTAGGGGATGGAAACGGCCGCCAGTGTCATGCCGTGGGTGGCGTTTGTATAAGCGCCTATGGACTGGCCGATCATATGCACCATCCAGTCGGTGGTTTTGCCCTTTGCCACCAGCGTATTCAAAGCCCAGGTGGCGATCCACATGATATTGCTGCGGGCCTCATAATCCAGAGGATTTTTTACGGCGATGCGGGAGCTGTGGATCAGGGAATGGAGCAGGCCCTCCATAAGATAGTCGGAGGTATTGTCGTCGCTGTCGGAGAAATATTGCTCCAGAATATGGGACATGATGTCAAAAAATCCGGAGACCATCTGATAATTCGGCAGAGTAAAGGTATAGGTGGGGTCCAGAATGGAGAATTTCGGGAACACCTTTTCGCTGAATACCTTGCCGATTTTCAGTTTCGTTTCCGTATTGGTGATGACAGAGCCGCCGTTCATTTCAGAGCCGGTGCCTACCATGGTCAGCACACAGCCCACAGGCACAATCTGACAGGAAGGCTCTTCCATACGCAGATAATATTTTTCCCAGGGATCCTCCTCGCAGTGGATGGAAACGGAAAGAGCCTTGGAATAGTCGCAGACGGAACCGCCGCCTACGGCAAGGATGAAGTCGATGTTTCCCACTCTGGCGATGCGGCAGCCGTCATAGACCTTTGCCAGAGTGGGATTGGGCATGACGCCGCCGTCCTCCACGATCTCCTTGCCCGCTTTTTGCAGCAGGGAAACGACTTTGTCATAAATGCCGTTTTTCTTGATGGAACCGCCGCCGTAGACCAAAAGGACACGTTTGCCATAGTCCGCCAGAGCCTCCGGCAGATGTTCCAGGGCGTTTTCGCCAAAATAGAGCTTTGTGGGATTTACATAAGTGAAATTTCCTAGCATGATGCTTCCTCCTTATTTCAATTTGCTGTATATTTCATCAGATACTTCCTCGCACCATTCGTTTTTCCCTTCTGCGGCGGGGACTTCAATGGCCAGATGGGAGAACCAGCTGTCGGGAGCGGCGCCGTGCCAGTGCTTTACCCCGGCGGGAATGTTTACCACATCTCCGGGGAACAGCTCTCTGGGGGCCTTGCCCCATTCCTGATAGTATCCCCGGCCCGCTGTAACCAGCAGGATCTGTCCGCCGCCTTCCTTGGCATGATGGATGTGCCAGTGGTTGCGGCAGCCGGGCGCGAAGGTTACATTGCCGATGACCACTTGTTCCGTGGACAGCATGGCAAGATAGCTTTTTCCCGTAAAATAAGGGGCGTAGGCTGTATTTTCCTCTCCCATGGGGAATACGCCCAGGTCAGGTCTTTCTTTCATACAAAAGCCTCCTTCTTGACACCTTTACAAAAGGCACTTATAATCTCTTTAAGTAGATTATAGAAGTTAAAGTCAACTTTAAGTCAAGGCCTTTTTTGGAAAAGAGGGATTTTTATGGTATATACCATCGGAGAAATGGCGAAAATGCTGGATCTGGCGCCGTCTACCCTGCGTTATTACGACAAGGAAGGGCTGCTGCCCTTTGTAGAGCGTTCCGAGGGCGGCATCCGTCTGTTCCGGGATTCGGATTATGAGTTTTTGAAGATCGTGGAATGTCTGAAAAAGACGGGGATGCAGTTGAAGGATATCCGGGAATTCATCCACCTGGTCATGGAAGGGGACAGCACCATCGAGGCTAGATTGGCGCTGTTTCAAAAGCAGCGGGCGGAGGTGGAAAAACAAATAGCCCAGCTTCAGGAGACTATGGAGGTCATCCGGTTTAAATGCTGGTATTACGAGACGGCGAGGCAGGCCGGCACCACCGCTGTACCGGACGCCATGCCCAATGAGGCGCTGCCGGAGGGGCTGCGGGCCGTCCGGGCAAGACTGCGGAAAGAGATGGAGTAAAAAGGCAGTCGTAGATAGGCACCATTTTATAAAAAAAGCCGGAACCCTTAATGTGAACTGTACCAAAGTTATACGGAAGAAGCCGCGGGGTTATGGTCTGCGTTTTGGGAGAATGGAAGGACCTCCGGGATGAATTCCGGGGGGTTTCAGAAAAGCGGAAGGGATGCTTGAAAAAACTGAGAGCAAAAAACCGCTGTAAACTATCGAAAAGATAGTTTGCAGCGGCTTTTTAACGTCCCTGGCGGGATTCGAACCCACGGCCTTCCGCTTAGGAGGCGGACGCTCTATCCTGCTGAGCTACAGAGACAAAAAGAAGTTCCGCCCTTAGAATACTGCGCGGACTTCTTTTTTATTGTAGAGATTTTCCTGTTCGCCGTCAAGTCTTTTTTCTTTGACAGGCCATGGGAATACCTAGTATAATTATATATTAAGGCATTGCCTAAAAAAGAAAAGGAAGGAACGTCTATGAGTTCTGTAACCATATATTATACGCCTCTGGAAAAGGGGGCAAAAATCATAGGAATACAGGGGCGGGCGCCTGTTGTGCGCATCCCGGAGACCATCGGCGGACTGCCGGTGACAGCCGTCGGGCCGTATGCCTTTGCCGTAAAAAAGGAAAGGCCCCCGGCGGAAAAAGCGGAGGAAACACAGCTGGAATTCTCTCCGGTGGGAGCGGAAGAACGAAAAGCCCCCGTGGTACAGGAAGAAGGCTGGGCCATAGAGCAGCTGTTTTTGCCGGATACCATTACGGAGATTGGGTCCTATGCCTTTTCCGGCTGCGAGGCGCTGACGCTGCTCCATCTGCCGGAGGGGCTGGAGGTGCTTTCCGATCATCTGCTGGCGGACTGTGCCGCGCTGGAGGCGCCGGCGCTGCCCCAGGGCCTGCGGGAGATCGAGGGCTATGCCTTTTACGGCTGCCGCAGCCTGAAACGGGCCATACTGCCGGAAAGCGTGGAGAAAATCGGGCCTTATGCCTTTTATAACTGCCGGAGCATGGAGCAGGTGCATATCCCCGCGAAAACGTGGGATCTGGGGACAGGGCTGTTTTTGAACTGTGACCATCTGCGGGATCTGTCCTTTGGCAGGTGCCGCCATATCGCCGACCTGATCTCTGTGCTGAATCAGGAGCTGCATTTGACCATTGACTTTGAAAATGGGGAGACGGCCAAGCTGCTGCTGCCGGATTATCAGTACGAATATATCGAGGATACGCCGGCCCGCCAGTTCCATCAGGTTAATTATGGGACGGGTCATCTGTTCCGTCAGTGCATCGGCAATTCCGACATTGATTTCCGCCGCTTTGACGAGTTGTTTTATCTGACCCGGCGGGAGGATGAGGCGCTGATGGTGCTGTTTTTGGTCATGTACCGGCTGGAATATCCCTGCCGTCTCCAGGAAAACCGGAAGGCGGACTACCTCCAGTATCTGCGGGAGCATTTTCTCTGGGCGGCATCTTATTATATCTCCAAGGGAGACCTGCCCAAGCTGCGTCTTTTTGCTCAGTGGGGGCTTTTGACAGAGGAAACGGCGCCGCCGCTGCTGAAAAAGGCGGGGGAAAGCGGCCAGACGGAGATCTCCGGATTCCTGCTGGAATACGGCCACCGCAGTTTCCAAAAGAAGAAAAAAACCTTTGATTTATAAAAAGAGGGTGGATTTGTGAATGAAACACACCGTAATTTGATTGATCTGGGGAGCCGCATTTTAAGCGCTTCCCGGAACCAACTGTATCTGTCCATGCGGTTTTTGGATATGGCTTTGAGCGCGCTGCGCTATGAAATGAATCTGTCCTCTCTTTATGTAGGGACGGACGGGGAAAAAATACTGTTCAATCCCCGGTATTTGATGGAGCGGTACCAGTCGGACCCGGTGCTGGTGAATCGGGCTTATCTGCATATGCTGCTGCACTGTCTGTTCCGCCACCCCTTCCATCAGGGGGAGCGGGACGAGGAATACTGGAACCTGGCCTGTGATATGGCCGTGGAGTCCATGGTGGATGTGCTGCCTTTTCCCGCGGTGCGGCTGGTGGTTTCCGACCGGAGGCAGGAATGGTATGACAAGCTGCGCCGTCGGCTGAAGGTACTGACGGCGGAGGGCATCTATCAGATATTGCAGGAGGAAAAGCTGTCCATTCAGGAATTTGGAAAATTACAGCTGGAATTCTGGGTGGATGACCATGTTTTCTGGGAGAAGAAAAAAGAGGATGGCGATCAGAAGGATCAGGACAACGACCAGAACCAGAATCAGGAGGACCCGCCCCAGGATGAGGAGGAACGCCGCCGGGAAATGGAAGAAAAATGGCGGGACATCAGCGAAAAGATGCAGACCAATCTGGAGACCTTCTCCAAGGAGGCGGGACAGGAGGCCGGAGACCTGCTGCAATATCTGCGGGTAGAGAACCGGGAGCGGTATGACTACCGTCGTTTTTTGGAGAAATTCGTTACCTGGAAGGAAGATATTCAGGTAGATGATGACAGCTATGATTATATTTTTTATACCTACGGCTTGCAGCTTTACGGCAATATGCCCCTGATTGAGGCGCTGGAGTACAAGGAAGTGAAAAAGGTAGAGGAGCTGGTCATTGCCATTGATACCTCCGAATCCTGCGAGGGAGACACGGTACGGCGGTTCCTGGAGGAAACCTACGGCATCCTTCGCCGCAGCGAGAGCTTTTTCCATAAATTTAACCTCCACATCATACAGTGCGACGCCAAAATACAGCAGGATCAGAAGATCACCTCCCAGGAGGAGCTGGCCCAGTACATGGCCGCCTTTGACCTGCGGGGCAGCGGCGGAACGGATTTCCGGCCGGTGTTTTCCTATGTGGAGGAGCTCATGGAGGAAAAGGCTTTTCAAAGCCTGAAAGGGCTGATCTATTTTACCGACGGCTGGGGGCAGTTCCCCAAAAAGCGCCCGTCCTATGACACGGCGTTTGTCTTTCTGGACGACGGGGCCTATAACGAAAGAGAAGTACCGCCTTGGGCCATGAAGGTGGTATTAGGCAAAGAAGATCTGGAAATTTCATATAACAAGGAGTAAAGAACCATGAATATCAAACAAGCGAAGGAAGAGATCCGGCACGCCATCGCGGCGTATCTTGCCAAAGATGATTTTGGGGAATATCAGATCCCTGTGGTGCGCCAGCGGCCCATTCTGCTGATGGGGGCGCCGGGCATCGGCAAGACAGCGGTCATGGAGCAGGTAGCCAGAGAATGCGGCATTGGGCTGGTGGCCTACAGCATCACTCATCATACCCGCCAGAGCGCCATTGGCCTGCCTTTTATCAGCCATAAGAACTACGGCGGAAAGGAATATGCCGTCACAGAATACACCATGAGCGAGATTATCGCCGCTGTTTATGACAAAATGGAGGAAACGGGCTTAAAAGAGGGGATTTTGTTTCTGGATGAGATTAACTGTGTTTCCGAAACACTGGCCCCTGCTATGTTGCAGTTTCTGCAGGCCAAGACCTTTGGCTCTCACCGGCTGCCGGAGGGCTGGATCATTGTGGCGGCAGGCAATCCGCCGGAGTACAACAAGAGCGTCCGGGAGTTCGATGTAGTGACATTGGACCGTGTAAAGAAGATTGATGTAGAGCCGGATTTTGCCGTGTGGAAGGAATATGCCTGGAAACAGGGCATCCATGGGGCGGTGCTGTCTTATCTGGAGATCAAGAAGAACCATTTTTATGCCATGGAGACCACAGTGGACGGCAAGCGTTTTGTGACGGCCAGAGGCTGGGAGGATCTTTCCAATGTGCTCCAGGTCTACGAGGGTCTGGGGATCGTGCCGGACGAGGGATTGGTATACCAGTATTTGCAGCACCGGAAGATCGCCAAGGATTTCGCCAATTATCTGGAACTGTACCGGAAGTACCAGACAGATTACCGGGTAGAAGATATCCTGCGGGGACAGTACGAAAAGAATGCCGTCCAGAAGCTGCAGGAGGCGCCTTTTGACGAGCGTTTGAGCGTTATGGGGTTATTGCTCAGCCGTCTGACAGAGGCCTTTACAGAGGCTTATGAGGCGGATCTGCGGACCACAAAGGCTCATCAGGTGCTTTTGGAGGCAAAAGAACGGTTCCAGAGTCCTTACTGTGCGGAGACTCCCTGGGAATCTCTGATGGAAGGGCTGCTGGAGGAAGAGCGGATGAGCTATGAAAGAGAGAAGAAAGCCAATCTGCTGGACAAGCACGAAAGCAGAGCGGGTAAAGCGGCGCTGGATATATTGGAGGGCTATGGGCAGAAAGCCAAAGAAACCGGCGCCCGGACAAAGGACGAGGCTTTCGGCAGCCTAAAAGAGCAGTTTGCCGCTCTGGTGGAGGAAAGAGAAGGACGGGTGGAGGAAGCCGCCGCCTTTTTGGAGAATGCCTTCGCCTTTTTGGAGGAGACCTTCGGCACGGGACAGGAAATGGTCATTTTTGTGACGGAGCTGACGGCCAATTATTACAGCGTGCAGTTCATCAGTGAAAACGGCAGCGACGCCTACTATCGCTATAATAAAGAGCTTTTGTTTGAGGAGAAACAGAAATCCATCCTGGAGGACATTGCCAAGGCAAAGGACAGCGTGAATCTTCTGTTTTAATCTCAGCGAAAGAAGAAAGCCGGAAATCTAAAAAAGCAGCTTCGCTTTCATAAAACATATCATATAAAACCTCAAAACATAAGAATGCCGGAATCCTTCGAAAAGGGTTCCGGCATTTGTTGCTTTCTTATGGAGCAGTCATAAATATGGCTGCATTTTTGTTTTGCTGATTATTCAGCGGGTTTTTCTTCTGCTTTGGGTGCTTCTGCAGCGGGAGCTTCAGCCTTAGGAGCAGCGGGTGCTGCTGCCGCGGGTTTTGCCTCTGCTGCGGGAGCGGCAGGTCTCTTGCCTGTGATAACGCCCTTAGGACATTTGTTTGCACAGATGCCGCAGGATTTACATTTATCATAGTCGATGACTGCCAGATTGTCGATGACGTGGATGGCGTCGAAAGGACAATTCTTTTCGCAGATCTTACATGCGATACATCCGGAAGAGCATACCTGCATTACGTTTTTGCCTACGTCCTTGGAAGAACACTGTACTTTTACTTTCTTCTTCGCGGGCAGCAGCTCGATGATGTGTTTCGGGCAGGCAGATACGCACTTGCCGCAGGCAACGCATTTTTCTTTGTCGATGACAGCGATGCCGTCTACAATCTCGATAGCGCCGAAAGCGCAGGCTTTTTTGCAGCTGCCCAGACCCAGACAGCCGTAAGCGCAGCTCTTAGCGCCTGCGCCTGCCAGCTGAACAGCCATGTTGCAGTCGTCGATACCGAAGTAATCGTATTTTTCTTTTGCTGTTTCGCAGGTGCCGCCGCATTTTACGAATGCAGCCATAGGTTCGGAAGCGGAAGCCTCAATACCCATGATCGCACCTACTTTTTCAGCTACTGCAGCGCCGCCAACGGGGCAGGCGTTTACAGGAGCTGTGCCGGCAACGATAGCGGAAGCACAGCCGCCGCAGCCGGGGAAGCCGCAGCCGCCGCAGTTCGCGCCGGGCAGAACTTCCAATACTTGGCCAATACGGGGATCTTCGTCAACCTTGAAGACCTCGCTGGCAATGCCAAGGCATGCACCAAAAACAACACCAAGGCCACCGATACTGATGATCGGGTTTACGATATTCATAATGTCCATTTTTGTCACACTCCTTGTATTACAGTTTGATCAGACCGGAGAAGCCC
Source organism: uncultured Anaerotignum sp. (assembly GCA_944381385.1). GTDB lineage: Bacteria > Bacillota > Clostridia > Lachnospirales > Anaerotignaceae > Anaerotignum. Next base: position 26,141 of record CALWKZ010000117.1, on the reverse strand, counting down.
AGGAAAGCGATGGACATCAGACCGGCGGTGATCAGTGCCATGGGGAAACCGTCGAATGCCTTTGGTGTGTCGTTGTCCGCGATTCTTTCACGGATACCGGCAAACAGTACGATAGCCAGTGCGAAACCGGCAGCACCGCCGAAACCATTCAGTACGGATTCGATAAAGTTATAGCCTTTCTGCATATTCAGTACGGCAACACCCAGAACGGCACAGTTTGTTGTGATCAGGGGCAGGAATACGCCCAGTGCCTGATACAAAGCGGGAGCCGCTTTTTTCAGGAACATTTCTACGAACTGTACCAGGGATGCGATAACCAGAATAAAGGCAATGTTGTACAGATAGTCAATACCCAGAGGCACCAGGATCAGGTTGTATACCAGGTATGCAACTGCGGATGCCAGGGACATAACGAAGATTACGGCAACGCCCATGCCGGCAGCAGTATCCACTTTTTTGGAAACGCCGAGGAAGGGGCAGATACCTAAGAACTGGGACAATACGTAGTTATTTACGAAGATCCCGGCCAAGATCAATAAAATCAGATACATCTATTTTCCCCTCCTTATGCTTTTTTCTTGTTTCTGAAGTGGTTCAGAGCGGCCATCAGGCAGCCCAGTGTGAAGAACGCGCCGGGAGCCATTACGAACAGCAGTGTTCTGGGGAATGCGTCGGGCAGTACTGTGATATCGAACAGAGTACCGGAACCGATGAATTCACGAACCAGACCAATGACTGCAAGAGCGACGGTAAAGCCAAGGCCCATGCCCAGACCATCGAAGATGGAAGCGATGGGGCCATTTTTGGAAGCGAAGGCTTCTGCTCTGGCCAGAATGATACAGTTAACTACGATCAGAGGGATATAAAGACCCAGAGACGCGTTCAGCGCGGGCAGGTATGCCTGCAGCAGGAACTGTACGATGGTTACGAATGTTGCGATTACAACGATAAAGCAAGGGATTCTTACTGTATCGGGGATAACTTTTCTCAGCAGGGATACGAACAGGTTCGCGAAGATCAGAACCGCTGCTGTGGACAGACCCATACCAATACCGTTGATGGCGGAGCTGGTAACAGCCAGTGTAGGACACATACCGATAACCTGGATAAAGGTAGGGTTTTCGTTGATAATACCGTTTTTCAGGATTTTAAGCGGGTTAGCCATTAGTTAGCACCTCCGTTCGCTGCGACCCAGTCCAAAGCTTCCTGTGCGCCGGAACATACGGCTCTGGAAGTAATGGTGGAACTTGTGATGGGAACGATTTCGCCGCCATCTTTTGTAACTGTTACGGAACCGGATTTGCCAGTAAACTGTTCATAGAAATCGGGTTCTGTGGATTTTGCGCCCAGACCGGGTGTTTCGGAATGGCCTGTAACACGCAGACCGGTAATCACACCGTCAGCGTCGATGCCGACCATAGTGTTTACAGCGCCGCCAAAGCCGCTGGGTGCTGTTGTGATAACATAACCGCCGTTATCGGACTGGTATACAGCAGTGATTGTGCCTGTCAGTTCTGCGTCTGTCATTTCTTCAAAGCTGGACGCCTCAGGCATAACCGCCTGCATGGATGCATTCAGTGTCTTCTGGTTCTGGATGGCGATGGGTTCCTTTGTAATCTCGGAAACCGCGCCGAGGCAAGCCGCAGCAACTGCGGAAATGAGCAGAAGCACAACTGCCGGTTTTACAACTTCTTTTGTGTTCATGCTTTCTTCGCCTCCTTTACTTTAGGCAGAGCACCGAAGATCTTAGGCTCTGTGAATCTTTCGATCAGAGGTACTGCCAGGTTCATGATCAGGATAGAGTAGGATACGCCTTCGGGGTAACCGCCGAAAATTCTGATCAGTGTTGTAATCAAACCACAGCCGATGGCAAAGATTACCTGTCCCTTAGGTGTAACGGGAGAGGATGCGTAGTCTGTTGCCATGAAGAATGCACCCAGCATCAAACCGCCGGTGAACAGTTCATAAACAGGCACACGCAGACCTTTTCTGCCGATTGCTGCTGTGAGGATAAATACTGTTGCGATGTAGATTACGGGGATCTTCCAGCTGATCACGTGTTTTGCGATCAGGTAGATACCGCCGATGATCAGTGCGATGGCACATGTTTCACCGATACAGCCGCCTACATTACCAATGAAAACATCCAGCAGAGTTGCGTCGGGCATTACGCCTGTCTTCAGGGAAGCCAGAGGTGTAGCTACTGCAACTGCGTCAGCGCCGCTGAAACCAACGGGTGCTGTCCATGTTGTCATTTCTGTAGGATAAGAAGCTACCAGGAATGCTCTGCCAGCCAGCGCAGGGTTGATGAAGTTCTGGCCCAGACCGCCAAAGAGCTGTTTTGCAAAGATGATTGCGAATGCGCTGCCGACGATAGGCATCCAGATAGGAGAGCTTGCGGGCATGTTCATTGCCAGCAGCAGACCGGTAACAACAGCGGACAAGTCGCTTACGGTTACGGGTTTTTTCATTGCCTTCTGGTACAGCCATTCAAAAAATACGCTGGATACGATAGACACTACAATGGTGATCAGTGCAGGAATACCGAAATAATAGATACCCACCGCTGTTGCGGGAATCAGAGCGATGATAACATCACGCATGATGCTCTGAATAGATTCTTTAGAACGCACGTGAGGGGTACCGGATACTACAAAATTAGACATTCTCTATTCTCCCCCTTCTTTAGTTCTTTTCGGCCTTTGCCTTTGCTTCTGCTTCCGCTTTTGCTCTTGCGGCAGCTGCAGCAGCGGCTTTTTTGCCTGCTTCGATTTTCTTTGTTGCGCGGATGGACTGTGCCAGCTGACGCTTAGCGGGACACTCAAAAGAGCAGGAACCGCATTCGATACAATCCAGACCATGGTGTTTTACGAAACCTTCGCCGTCGCCCTTCAGGGACAGTGCGTTCAGCATGAAAGGCATCAGGCCCATAGGACAGTGGTCTACGCACTTACCGCAGCGGATACAGTTTCTTTCTTCGGGAATGTATGCTTCTTCTTTTGTGAAGCACAGCAGACCGGAAGTGGTTTTTACGGATGCAACATCCAGGGTGTACAGAGTAGGACCCATCATAGGACCGCCGGCGATCAGCTTCACAGGAGGATTTTCCTCATTGAAACCGCCGATAGCGTCTATCAGATCTCTCAGTGTCATACCGATACGGATCTTGTAGTTGCCGGGGTTTTTGATGCCGTTGCCGGATACGGTAACGATTCTTCTCATCAGAGGTCTGCCTTTGCAGATAGCTCTTTCGATAGCAACCACGGTATCTACGTTGTCTACGATGCAGCCTGCGCTTGCGGGCAGTGCGCCGGATTTTACTTCTCTCTTTGTGATAGCGTAGATCAGATGTTTTTCAGAGCCCTGAGGGAACTTTGTTACCAGAGGCTGTACGGAGATGTTGTCGATGCCTTCGCAGGCCTTGGTCATGGACTCAATAGCCTTGGGCTTGTTCATCTCGATGCCGATTACGCCTTTTGCACCGGGGTGCAGTTTCAGCATAATCTGTAAGCCTTTGACAATTCTTTCGGGTTCTTCCACCATCAGACGGTAGTCGCAGGTGAGGTAAGGTTCGCACTCTGCGGCATTGATCAGGATGTGATCGATAGGTGTGTCCTTAGGAGGGTTGAGTTTTACATGTGTAGGGAAACCTGCACCACCCAGACCAACAACGCCGGCGTCTTTGATAGCAGCCAGGATTTCTTCGTTGGACATGGTTGTGTAATCTCTGCCCTGGTTCAGGCCTTCGATTTCTTCCATCTTGCCGTCATTCTTTACGACGATGGATTTTACGGTTGCGCCGCCGGGAACCAGCATAGGTCTGATATCCACAACTTCGCCGGATACGCTGGCAAAGATGGGAGAAGACATGAATGCGGGTGACTCAGCGATCTTCTGTCCTACTTTTACATGATCGCCAACAGCTACCAGGGGCTCACAGGGAGCGCCGATGTGCTGGCTCATGGGGTAGAACAACTCAGAGTTTTCCTTTGGGAGTATCACCTGAATGGGCTTTTCTGCGGAAAGCGCTTTCCCATCAGGCGGGTGAACTCCACGTTTGAACGTTAAAGCTTGCATAATATCCCCCTCTGTCAAGTGATTTTTGCGTTTACAGCACAAAAGACAAGCATTCGGCTGGAAACGCTTGGTTTGGTTATGCTTTATAAAAATATAGCTATTTATAACAGCAATATTTTAATACAAAAAAGAAAAATTAACAATATTTTTTTGCAAAAAAATCGAGAAGGCCCGTTTTTTTACGCAAAATATGCAGCCTGAGCAGGAAATAAATGGCAGGCGGGGAGGAAGAGGCTCCCAGCAAAACCAACCATTCCCATTTAGTTTGTATGCGAATTGTCTCTTTCTTTTCCTTAGTTTACTATTATTATGCAGAAAAGTAAATGATAATTTATTACCATAATTCCGCCCCATTTTCGGTCAGCTTTTACAAGGAGAAAACAGGGAAAAGGAAACTATGGCATAAAACTTGCTGGAAGGGGCCGGCTGTGTTAAAATAAAATCAATACGTTTTGGCAGGAATCTATTAAGGAAGAAAACAATACAAAGAACCAGAAAGGAGGAAAGGCGGGAACGGTCAGACAAGACCGCCGCCGCAGATATGGATCTGTCTTTACAATTACAGCAAAAGCAGATTCTTTCCCAACGGATGCAGCAGTCCGTGGAGATTCTGCAGATGAATACCATGGCGCTTTCGGAGTATATCCGGGAGGTCTCCGAAGAAAATCCCCTCCTAGACTGGAATATGGAGGACCTGGGGCAGGAAGCCTCCCTGCGGGAAGAGCGGATGCTCCAGCGGCTGGAGTGGCTCCAGGAATCCGACGAGCAGAACCGGAGCTATTACCAGACGGAGGCGGATAATGAAAAGGAACGGGAGGACCTGCGCTATGGGAAGAAGGAAGCCCAGAGCCTGCGGGAATATCTTCTCTTCCAGATTCATATCCTGCCTGTGGAGAAGGAAAAAAAATGCCTGATGACCTTCCTGGCGGAAAGTACGGAGGAAAGCGGCTATCTGGAAAGCGGCGCGCTGGAGGCGGCCATGGAGAAATACGGCGTTTCCAGGGAACAGGCGGAGGAGGCGTTATCATCTCTGCAAGCCCTGGACCCGCCCGGCGTAGGCGCCAGAGACCTGCGGGAATGTCTTTTGATCCAGCTGGAGCAGAAGGGCGCTTCCCAAACGGCCCAGCTGGCGGTGCGGGAATATCTGGAGGAGATCGCCAGGAACCGCATGAGCCACGTGGCCAAAAAAATGCATATCTCTCTGGAGGAGCTGACGGCGGCCCTGCGGGAGATCAAAGGCTGCCAGCCCAAGCCCGGCAGCGGCTTTGCAGGCGGCGGCCCCGTGGAGTATGTGGTGCCGGATGTTCTGGTGGAGCGCAGGAACGGGGAGCTGTTTGTCAGCGTCAATAACGCGGTGGCCCCCCGGCTGTATATCAATGCCGCCTATCAGAAAATGCTCCGGGAGGAGCCGGCGGGAGAAACGAGAGAATACATCCTGCAAAAGCTGCGCCAGGCGGAATGGGCCGTCCAGTGCGTCAACCGCAGGGAAAGCACCCTGCTGGAGACGGCAAGGCTCATTGTGGAGGCCCAGAAGGACTTTTTCCTGGAGCCGGGCCGGCGGCTGAAGCCGCTGCGGATGGTGGATATCGCCCAGCAGATGCAGGTCCATGAGTCCACGGTCAGCCGGGCCGTCAAGGAAAAATATCTCCAGTGCGATCAGGGGGTGTTCCTGCTGGCGGACTTTTTTGTCAAAGCCATGGGAGAAAGCGGTACGGAAGTGTCTACGGATGACGTCCGCGGCCGTCTGGAGGAATTGATAGCGGCGGAGGACAAAAAGAAGCCCCTCAGCGACAGGGAGCTGGCGGAACGTCTGGCGGCGGAGGGATTTTCCATTTCCCGGCGGACGGTGGCCAAATACCGGGAGGCTATGGGCATCCCCGGCGCCGCCGGAAGAAAAGAATATTGAACCAAAAGGAGAAGAAATGGGATGGAAGAAAAGATTTTCAGCATAGCCTTGGAGCACGGCTCCCCAACGCCCCTGTACCAGCAGCTGGCGGATGCCTTGGCAAAGGGCATCGCCGATGGGAGCCTGCCCGCCAACAGCAAGCTGCCGCCCATCCGGAAGATGGCGGCCCATTTCGGCGTGAATCCCGTTACCATTGTAACGGCTTATAAATATCTGGAACAGAAAAAAATGGTCTATTCCCGGGTGGGCAGCGGCACCTTTATTTCGCCTCTGCCGGTGGAGGAGGTGCCGGAGCCGGTGGCCCGGAAGAATCTGGAACGGCTGGAGCGCATACCCGCTCTGGAAAACGCCATCAATTTTACCTTGACTTCCCTGCCCAATGAGCTGTTTCCTGTGGACGCCTTCAAGAAGGCCTTTGATACGGTATTGGAGCGGGAAAAAGGCGGCGCCTTCCGCTATACGGACAGCATGGGCTATCTGCCGCTGCGGGAGGAGCTTTGCCGGTACCTGGCTTCCTTCGGCATCCAGACGGGAACGGAGAATTTGCAGATCATCTCCGGCGCCCAGCAGGGCATCGACATCATTTCCAAAGCCCTGCTGCGGTACGGGGATGTGGTCTTTGTGGAAAGTCCCACCTTTTACGGGGCGGCCGGGGCCTTCCTTTCCCGGGGGGCCAAGCTGATCGGCATCCCTCTGGCGGCGGACGGCATGGAGACGGAGGAGCTGGAAAACTATCTGAAGCTGTACCATCCCCGGTTCATATATATGATGGCCTATTTCCAGACGCCAACGGGGATCTCCTATTCCAGGGAGAAGAAACGGCGGCTGCTGGAGCTGGCGGAAAAATATGATACCTATATTATAGAAGAAGATGACTTTTACGATTTCCATTACGGCAAGGAAATGCCTCTGCCCTTAAAGGCGCTGGACTACAAAAACAGGGTCATTTATATCAAGAGCTTTTCCAAGATCCTGATGCCAGGGCTTCGCATGGGGCTGATGGTACTGCCCAAAAAGGTGAAGGGGGCTGTTATGGAGGCGAAGTATACGACAGATATTTCCACCTCTGGCTTTTTGCAGAAATCTCTGGAGGAATACCTGCGCTGCAACGGCTGGGAGGCCCACGGCAAAAAGGTCCGCCAGTACGGCAGCGGGAAATATCGGAAGGCCGTATCCATGGCGAAAAAATATCTCCTGCCCCAGGGAGCGTCTTTTTTTCTGCCGGAAGGCGGCGTGAGCCTGTGGGTGCGCCTACCGGAAGGCGTGGACGGAGAGGCTTTCTGCAATCGGGCGTTGGAGAAGAATGTGGTGGTTTCTCCCGGCGGCCAGTTTTCCATTGACGGCAGCCCGGAAAACCATGTACGTCTCAGTTTTGCGGGGCTATCCGATGACAAGATCGAGGTGGGCATGAAGCGGCTGGGAGAGGTGCTGCGAGAAATGTAAGGCGGAAACAGCGGTTTTTCTTGACAAAGCTGCCGCCGCTGTCTATAATCAAATTGTATTTTCAGAAAAAAGGCCGGGAAAAGAAGGAGTAGGCAGCGGGTGGACGCTCCAGAGAGAAAGCCATAGGTGCAAGGCTTTCCGCAGCACACTGCCGAAGCAGTCTTTTCGGGCGAAAGCCACAGCCCTCTGGCGGAACAAGGAGTATGCCGGAGCGTATGCCTGCGTTAAAGGCTTTGAGTGACGTCCTTCTGGGCGTAACAAGGGTGGTACCACGGTAATTCGTCCCTGACTAATGCAGTCAGGGGCTTTTTTATTGTACCGCCTGTGGAGGAGAAAACGATATAAGGAGGTAAGATATGAAATATTTAGGCGTAAACGAAATCAGAGAAGAATTTTTGAAGTTTTTTGAAGGCAAGGACCATCTGCGTCTGCCCAGCTTTTCCCTGGTGCCCCATAACGACAACAGCCTGCTGCTGATCAATTCCGGTATGGCGCCCATGAAGGCATACTTCACCGGTCAGGAGATCCCGCCCAGAAAACGGGTGACCACCTGCCAGAAGTGTATTCGTACCGGCGATATCGACAACGTAGGCAAAACGGCCCGCCACGGCACGTTCTTTGAAATGCTGGGGGATTTCTCCTTCGGCGATTATTTCAAGAACGAGATCGTGCCCTGGAGCTGGGAATTTGTCACAAAGGTGCTGGAAATCCCCGAGGACAAGCTCTATGTGACCATTTACGAAGAGGACGACGAAACCGGCAACATCTGGCATGATGTAGTAGGTCTGCCCTGGGATCGGATCAAGAAGCTGGGCAAGGAGGACAACTTCTGGGAACACGGCACAGGCCCCTGCGGCCCCTGTACGGAAATCTATTACGACAGAGGCCCGGAATACGGCTGTGACAGCCCTACCTGCGGCGTAGGCTGTGACTGTGACAGATATATGGAATTCTGGAACCTGGTACTGACGCAGTTCAATGCTGAGGAAGACGGCACCTATACAGAACTGGCTATGAAAAATGTAGATACCGGCATGGGTCTGGAACGTATGGCGACTATCATGCAGGGCGTAGACTCCATTTTTGACGTAGATACCGTAAAATCCATCCGTGACGCCGTTTGTGCCAAGGCTGGCGTGGAATACGGCAAGGATCACAAGACAGACGTTTCCGTCCGTGTCATCACAGACCATATCCGTTCTGTGACCATGATGACCGCCGACGGCGTGCTGCCCTCCAACGAAGGCCGCGGCTATGTGCTGCGCCGTCTGCTGCGCCGGGCTGCCCGTCATGGCAAGCTGCTGGGCATCCAGGGCGAATTTTTGGCAGAACTGTCCAAGTCCGTGATCGCGTGCAGCGGCGAGGCTTATCCGGAACTGGTGGAAAAACAGGAATATATTTTCAAGATCCTGTCCATCGAGGAAAACAGCTTCTATAAGACCATCGACAAGGGCATGGAGATTTTGAAAGCCGATGTGGAGGAAATGAAGGCGGCAGGCCAGACCACCATGAGCGGCGAAAAGGCATTCCGTCTCTATGATACCTATGGCTTCCCTGTAGATCTGACAAAAGAGATCCTGGCAGAGGACGGCATGGATATCGACGAGGACGCCTTCGCTGAGGAAATGAAGGCGCAGAAGGAAAGAGCACGTTCCGCCAGAGCGAAATCCAACTATATGGGCGCGGCGGAGACGGTATACAACGAACTGCCTGTAGAACTGGAAACAGCCTTTGCGGGATATGATGCCTATGATGTGGCAAACGCCAAGGTAGTGGCGCTGGTAGCCAATGACCAGATCGCGGAGATGGCTCAGGCCGGCGACAGTGTAGCCGTATTCCTGGATAAAACACCTTTCTATGCGGAAAGCGGCGGCCAGGTAGGCGACAAAGGCGTAATCAAGACAGAGACCGGTGTAGTGGAAGTCAGCGACTGCGTGAAGGTAGTCGGCGGCAAGTTCGCGCATCTGGGCGAAGTGAAGGAAGGTACCATACAGGTAGGCGAAACAGCCTGCGCAAGCATCGACGTGGAACTGCGTATGGCGTCCTCCCGGAACCACAGCGCTACCCATCTGCTGCACAAGGCGCTGCGTACTGTGCTGGGTACCCATGTAGAGCAGGCAGGCTCCTATGTGAGCGCCGACAGACTGCGTTTCGACTTTACCCATTTCGCGGCGATGACACCGGAAGAGATCAAGGAAGTGGAACGTCTGGTCAATGACGCGATCTTCGCAAGCTATGAGGTACACGCTGAGGAAATGTCCATTGACGAGGCAAGAAATATGGGGGCTATGGCCCTGTTCGGCGAGAAATACGGCGATGTGGTCCGCGTGGTAGATATGGGCGGCTACAGCATCGAGCTGTGCGGCGGCGCCCATCTGCATAACACGGCCCAGGTCGGCTCCTTCAAGATCCTGTCTGAAAACGGCGTAGCGGCTGGCGTCAGAAGAATCGAGGCCCTCACCGGCAAGGAAGCCCTGAAGCATTATCAGGCACAGGAAGAGGAAATCAAGGATATCTGCCGTATGGTGAAAGCAACGCCCGACAAGCTGCTGGCCCGTGTGGAACAGCTGCTGGCGGAGCAGAAAGAAACCGCTAAAGAGCTGGAAAAACTGAAAGCTAAAATGGCTGGCGGCGCTGCCGACGAGATCCTGGGCGGCAAGACAGAGATCCATGGTGTGGCCGTACTGGCGGCGGAAGTAAAAGACGCGGACGGCAACGCGCTGCGGACCATGGGCGACCAGCTGAAGCAGAAGCTGGGCAGCGGCGTCATCGTTCTGGTCAGCGGCAAAGACGGCAAAGTAAATCTGATGGCTATGGCAACGGACGACGTGGTAAAACAGGGCGTTCATGCCGGCAATATCATCAAGGCTGCAGCGGCTGTCTGCGGCGGTGGCGGCGGCGGCCGTCCCAACATGGCACAGGCCGGCGGCAAGGATGCCTCCAAGATGGCGGAAGCGCTGGAAAAAGCAAAAGAGATCATTGCGGAACAGGTAAAATAAACTGATTTCGGCATAAGAAAGGCCGGGACCCTGAAGGGGCCCGGCCTGTTTTTATGTTTCTGGCTGGAAAAGCTGGTCTACGGTCAACCCCAGTTCTCTGGCAAGATGGAAGGCCAGAGCCAGGGTAGGGTCATATTTATTGTTTTCAATGGCGTTTATGGTTTGGCGGGAAACCCCGCATTTTTTCGCCAGTTCTTCCTGGGACAGGCCCAGTTCCTTTCGTTTTTCCCGAATACTGTTTTTCATATCAATCACCATACTGTTTTTTGAAATAGAGAAGAGAGATTGTGTACATGATCGCTGTGGTGCTGAGTTTGACAAAAGGATTGATGGTCATGGGCTCCGCGTGCAGGATGCTGCTGACAACGTCATAAATAAAGGTCAGTGTCAGAACCAGCAGGGTAAAGGTACTGGCTTTCCATACCATGAGCTGCCGCCGTTCATCGCCCCGCTTCAGCAGGGAGAGAAGCATGGAAAAGTCCAAAAGGATCAGGATAATCAAAAACAATAAAAATGGGATCAGGATATGCAGATTTTCCATAAAGACAGCTCCTTTCTTAAAGTGTCAAAAGTTCTTTACATTTTTAAAATACTACTGATTTTCCAAAATATCAAGAAGTTTTTACATTTCTGAAAGGGCGAATAAGAAGAAAGAAGAAAACAATGCCAATAAAAATCGCCGGAACCCTTTTTTATAAGGATTCCGGCGTATGTTTTCTGATGGATACGCTGTTTCTTATTCCGCGTCGCCGTCCAGTTCCAGCTTACGCAGGGACAGGTTTCTTTCACGGCAAGGCACGAATTTGCCGATGATGCCGCCGATGATGGCAGGAATGATCCAGCTGAACTGCAGCTCGCTCAGAGGCAGAGCCTTGATGAAGCCAAAGGGCAGGCCATAGCCGCAGAGGATATCCAGCGCGCTGACGATGAGTGCCGCTGCTGCTGCGAATACATAGATGTTGTTGTTTTTGATCTTCTTATCAAAGTAAGTCAGTACGATCATTACCAGTACTACAGGGTACAGCAGAGACAGGATCGGGGAAGCGATGCTGATGATGGTGGAAATACCGAAGTTGGACACCAGATAGCTGAATACAGTAGTAATGATAACGATTTTTGTATAGGATACTTTTCCTTTGGACAGCTCGGAGAAGTAGGATGCGCAGGAAGATGTCAGACCAATGGCTGTGGTCAGGCAGGCAAAGAATACGATGATTGCCAGTACCAGTACACCGTAGCCGCCGATCAGTTCCTGTACGATAGCAACGACCAGGCCTGTCTGGTTGAAGTTTTCAAAGCCGCCGGCGGAAGTGGTAGCGCCCAGGTAAGCCAGACCGCCGTAGATGATCAAGAGGGCTGCAGCTGCGAAGCCGGCGGAGCCGATAACCACTTTCATGGTAGCGGACTGGGTGGTGTAGCCTTTATCCCGTGCCGCGGAAATAACGATGATAACAAATACGATGGAAGCCAGTACGTCCATGGTCTGATAACCAGCCATAATACCTTCTTTTACAGTGTCTACTTTAGATACATCGGCAATATCGCCAATAGGATGAATCACGCCGATGACGATGGTTGCCAGCAGGCAGAGCACCAGTACAGGCGTCAGATATTTACCGATTACGTCTACGACGCCGGAAGGGCGGATGGTCAGCAGCAGTACCAGGCCGAAGAAGATAGCGCCGAATACCCAGCTGTTGACTGCGGGGAAGATAGGCGCAACGCCCATTTCAAATGTAGTTGCCGCTGTACGGGGAATTGCAAGGAAGGGCCCGATACACAGAACGATCAGGGCATTGATGATAACGGAAGGCGTTCTGCCCAGCCGGCCGGTGATGCCGTTCATGGAAATATCGCCTTTTTTAATCATGGCCATGATGGCTACCAAAGCCAGACCTACGTCAGCGATGAAGAAACAGAGAAAGCCTACGAGCCATTCACTGCCTGCGTTGGTGCCGAGATACGGGGGGAAGATCAGATTGCCGGCGCCGAAGAACATAGCAAACAGTGCCAGACCGATGACTGCGATATCCGCAATTTTGATCCCTTTGTTGTTCATGTGTCAGTAACCTCCTGTTTTTTACAATGTGTTCATGTGTCAGTGAAACGTCTTTTGCCGAAAATAAGATCGGCGGTGTTGGTATCTATTATGCAGGAAAGAAGGAACCTTGACAAATCAGGCCGCGCCACTGGAAAGAAACAAAAGAGGCGATAAGTTTCTTTAAAATAGAAAAAAAGAATAAAAAATGGGGTAAAATAATGAAAAGAGTAAAAAATAATAACAAAATCAAAAAAAATAATATTTATACGAAATGTCAAAAATAGATATGGAAAAAACGGGGAAATATCCATTTGTTGGGAGATGCTTTGGGTAAAACGCTTAGATAACTGGGTATTTCTTCCAGAAATGGAAGGGGAATATGTAGAAAGTGCTGTAAAATAGTTAATATCCTGTTAAAAAAATTTACCAACGAGAAAAAGGAAATCAGGGGGACAGAGAAGAAAATTCTACTGATAGGAAAAAAGGTGCTTTGTATCCAAAGAAAAACATGATATACATTTGGTTTCCGTAAGTTTGCATAAAGAAAAGAAAGATTTTGTTAAAATATAAAGAGGGGACTATAAAAAAACATAAAATTATATTATAATAAGCACACGCAAGTGAAAATTTTGGTAAAAAATGGATAATTTCATGCAGTAAAGGGGACGGAAGGTGAAGAGATTATGCGTGAAGTCAGTATTCATGTCGGTAAAAGGATACGCCTTTACCGAAAAATGAAAAATATGACCATTGAGGTGTTCGCCGGACTCATCAATAAGAGCAAAGCCACCGTATCCAAGTATGAGAACGGGGATATTGCCATTGATATCGAGACGCTGTTTACCATCGCGGACGCGCTGGATATTTCCGTGGGACAGCTGATCGACTACGAGCACGCTGACGACGACGCCGAGGGTAAACAGGAGATCGCCAGAAAGCGTCATGGCAAGACAAGGATGTATCTGTATTTCTATGACGGTCGGCGGGGGCGTATCGTCAAGAATATCATTGATGTCAGGGGCCATGGGGAAAACGGCATTTTCAGCGCCGATTTCTACGCGGATCTGGAGGATTATTCCAATTGCTATAAATGCAAGTATCTGTATCATGGCACCATGCGCAAGTACGATGCGTTCACGAATTTTAATTTTGAGAACCAGAACAATAAAATGGAGCGGGTATTTTTGTATGCCATCAATTCCTTCAGTCATACAGGGCGTATGATCGGGATGTTTTCCGGCCTGTCTACCCAGCCCATGTTCCCTATTTCCTTCAAGTTCGTGCTTTCGCCGGATATTATGGAGGAAAATGAGGAGCTGAAGGAGATTTTGAAGTTCTCCAAAGAAGATATTCGGGCTATGCGCAAGCTGAATATGTTTGTAGTGAACCAGCATTTGTAAAAAACATATTATTATAGTAGAAAACCGTCTTTTCTTTCTTATTGAGCGCGGAAAGAAAGACGGTTTTCTTTTTTTATGCCTTCTGGTCGGAGAGAAATTCCGAAAGCAGAGAAAGACTCATAAAAATACCGGCGGCTCTGGCGGGAGAGAAGGCGGGGATGCTGCCGCCGCTGCTTCTGGCCTCCAGAAGATCGCTTTCACAGATACGGACGCCCTGCTGTATCTTTGCCATGGTCTGTAAAAACAGCAGGGAACGGCAGGCCTGATCCAGTTTTTGCTTCCCGCCTTCATCGGCAAAGGCGGACAGAGCCCGCAGCAGTGTGACCTCCCGGGAAGGATGCTCCACAGTGATGGCCTTTTCCTCCTGGGCGGCGGCGCGGATCTTTTGCAGATAATCCTGCTCTACCATCTGGCGCAGGGAAGCCTGCCACTGGGAAATTTCCTGCGCCAGAGCGTCGGTATTTTGCAGGCTTTTGGATAAACGGATCACGGTATTTTCTTCCATAGAGAGATGCTCCTTTCACTGTCGCGCGAACAAGACCTCCGGCAGAAGCAGACCATCCTGCTCCTTGGCTGCGGCGCACAGCCGCCGTTTTACCTCGTCCGGCGGCAGGGACGGTATTTTTTCCAGCAGCAGCGCTGCTGTGCCGCTGACGGCGGGAGTAGCCATGGAGGCGCCGCTCATGCGGATATAATGAGGCGCCGCGATTTTCTCCCGCTCCCGGTTAGGCAGGGAAAAATCAAAGTCCGGGGACAGGACGGAGACGACCTCCTCTCCTCTTGCCCAAAGATCCGGCATAGTAGGCGAGAGCACAGACAGCATACCCCGTTTTTTCCGGAAGTAATCCCGGTCCTCCCAGGCGCCGGCGGTGATGATCCTGGGGCTGAGCAGGGGCGGCGGCTGAAAGGCGCTGTTGCCGTCGGGATTGGCGGCGGCGGCCACCACCACAAAGCCCTTTTCCCAGAGACGCTCCACGCCTTCCCGCAGCGGAGAGTGTACCCTTTGGTCATTGGTGCCGATCGACAGATTGATGATCTTTATATTATATTTGGAAGCGTTGTCCATTATCCATTGAAACGCGGCCAATGCGGCGGAGGAGCTGCCCTGCCCCAGCCGGTCCAGGATCTTCAGGCTGATGATATGGGCCTCAGGCGCGACGCCCCGGAATCTGCCCGCGGACAGCGTGCCGTTGCCGCAGGCAATACCCGTGACATGGGTCACGGAAGTTTATATTGCTTTTTCCCGGGGGATAGGATACAATAGATACAGAAGCCAGCAGAAAAAGGAGGCAAAAATTGTGCAATTACCAGAGAATGGACGGGTTTTATACCAGAAATATAAGAAATTTCAGAAAATCAGCATTGTTTTATTCCTTGCGGCAGCGGTGAGTTTCGTCTTTCTGCATAACTGGATCCTGATGATCGCGATTGTGGTACTGGATTTCTTTCTGGAGGCAAAGACCTATGTCTGCCCCCATTGCGGCAAGAAGCTGGACTGTCGGAGAAAGCTGCGGGAGGATACGACCTGCCCAGGCTGCCAGAAGTATTTGTTTAAAGGATTGTAAGAGACGGACCGTTTTTGGGATACCATCCCGAAAGCGGTTTTATTTTTTTTGTCCTTTTCATAGGATAGACCCGAAGGAGGGTGAGGCCTATGGCAGAAAAAGCGGCTGTCTACTGCCGGCTGTCCATAGAGGACGAAGGACTGGCGGAGGGGCAGGAGAGCCGGAGCATTTCCAACCAGAAGAGTCTTTTGACGGCTTACGCCGCGGCCAGGGGCTGGGAGATCGCCGGGGTCTATACGGATGAGGATTATTCCGGCCTGCGGGAGGACCGTCCCGGCTTCCAGGCTCTGCTGCGGGACGCGGAGGCTGGCCGGTTCTCCATTATCCTGTGCAAGACCCAGTCCCGGTTCACCAGGAATATGGCTACGGCGGAAAAGTATCTCCATGAGCTGTTTCCGCTGTGGGGCATACGCTTTGTGACGGCGGTGGATGGGGTGGATACATCCAGACGGGAAAATAAAAAAGCCAGACAGATCAACAGTCTGGTCAATGAGTGGTACTGCGAGGAACTGTCGGAAAATATCCGGGCCGTGTTCCGGCGAAAAATGGAGCTGGGCCAGTTTTTGGGGAATTACGCCCCTTACGGCTACCAAAAGGACCCGTCGGACCGCCATAAGCTGCTGCCGGAGCCGGAGACGGCGCCGGTGGTGGCGAGGATATTTTCTTATGCCGCCGGCGGGCTTTCCTGTCGGAAGATCGCCGCCAGGCTGATGGCGCTGGGAATTGAGACGCCCTCCCAGTGGAAGCGAAAACAGGGGCAGGATTTAGGAAGAAAGGAAAATGCTGTCTGGGCGGTCACTACGGTACGCAAAATTTTGGAGCACCCCGTATATCTGGGACATATGGTGCAGGGAAAGGAGAAGAAGGTAAGCTATAAGAGCCGCAGGACCCGGATTTGTCCGCCTGGGGAATGGGTGGTGGTGGAGCATACCCATCCGCCGCTGGTGACAGAGGAGCTGTTCCGCAAAGCAGGCGGAAGGATGCGGAAAAGTACCGGGGCAAAAACGGAAAAAACATAAAATAAAAAGGAAGCAATGACAAAAGGCATCTCCATAGGAAAACATACATGGCGGGAATCCCTGCGGCGCAGGGCCCCGGATTCTTTTTTCAAGAAGTTGTTTTCTTATGGAGACAAGTCTGTCATTGCTTCCTTTTTCTGTTTGGGAACATCCTCACTGCCCCATGAGAGGATCGTTTTTCAGACCATTTGGTTCAGCTTGAAGATCAGCTGGAACGCCCGCCTGGAATTGTTGATATGGGTCTCTACCGCCGCTTTCAGGGCGTCGGCGTCTGCCGCCATGACCGCGTTCAGGATGGCTTCATGTTCCGCTACGCATTCACAGTCCCGATAGTGGGGCTGGCTGTAATAGGAACCGCTGGAAAGAGTGAAGGGGTGGAGGTCCGTCAGGATCTCTACCGCTTTTTTGTTGCCGGAAGCCGTCAGGAATAATGTGTGAAATTCCATATCCAGTTGGAAATACCGTTCTGCCTCCTGGCCGGAATCGCTGTTTTGAATAAATTCCTTCTGCTGTTCCAGATTATCCAGAAGCTGCTGCCGCAGCTTGTCGTTGTAATTCAGCGCCGAAATGATGTCTGGGATAAAGAAGGTATCCAGCATCAGACGGATATCGAATACTTCATGCAGTTCTCTGGGATGAAAAGAACGTACGCTCATCCCCTTATTGGGCGTATTGACAACCAGCTTCTCTTCCGCAAGACGCTGGAGGGCTTGTTTGACAGGCGTATCGCTGACGCCGTATCTTCTTGCCAGTTCCTTAATGTTGATCTTTTCCCCGGAGGCCAGTTCCTGATTGGAGATCTCCTGCTTCAAATCCTGATAGATCTGGTCCGCCAGAGTCATTTTTTCTCCCATATATCCTACCTCCTTTTTGGTATAGTCCATGGGTCTTGTTCAGTTCAAACCTTATTCTAAATCTAAAAAGAGAAAAATTCAATATGAAATCCGTATTCTCAGGCAATATTCCTATAAAATATACATTTTTTTAATATGGAATAAGTTAAAAATGCACAAACAAACAGATGTGTTTGTGAAAAATACACTTTTTAACATGGAAACATATGGAAAATAGATGTATTTTTTAGGAAAAATGTTTCATTTATGTATTTTGAGACGATTTAAGATAAAAATCAGATGTTTTCTTTACACAAAAAGTTGTTTGATTTATTGATTATTTCTGCTAATTGCAATTTAACAGAAGATTAATTATAATTAAATTAAATTTAAAAAAGCCTCAAAAGAAGATTTATTTACCGCAAATGAGATTTATACATCAAAAATGCATTTGCGGAAGGCAAGGGGAAAGATACTAAAAGAGGGAGGAATTTGTATGATCAAAAGAGGATTGGCTTTTCTTCTGGCGGCGGGAATGCTTTTTGGAGCGGCAGGCTGCGGTCAGGAAGAAAGCCAGGAAGGCACGGGATCGACTTCTGCCAGCGGTTTCGTGGAAAAGAAGGTAGAACCGGTGAACTTTGACTCCGGCGTAGAACTGACGGAGGACTGTAAGCATCTGATTTATGCTTTGGGCAACGCGCCGGCTACCATCGACGCGGCGAAATATTTCAAAATGCGTATCGAGCAGGAATCCCAGGGCACTATGACCGTAGATATTTATACGGATAACGTGCTGGGCGGCGAGCGTGAGCTGCTGGAAAGCTGCCAGTTCGGCGATTACGATATCGTCCTTGCCACAAACGCAACGGTAGCTTCTTTCTGCAACGATATTTTCTGTCTGGACATCCCCTGGCTCTTTGAAAACAAGCAGCAGGTATATGAGGTGCTGGATGGGGCTCTGGGGGATTACCTGGGCGAGCAGCTCAGCGAGGTAGGTTTCCAGCTGCTGCAGTGGCAGGAGAACTCCTTCCGTACCCTTTCCACAACGGATCGTCCCATTGAGTCCATGAGCGACCTGAAGGGCCTGAAGATTCGTATCATGGAAAACGAACTGCAGCTGGCGCAGTGGAAGGCATACGGCGCCAACCCTACACCTATGGCCTTTACAGAGCTGTTCACAGCTTTGCAGCAGGGCACAGTAGACGGCCAGGACAACGGCGCGGAGCTGACATGGCAGTCCAAATTCTGTGAAGTGCAGAAATATTATGTATATACCAAACACATCTACTCTCCTTACATCATCCTGATGAGTCAGGAGCGTTTCAACGAACTGACGCCGGAGCAGCAGGAGATCGTCCTGAAGGTATCCGACGAGGCTGTAGCTTATGAAAGAGAACGCTGTTCCGAATACGAAGCGGTGGCTCTGGAAAATATCAAAAATTATCCCGGCATGAACTACAGCGAGCTGAGCGACGAGACCATCGAGGAAATGAAGGCGGCCTGCGCAGGCATCAAGGATATGGCTTATACCAAGGTAGAGCATCCGGAAGTCATCGACCTTCTGTACAGCGAAGTGGAAAAAGCGAAACTGAAATATCCGGAGGACGCTGCAGAGGCGGAACAGTAAGAAAGGAAGGGTAGGTATGAAATTTCTCAATGAGCATTTGGAGGCGTGCTTTATTGTACCGCTGATGTTTTTGATGAGTATTATCATCTTTATCCAGGTGGTAATGCGTTATGTATTCGGCAATTCCCTGACATGGTCAGAGGAAATGGCAAGATATCTTTTTGTATGGCTGGTATACTTCTCCGTAGCCTATACGGCAAGACGGGAAGCTCATATCCGCATTGACGCGGCCATCAATCTGTATCCCAAGAAGCTGCGGCCCTATGTAGAGATCTTTAGCGAGATCATTGTGCTGATCTTCGCTGTATTCATCGCAGTAACCTCTGTTACCGTGTTCCAGAAGATTTCCGCCAGCGGCCAGATCTCTCCCGCTCTGCACGTACCCATGCAGTTTGTATACTGCGCGCCCCTGGTGGGCTTCGCTCTGACGGCTATCCGCCAGGTACAGTGCATCGTAAGAAGAATCAAGAATTTACACAAGCATGAGGAGGTGCAGGACGCATGACAACAGGCGCGATTGCTGCGGTAGTATTTATTACATTGATTATCAGTCTTGTACTGACGATACCCATCGGGTTTTCACTGGGGATCGCATCCCTTGCGTACATATTGTTTACAGACCAGCTGACATTGGGCTTTGTAGCCAGAAATATGGTAACTGGCGTTGATTCCTTCCCGATTATGGCGATCCCCTTCTTTGTTTTCGCCGGGGAATTGATGAGCGGCGGCGGTATTTCCAAGCGATTGCTGGATGTTGCCAACGTATTCTTTGGCAGAATCAGCGGCGGCCTTGCCATCGTAACCGTCGTGGTTTGTATGTTCTTTGCAGCGATTTCCGGCTCCGGCCCGGCTACGGTTGCCGCTGTCGGCGGTATGGTAGTGCCTACCATGCTGGAAAAAGGCTATGACAAAAAATTCGTACTGGCGCTGATTGCTGCCGCCGGCTCTATCGGCGTTATCATCCCGCCCAGTATCCCTATGGTTGTTTATTCCGTAACTGTAAACAGCTCCGTCAGCTCTTTGTTCCTGGCGGGCTTCATCCCCGGTATTCTGATCGGTCTGGTTCTGATTTTCTACAGCTATTTCTACGCAAAGAAAGCCGGCTACAAAGGCGATACAGAGCCTTTCAGCATCAAACGGGCCCTGAGGGAAGTATGGAGAGGCAAATGGGCACTGCTGTCTCCCGTCATCATCCTGGGCGGTATCTACGGCGGTATCTTCACCCCGACAGAGGCGGCGGCCGTATCTGTAGTATACAGCCTGATCATTGGTCTGTTCGTATATAAGGAACTGAATTTCATGGAACTGCTGGATGTGACCAAAAGAGCCTGCGAAACCACAGCGACGATCCTGGTGGTTATCGGCTGCGCAACCGGCTTCTCCAAGGTACTGACACTGGGACGTATCCCCACCACCGTTGCCACACTGCTGACTTCCATGACAGACAGCAAGATCATCATCCTGCTGCTGATCAACCTGCTGCTTCTGCTGGTAGGCTGCTTCATGGAGACTGTATGCGCCATCATGATCCTGGCGCCCATCCTGTTCCCTGTGGTAACCGCTCTGGGTGTAGACCCCATCCACTTCGGCATCATCATGGTAACCAACCTGGCGATCGGCTTCATCACCCCTCCTCTGGGCGTCAACCTTTTCGTATCGTCGCGAGTAGGCGGCACGACGCTGGATGTGGTCATCAAGGGGATTGTCCCCTTCCTGGTGCTGATGATCGCTACGCTGATGCTGATCACTTACGTTCCTGCCATCTCCATGATCCTGCCCAATATGATGGGTTAAGAGAAAGGGAGGAAAAGAAATGCAGTGGCGTATCCAGCTGGGCAGCCGTGTTCTCGGCGCCAGCGTCATCATTCTGGCCGCAGTGGTCATGTTCCTCTGAGGCCGCCATATTCCCTGCGGGGAAAACAACATAAAACTCCTATCAAAATGATTTGCATATCACTCATTGACCAAAGGCCCCCGGCGCGCTGCGTCCGGGGGCCTTTGCCGTGGAAAAAAACACGTGACATGGGTGCCGTGTCCGTTATCGTCATAGGGACGTGTTCTGCCATTGACAAAGTCCCGGAAGCAGACAATTCTGTTTTGGGGCTGGGTAAAGTCCGCCACGGGAGAAACGCCGGTATCCAGTATGGCGATGCCCACGCCTTTTCCCGTAGGAGCGGGGGCGGAAATATATGCCATAGGAAAAACCTCCTTTCTCCCTATTAGTATGTAAAAGCGGCGGCTTTGGGACTGGGAGAGGTATTTTTTTTGCTGATGCCACATAAGCATAGGAAAAGAAAGGACAGAGGAGGTCTGTGTCCATGGAGGAAAATAAGATGCAGTGGGCGGAACTGCTCCAGGGGGCCGAGGGCCTGCAGATGCTGCGCCGGGCGGAACGCCTTCGGCGGCTCATGGGCAGTCAGCCGTCTGCGGAACCGCCGGAAGGGGAACCCTCCGTTTTTGAGGAGACGAAAAACGAACGGATGCTCTTTGCCGCCATTCCTTTTCTGGATCAGGAGTATCAGAAGGATCTGTATGTGATCGTGCGTCTGATGCAGATGCGGCGGGTGCTGGAAAGCGGCGTTCTGGAGGCCAGGAGCCGAAGCGGCCAGTCCGCCTTCCAACGGCGCCGGAATATGCTGGCGGCGATCCGGCCCTGTCTTTCGGAGGAGGAAGGCCGCAGTCTGGAGCTGGTTTTGAAGGTCATGGAAGTACGGCAGATCTTGCAGAAAAAGGAGGAATATGATGGCATCGGTATGGGAAAAGCCGGAAGTACAGGCGCTGGGCGAGGAACGTCTGCGTTTGCTGCGGGAGGCCCAGGAGAAAAGTAAAGGGAAAACGGGCATGGAGCGGTTGGACGTGTTTTTGGAGTACGGGGAAAAGCTGGCGGCAGGCGGCAGCCTGTCCAAAGAGGAGCAAAACGCGCTCTTTCTGGCGCTGACGGAAAGCATGTCTCCCGGGGAACGGCAGCAGCTGCAGCAGATGATGGCGTTTTTTGGAAGATAGCTTCTTTTTCGGAAAATGTGCCCGTGAAAAGGAAAAAAGCATGAATCCCTATATAGGCTCATGCTTTTTTTGTGCCTTTTATCCCCGGAGCAGCTCCCATAAAAGTAGGGCCGCCAGCGGGTGACAGGCGGAACCGTTCCGCTGTGGTTTTGCCGGCTGTTTTTCCGCAGCCCCGCCGGCCTTGGCAGCGTGTTCCTGTCTGCCGAAGGGCAGAGGGATAGGGTTGTTGGCGTACATCCATGGCTCACCTCCCTGTTATGGTTCAATATATGCCGGGGAGAAGAGGTTTTTTCATATTTTTTTCCGCAGGGGCCGTTTTTATGTTATGATACTAAAAGGAGACAAATTGGACAAAAGATGATGGTGGACGGTATGCAGGAAAAAAGACAGCGAAATTTCCGTATCCTGGAGTTTCGGGAAAATAAATTTGATATTGTGGGAGATGTCCACGGCTGTTACCGGGAGCTGATGGAACTGATCGGGGCCCTGGGCTACCGGAAAGAGGGGAACCGCTGGGTCCATCCCCAGGGCCGCCGCCTGATCTCTGTGGGAGATGTGGCGGACAAGGGCGATGAGAACCTGGCCTGTCTGGATTTCTGGATGGATCAGGTGCAGTACGGCGGAGCCTTCTGGATCCATGGCAACCACTGCAATAAGCTCTACCGCTATCTGCTGGGGAACAAAGTGCATATTTCTCACGGCCTGGAGCATACGGTGGCGGAGTATGAACGGCTCAGCAAGGACGAGCGCCGGGCCTTCCGCCAGAGGTACCTCCAATGCTATGAGAGCCAGTGCTATTATCTGATGCTGGACAAAAAGCGGCTGGCGGTGGTTCATGGTGGGTTGCGGGCGGAATCCATGGGCCGCTTTTCCAATAAGATCCGGGCGGTCTGCCTTTATGGCGAGACCACGGGACAGACAGACGAAAACGGCAGGCCCCAGCGGCTCAACTGGGCGGAGGAATACAACGGCAGGGCGTTGGTGGTCTACGGCCACACGGTGGCGGAGCGGCCGGAGATTTTCCGCAATACGGTGGATATCGACCAGGGCTGTGTTTACGGCGGTTATCTGACGGCGCTGCGCTATCCGGAAATGGAATTTGTGCAGGTGCGGGGCCGTCGGCTGGCGGAATACCGGGGAGACGGCAAGGTGCCGGAATAAGGCACGCGGGAAGTGCTTTTTTGCTGCCGGAAGTGGTGTTCTTTTCCTCCGGCCTGTGATAAAATCAGGGAAAACAGCGGAGGAGGCGAGCATATGGTGTTAGGAGAAAATATTACCCGGGCCAGAAAGGCGGCGGGGCTGACTCAGGAGGCGTTGGCGGAGAAGCTGAACGTAGCCAGACAGACCGTATCCAAGTGGGAGGCCGGCGTGACGGTGCCGACGGTGCCGGGGCTGATGAAGCTGGCGGAGGCACTGGACACAGACTGCGGCAGTCTGTTGGCGGAGGAAGAAAAACAGCCTCAGATCAAGGCCACGGAAACGGGTTATGTGGTGGACTGGACGAAGCTGTATCCCATTCTGGTGACCTATCAGCAGGAAATGGACTGCGGGCCTTATGAGGCACAGTTCGCGGCCATGATCCGGGAGGTACAGGACAAATACGGCTACTCGGCCGAGGACGCTATGCTGGCCTTAAAGGATATTTTCGCGAAAACGTACTTTAAGCAGTTCCAGCCCTGAGGCGGAATGCGTTTGACGGGGAAACAGGGAAAGACCTTGATTTGCAGGGAAATTCCCTGTTTTTTTGTTGGGAAAAAAGAGGTTTTTTCCGCAAAACGGCGTATTCTTACAATATAGAAGAGAAAAAAGGAGGGTGGTACGATGGAATACCGTTTATTTCAGGAAGAACTGGAGGAAAAGACACTGGGGGAATTCGCGGCCAAAAGCGCCCAGACGAAGGGACGCGCCAGAGCGGAGGAAAAGTGTGATATCCGTACGGATTTTCAGCGGGACCGGGACCGTATCATCCACTGCAAGGCGTTTCGGAGGATGAAGCACAAGACGCAGGTCTTTATTTCCCCGGAAGGAGACCATTACCGGACGAGACTGACCCATACCCTGGAGGTTTCTCAGATCGCCAGGACCATATCCCGCACCTTGCGGCTCAATGAGGATTTGACGGAGGCTATCGCCCTGGGCCATGACCTGGGCCACACGCCCTTCGGCCATGCCGGGGAACGGAAGCTGGACGAGCTGTGCCAAAACATGGGCGGCTTTGCCCACAACGAGCAGAGCCTGCGGATGGTGGACAGATTGGAAAAGGACGGCGCCGGGCTGAATCTGACCTGGGAAGTGCGGGACGGCATCCTGAACCACCGTACCAGCGGCTCTCCGTCTACCTTGGAGGGAAAGGTGGTGCAGCTTTCCGATAAGATCGCCTATACCAACCACGATATCGATGACGCCATCCGGGCAGGGATGCTGCGGCCGGAGGATATTCCGGCGGAGTACGTGGCCGTTATTGGCGGCACCTCCAGCAAGCGTATCAACGCCATGATCCGGGACACCATACAGAACAGCATGGGAAAGGGCGATATCTGCATGAGTACCCAGATGCGCCAGACCTTGATGGGCCTGCGGGCTTTCATGTTCCAGCGGGTATACGCCAGCCCTGTGGCTCTGGAGGAGCATAAAAAAGCGGAGAAGATCGTGGGGGATCTCTTTGATTATTATATGGAGCATCCCGACGAGATGGATGAGGAATTCCTGCGGCTGATGGCGGAGGGAGAGACGAAGCAGCAGACGGTCTGCGATTATGTGGCCTGTATGACGGATCGCTTTGCCGTAGCCCGGTTCAAAAAGATCTTCATTCCCGAAGAATGGAGCGTCCTTTGATTTATTGATAAATTTTTGAGAAATGATTGCTTTTTCTCCGCGGTTTTTGTTCAATCATACAAAACGGGGAGAAAAGGAAGGAATTTTTGAGATAATGTCGAAAACTATGAAGTAAGAAAGGAAAAAGGAAGTGTAACAGCTTCCTTTTCAGCTGTTTTGGAAAAAATCATGCCCGCGTTTTCAAAGGGAAAGGGGGGAGGAAAAATGCGGTATCCCAGAGAATTGATCGAAGAGATCCGTATGCAGAACGATATCGTAGAGATCGTTTCCCAGTATGTCCCCCTGAAGCAGAAGGGCAGCTCCTATTTCGGGCTGTGCCCTTTCCATCATGAGAAAACGCCTTCTTTTTCCGTCAACAGCGAGAAGCAGTTTTATTACTGCTTTGGCTGCGGGGCGGCGGGGAATGTGTTCGGGTTCCTCATGGAGATGGAAAACTGCGACTTCCCTGAAGCGGTGAAGAAGCTGGCGGAGCGGGCCAATATCCCGCTGCCCAAACAGAATATGACCGGACAGGCCCTCGCCATGGAAAAGCTGAAGGAACGGCTGTTTTTGATGCATAAGCTGGCGGGTCGTTTTTTCTACGATACCCTCCAGTCCGCGCAGGGGGAGGAAGCCAGACGGTATCTGGAGCGGCGGAAGCTGCAGCCGGCTATGTGCCGGAAGTTCGGTTTGGGCTATGCCCCGGAGGGCCGGCACGGGTTGTTTGATTACTTAAAGGAGCAGGGCTTTTCCGCCGGAGAGATCGAGCAGGCGGGACTGGCCTTACCCGATAAAGAAGGGAACGGCTTCCACGACCGTTTCCGAGGCAGGCTCATGTTTCCCATATTTGACCCCCAGGGCCGCGTGGTAGGCTTTGGCGGGCGTATTTTGGGAAAGGGCGAGCCGAAATATCTGAATTCGCCGGAAACGGTGCTTTTCAGCAAAAGCAGGAATCTCTACGGATTGAACTTCGCCAAGGCAGCCCGGAAAAAGGAGCTGATCCTGGTGGAGGGGTATATGGATATGCTTTCCGTTTATCAGGCGGGATTTCATAATGTGGTGGCGTCTTTGGGCACAGCCTTCAATAAGGAGCATGCCGCGACCCTGAAAAAATACGCGGAGGATGTGATCCTCCTGTATGACAGCGACGAGGCGGGGACCAACGCGGCTCTGCGGGCCATTCCTGTGCTGGTTTCCAACGGGTTCCGGGTACGTGTGACCCAGGTGCCCGATGGCAAGGACCCGGATGAGTTTATCAAACAGAACGGCTCGGCGGAGTTCGCCAAGCTGCTGGTGAACGCCGTGCATTATATCTCCTTCCAGATCGCCTGCATCCGCAGGAAATACAATCTGGAGCTGCCGGAGCATAAGGTGCGTTTTGCCACGGAGGCGGCGCAGGCTCTGGCAAAGCTGG
>CALWKZ010000116.1 GCA_944381385.1 uncultured Anaerotignum sp. | reverse complement strand
CCGGAGAGAATCCATACCTTCCTGCCCGGCGCGGCTGTGCTTTTGACCGTCGCGGAATATTATCACATCAAGCGTATCCTGACGGTGCCTTACGGCGTCCGGGAAGGATATTTATACTATTTATTGGAACAAAGGGGAGAGATCCATGGGAAATAAGGAGTATTCCTTTACACAGAACAGAGAACTGTCCTGGCTGAAATTCAACGGCCGCGTGCTGAACGAGGCGGCAGACGAAAGCCTGCCCCTTCTGGAGCGGCTGAAGTTTTTATCTATTTTCACTTCCAATCTGGATGAATTTTTTATGATCCGTGTGGGCAGTCTCTTTGATCTGGCACAGGTCAAAGCGGGAGCCACAGACAACAAATCCGGCATGACGCCGGAGGAACAGCTGGACAGCATTTACCGAGCCGTCCGCCCGCTGTGTGTCAAAAGAGACCTGCTTTTCCATGAGATCGAGCGGCAGCTGCGCCCACACGGCGTCTGCCACCTGTCCTTTGAAGAGCTGGAATCTACGGAAAAGAAGTATATCAAGCAGTATTTCCAAAACTCTGTTCTGCCGGTGCTGTCCCCTCAGATCGTAGACACCCACCATCCCTTTCCTCATCTGGTCAACAAGGCCCTTTATGTAGGAGCCATGCTGAAATACAAGACGAAAGAGGTTTTCGCCCTGGTGCCCGTTCCCGCGGCTCTGCCGCCGCTGGTTTACCTGCCGGGCCACGAACTGCGCTTTATCCGTATGGAGAATATCATTCTGGAATATCTCCATTGCCTCTTTGACCATTATACGGTCTCGGAAAAAATCATTCTTTGCATCACCAGAAACGCCGACATCCATCCCGATGACGAGGCGTTCGATATAGGCAGCGACTTTCGCAAAAAAATGAAAAAAGTGCTTGGACAGCGGAAACGTCTGGCGCCGGTGCGCATGGAGATTTCCCATACCGTCAGTCAGAAATTCCTATCCTATCTCTGTGAGCATCTGTCGCTGACAGAGCGGATGGTGTTCCAGACCGACGCGCCCATGACCTTAAGCGCCGTATTCTCCCTTCCGGAGAAGCTGTCCGATACCAAACGGAAAGCGCTGACCTATGCGGATGTTACGCCGCAGTACCCCGCCCGCGTACACAAAAACGAGAGCATCCTGCGGCAGATCCAGAAAAAGGACCTCCTGCTTTCCTATCCCTATGAAAGCATGGAGCCATTTTTACAAATGATAAAAGAAGCGGCAAACGACCCTTCTGTTATTTCCATCAAAATCACCATTTACCGGCTGGCCTCCAAAGCCAAGCTGGTGGAATATCTCTGTGCCGCCGCGGAAAATGGAAAGGACGTGACGGTCCTGATCGAGCTGCGGGCCCGTTTTGACGAGCAGAACAATATCGACTGGTCGGAACGGCTGGAGGATGCCGGCTGTACCCTGATCTACGGACTGGAGGACTACAAGGTCCACTCCAAAATCTGTCTCATCACCCGGCGAGAGAAAAACGAGATCCGTTATTTCACCCAGATCGGCACAGGCAACTACAACGAAAAGACGGCGGCGCTGTATACAGACCTGTCTTTGATGACGGCCAGCCAGGCCATCGGCCGGGAAGCCAACGCCTTTTTCCAGAACATGGGCATCGGCAATCTGATGGGGAAATATGAACGCCTTTTGGTGGCGCCCGTTTCCCTGAAATCCCGCATCCTCAGTCTCATCGACGAGGAGATCGCCAAAGGCGACCGGGGACGCATTTTCCTGAAGCTCAATTCCATTACGGACATCGACATCATCGAACGGCTGAAGGAAGCCTCCTGCGCCGGCGTAAAGATACAGATGCTGGTGCGGGGCATCTGCTGTATCCTGCCGGGTGTACCGGGAAAAACGGAAAATATCTCCGTGTTCCAGATCGTCGGCAGATTCCTGGAGCATTCACGCATTTACTGCTTCGGCAGCGGCAAGGAAGAAAAGATGTATCTTTCCTCCGCCGATTTCATGACCCGCAACACAGAACGCCGGGTAGAAGTGGCCTGTCCCGTTTACGACGAGGATATCCGCTCCCAGATCCACCAGATCCTGGACGCCTGCCGGGCCGATAACGTAAAGGCGCGGGTATTATGCGCCGACGGCAGCTACATAAAAAAAGCCGCCGCTCCTCCTCTGCTGGACAGCCAGCAGTTTCTGATGGAGCAAGCAGCCGCCCAACAGACAACAACATCCGGGGCCGAAACACGATCTCCCTTAGCCTCATTTCTTACCAAACTGCGGTCCCGGATTTCCAAATAATCGAAGCCTCTCCCTATCCTTCATGGATATACCATAAACAGGATGGCTTCTGCCGTCCGAACCAAAAAAACAGAGCCGGAACGTTTCCCTTTTGGAATCGTTCCGGCTCTTTGCCGTCTTTATTTGTTTTTCTGTTCCAGATAATCTCCCAGCAGGCGTTCCATCTCCGCGTAGCTCTCCATCTGGTTCATGCTGCCCCGCAGGGCGGAAGCCCCGGGCAGTCCCTTCATATACCAGGCCATATGCTTGCGCATTTCCCTGACGCCGATATAATCCCCTTTATAGTCTATGAGCATCCGGGCATGGCGCAGGGCCATTTCCACCCGTTCCTCCGCCGTAGGCTCCGGCAGCAGTTCCCCCGTCCGCAGATAATGGAGCGTCCGTCGGAAGATCCAGGGGTTCCCCTGGGCGCCCCGGCCAATCATAATGGCGTCGCAGCCCGTCTCCTCCAGCAGCGCCTTGGCGTCTTGGGGCGTGAATACATCCCCATTGCCAATAACAGGGATGGAAACCGCCGCCTTCACCTGGCGAATGGTCTCCCAGTCGGCCTTGCCGCTGTAATACTGTTCTCTTGTCCTGCCATGGACGGCCACAGCACTGGCGCCGTTGGCCTCGGCAATTTTTGCGATCTCCACAGCGTTGACATGGTTGTCGTCAAAGCCCTTGCGGAATTTGATGGTCACAGGCTTGCTCTGGCTCTCCACCAGCGCACGCACGATCCTTCCCACCAGCTCCGGCGTTTTCATAAGGGCGCTGCCTTCGCCGTTTTTGACGATCTTCGGCGCGGGGCATCCCATATTCACGTCGATGATGTCAAAGGGATAAGGCTCGATCTTTCGCCCCATCTGCCCCAAAATCTCCGGATCGGAGCCAAAGAGCTGGATAGCCGTGGGACGTTCCGCCTCCTCCACCCGCAGCAGCTCCGTGGTGTTTTTGTTGTCATAAAATATGCCCTTGGCGCTAACCATTTCCGAATAGACCAACCCACAGCCCATCTCCTTGCAAAGCAGGCGGAAGGGAAGATCCGTTACGCCCGCCATGGGCGCCAGAAAGACATTGTTTTCCAATTCCAGTGTTCCGATCTTCATTTGTTCCTCCTTTCCGTCTCATAAGAAAACAGGCAGACGCCGGATGTTCCTACCCCCGCCTGCCTGCGGAATTCATTTGTTTTTATGATACAGTATTTTCAGCCCTTTTAAAGTCAAAACAGGGTCCAGCACATCGAAAATCTTTTTGTCCGGGTCGATGATCCGAGCCAGACCGCCGGTGGCGATGACTTTCATCTCCGGCATATCCAGCTCCTTTTTCAGCTGGGAAATGATGTATTTCGTCTGGCCGATATGTCCCAGTACCAGTCCCGCCTGTATGCTTCCCACCGTATTTTTCACGATGATGGATTTGGGTTTTTTGATCTCGATCTTGGGCAACTGCGCCGCTCTCTGGGTCAGCGCGTCGGCACAGATGGAAATGCCCGGCGTGATCAGACCGGTGATAAATTCCGACTTTTCATTGATGACGTCAAAGGTATTGGCCGTGCCATAGTCGATGACGATGGCAGGGCCGCCATAGATCTCATTGGCCGCCACCAGATTCACGATACGGTCCGCCCCTACGGCTTTGGGATTGTCACGCCGAATGGAAATGCCTGTTTTCATGCCTACCGTTACCAGCATGGGCTCAATACCGAAGTACTTGCGTATGCCCTGGGTCAAGGAATACATGATATCCGGCACAACGGAAGAAATAATGACTGCGTCGATACTGCTGGCCTTCACGTCGGAATTGTCAAAGAGGGAATGGATAAAGATCCCCGTCTCGTCCGCCGTGCGCACCCCGGCTGTGGCCATGCGCCAGCATTTGATGAGCTTGTCCTTGCGGTATACCCCCAGCACATAGTTGGTATTCCCCACATCAATTACCAAAAGCATCCTGTTTCCTCCCTATCGCCGGTTCTTGTTCTTCTCATACAGCAGCCGCAGCCCCTGCAAAGAAAGCACCGGATCGTACACGTCAAATATCTCTCCGTTTTCATCAATGACCTTGGCCAGACCGCCGGTAGCAATGACCTTCATCTCCGGCAGGCCCAGACCTTCCTTGATCTGTTCAATGATATAAATAGTTTCGCCGATATGGCTTTCCACCAGCCCTGCCTGTATGCTTTCCACCGTATTTCTGGTGATGAGGCTGGTAGGCCGCTTGATCTCTATTTTTGGCAGCTGTGCCGCTCTCTGGGTCAAGGCATCGGCGCAGATCTGTATGCCCGGTGCCGTAATGCCCGTCAGAAATTCTCCTTCGGCGCTGACAGCGTCAAAGGTCGTGGCGGTGCTGTAATCCACTACGATGGCAGGCCCGCCGTAAATCTCATAGGCCGCCACCAGATTCACGATACGGTCCGTCCCCATTTCCTTGGGGTTCTCCATCCGCAGATTGATGCCAGTTTTCATGCCGGCACGAACCACCATCGGCTCCCGGTTCAAATACTTCCGGATGCCGTTGAGCAGGGAATACATCACGTTCGGCACTACCGACGACACAATGACCGCCTCGATCTGCTCTACGGAAACATCGGAATGGACAAAAAGCATCCGCAGAAGCATACCCGTTTCATCCGAAGTGCGATTGCTGAGGGTAGACAGCCGCCAGTT
>CALWKZ010000115.1 GCA_944381385.1 uncultured Anaerotignum sp. | reverse complement strand
GGCACAGACAATCCCGTCAGCTTCGCGCCGGTAGTCACAGTCTCCTGACTGCCTGTGGAGCTGCCGCCGGTTCCGCTGCCTGTTCCGCTGGGCGCTTCGCCGATATATACCGTTCGGGTAGGATCATCCCAGGTCACCTCCAAATCCAGCGCGTCCGCCAATGCCCTGACGGGCAGCATGGTTCTGTCATTGATAATCATGGGCGCTACATCCATGGTAAATGCCTCGCCATTCTTGTAGCCTGTAGTACTGTCGATCTGGAACACTACCGTGTGGGTATCGCTGACAGCATAGACCTGTCTGGCCGCTTCGTTCCATGTGACTTCACAGCCCAGTTCTTCGGAAATGCCCCGCATCGGCAGCATGGTTCTGCCGTCAATGCTGACCGCAGGCATATTAGGGTCTGTAAACACTTCCCCGTCCACCATCATGGTGATTTCCTTGGCATGATACGCATGGTTCTGGCCATTATAAAACAAATTCAAATCCACATATTCGGCGCCGAATGCCGTTGCTGAATACAACAGGCTCAGGGCAGCCGTCACCCAAAAGGCTCGTTTTACCGTTTTTCTCATTTCCTCTGCTCCTTTATAAAAAGGGAAATTCCCTTACACAAACTTTTTGTACACAAAACAGTATATCAAATTTTGTCGAATTGAAAAGAGAAAAGTTCCATCTGCAATAGAATTTTAATAATTTTCATAGGAATCTCCAATGTTTTTGGCAAAAAAAGGGAGACCTGCCAAAAAAGGAAAGTCTCCCCATTTTTCTTATTCCGCCGCTTCCGATCTTTTATGGAAGTCCTTTAATTTCTGCCATACCAGTCCGTGTACGCTCTCCGGCGGGAAATTCCCGTCGGTGTCTTTTTTCCCCGCTTCTCGTTCCATAAGCAATTCGATCCCCTGGTCAATGGTGGAGATGGGATAAATATGGAACAGGCCCTCTTTCACGGCCTCCACTACCTCCTCCTTCAGCACCAGGTCCCGTACATTGGATACAGGGATGATAACGCCCTGTTTTCCCGTCAGGCCCCGTTTTTTGCAAAGGTCGAAAAAGCCCTCTATCTTGTAGGTCACGCCGCCGATGGCCTGGATCTCGCCCTTTTGGTTGACGGAGCCGGTCACCGCCAGATCCTGCCGGATCGGCAGCTCCGACAGAGAGGACAGGATACAGTACAGCTCCGTACTGGAGGCGCTGTCTCCGTCAATACCGTTGTAATTCTGCTCGAAGCAGACACGGCAGGACAGGGAAAGGGGGAATTTCTGGGCATAGGTCTGCCCCAGATAGCCGGTGATGATCTGTACGCCCTTATCATGGGTCTGCCCGCTCATGCGGGCCTCCTTCTCGATATTGACGATACCGGATTTGCCGATATAGGTCGTCGCGGTGATCCGGGAAGGGTTCCCAAAGGCATAGCTGCCCAGATCCAGCACCGCCAGACCGTTGATCTGACCGATCTCCCTGCCTGTCACATCAATCATGATGACATCCTCTTCCAGCATCTCATCCAGCTTTTCCTCGTAGAGCCGCAGGCGCTGCTCTTTTTCATAAATGGTTTTGCGGATATGGGCCGCCGTCACCACCTGGGCATTCTCCATCTGGGCCCAGGCCGCCGCCTCGCCCAAGATCTCCGCCAGATGGTTGAAGCGGGTCGTCAGCTTGTTCTGCCGCTCCGCCTTTCTGGAAGCATATTCCACCACGGCGCAAACAGCGCTGACGTCAAACTCCGGTACCTGCTCCCGCTCCACGAAGCTCTTGACAAATTGTGCCAGCTTCTGCATGTTTTCGGGATTTCTGGGCATTTCATAGTCAAAATCCGCCTTGATCTTAAAGAACTTATCGAACTCCTCGTCATACTCGCTGAGCAGTTCATAATAATAGCTACTGCCGATCATGATGACCTTGATATTGGCGGGGATAGGCTCCGGCTTCAAGGTCGGCGCCACCACAGCCCCCAGCTGCTCCCGTACCGCGTCCATATTGATCTCCTTTGTCTTGATGACCCGGCGCAGGGCCTCCCACGCCTGGGGCGAGGAAAGGATATCCTGCGCCTGGACGATAAGATAGCCGCCGTTGGCCTTATGGAACAGACCGCTTTTGATTTTCATAAAGTCTGTGGTCAGATTGCCGAACTCGCTGTCGTATTCCACTTCCCCCACCAGATTGTAGTAGGTAGGGTTAAAGGTGGTCACCACCGGGGCCCCCTTGGTATCGCTGTGATCCACAATCAGATTTACCTTATATTTCAGGGTCACATCCTCCGGCTGCTTTTTGGAAAGCATGGGCAGCAGAGATGCCAGACCTTCCTCGCCGTCCTCCTCGTCGTCAAAAAACTGGTCGATGTTTTCCAGCACATCCTCCCGGACGGCGTTCAGATAAGCGATGACCTTATCATATTCCTTATATTTCTCCTGTACGGCGCTGACATGGTCCCCAATGGCGAACATCCCTACCTTATAATCCAGATTATCCATACACCGCTTGGATTCCTTTTCCAGCTCCCGGATATCCCGCATGATGGCGCCGGCCTTTTCCTGGACGATCTGGGAATTTTTCTCGATGGTGTTCTTTACCTCCTCCGGCAGATCGTCGTACTCCTCCTCGCCAATGGTCTTGCCCTCCACCACCGGCATGAAGTAAATGCCGGAATTGGCCGTTTTTACCTGAAAATCATGTTCTTCCGCCGCCTTGCTCATCTGCTCCATCAAAGCGTCCCGCTTCTCATCAAAGGAGCGCAGCAGTTCATTTTTCTGTTTTTCATAGTCATCCGTACGGAAAGCTTTTTGCAGTTCCACCTTTAAGAGCTGCACCAGCTCCGCCATATCGTCCCGGAACTGTCTGCCCAGTCCCGCCTCAAAATGCAGCGCCAGCGGGCTTCTGGGGTTCTGGAAATTATAAACATAGCACCAGTCCTTAGGCACCGGCTCTCCCGCCGCCTGTCTCTGGGCGCTGCTTTTGGCCAGGGTCGTCTTGCCGGTACCGGCCGGCCCCGCCATATAGATATTATATCCTTTGATCTTGACCCGCAGGCCGAAATCGAAGGCCTTCACGGCCCGATCCTGGCCGATGATGCCCTCCAGCGGCGTCAGCTCCGCCGTAGTATCAAAAGAAAACTCCTCCGGAAAACATCCTTTTTTCAGTTCTCCGTAAGAAAGCTCCCTGATCTGCTCCATGATCCTTTCCCTCCTTTGAAAAAAATGCCGAAGAAAGGGTTCTTCGGCAGATCCGTTCAAACTTCTTCTCCCTCCGCAAAGGGCAGATATTTCCACATAATCACCGCGTCCTCGTGGGTATCGGGATAATAGTTTTTCCGAAGGCCCTCGGCACGGTAGCCATGTTTATGATACAAATGCTGGGCAGGGGCATTGCTCATGCGCACCTCCAGCGTAATGCCCACCATTTCCTTTTCCATGGCGCATTCCTCCAGCCGGTACATCAAAGCGTCTCCGACGCCCTGCCCCCGGTATTCCTCCAGAACCGCCACATTGGTGATATGTCCCTCTGTAATGACGTGCCACATGCCGGCGTAACCGATGACCCGGTCCTCCTCCACGGCCACAAAATAAATAGCCAAGGCGTTTTCCCGGATCTCCCGCTCAAAATCCGCTTTTGTCCAGGGAATAGAGAATACAGATTCCTCCACAAAAACCACCTGGTCGATGTGGCGTTCCTCCATGGGTACGATCTCAAGCATCCCTTGTCTCTCCCTTCTGACGGAGCTTTTCCTCCCGCTCCCGTTCCGCCTGGGATTTGCGCAGATAGATCAGCTCGAAGGCATTGCCGTCGATGGCTTTTCCCTCCAGCGCCATTTCCCGGCCTAGGGCCGCCACGGATGATGCCCGCTGCAGGGCGCAGTGGGCCGGAGCGAAATAAAAATTTTCGTGGGATTCCAGCTTCTGTCTGTGGACAGGCACGCCGTCTCCCAAAAAGATCACATCCCGCTCAAAGCTCTCCGCCATGGAAATGACCGTCTCAATGCTTTCCGCCATATAATCTGTCAGCTTTTTCAGCCGGCCGTTTTCCCATTCATAAAGGCAGGTGTAAACCTGCTGTCTTCTGGCGTCCATAATCGGGCAGACGATGGCGTCTGTCATAAATACATTATA
Source organism: uncultured Anaerotignum sp. (assembly GCA_944381385.1). Classification (GTDB taxonomy): domain Bacteria; phylum Bacillota; class Clostridia; order Lachnospirales; family Anaerotignaceae; genus Anaerotignum. The sequence continues at coordinate 6,284 of CALWKZ010000115.1, read as the reverse complement.
TGCCAGAGCATCTAATGTGGGAACGGCCAGCAGACGCTTGTCCAGCCCCAGGCAGAGGCCCTTGGCCGTCGCCGCCCCGATGCGCAGCCCCGTAAAGGAACCGGGGCCCGCCGCGCAGGCGATGTAGTCGATTTCTTTCTTCTCCGTATTGGTCCGCTCCAGAACCGAAGCCACCATAGGCATGATGGTCTGGCTGTGGGTCAGCTTGTAATTCAGGGTTTCCTCCGCCAGCAGCTTGCCGTCCTCAATGATGGCCGCGCTGGCAGTCTGCCCCGATGTCTCAATGGCCAGTATCTTCATTTCGCCACCTCCTGCCGCAGGATGACCCTGCGGTAATCCTCACCTTTTTCCAGATCCTTTTCCAGCAGAACCCAGACCGCCTCCGGCGGGATCAGCCCCTCCACCAGAGAGGCCCATTCCACCAGACATACGCCCTCGCCGAAAAAGTATTCCTCATAGCCGATGTCGTCCATTTCCTCCTCGCAGGAGATCCGGTACACATCGAAGTGATAAAACGGCAGTCTGCCGTCATGGTACTCATTGACAATATTAAAGGTGGGGCTGGTAATATGCTCCCGGATGCCGAGTCCTGCCCCAAAGCCTTTGGTAAATACGGTCTTGCCGGTGCCCAGCTCCCCCTCCAGGCAGTAGATCTGCCCGGGGACGGCCTGGGCGGCCAGCTTTCTTCCTATTTCCTCCGTTTCCCACGGGGAATGGCTTTCCCATACCTGTTCCATAACACCCCTCATTTTCCGATTACATAAAGATTGCTGTCACATCTTCCGCCAGCTGGATGGATTCCTTGCCGTTGTAGTAGTACAGATCCCCCAGACCGGTGGTCAGATCGTAATTCTTGAAATATACCAGCTTGCCGTTGCCTTTATACTGGAAGCTGAATACTTCTGTATCCAGAGCGGTTTCTCCGCCACTTTCCAGCAGGTACAGCGTCCCGTTGCCGGTAGTGCCGTCAATATCGCCGATGCAGTAGATGGCCTCGCTGTCCTCGGAGAAATGCACGCCGCTGACGGCTGCTTTTTCTTCCATATCCCAGCCTGCAACGCCTACCGTGCCGACGCCGCTTTCATAATCCTTGTAATATCCCAGCTTTGTGGTGCGTCCCAAGAAGGCCGCGCTTTCCACATTCTCTGCTACTGCCTCAAAGCCGCCGCTGAGCTTTCCTGTTTTCAGACTGACAGTATTGGTGTTCAAATCTGTCTCATAGTAGGCCGCCGCCGTACCGTCACTGGAAAGCATCAGAGTGGAAGGATCAATAGCAGTGCCTTCCAGCTCTGCCGCCGTACCGCCGGCATTGACAAGGAGCACCCTCTGTTCTCCATAAATCAGGCTCATATAATAAGCGAATTCCGCCTCATCCAAAGAAGTAATCTCGGAAATATTTACCTTGGAATTGCTTTCCATCTTAAAGCAAGCCACGTAAGGGCGGTCATTTGCTACGGAAACAGCGGATAATACGCCTTCCGCCGCCAATGTTGCCGTACCGCCGGAGTAAATATAGCAGTCCTGCATAATGGGCGCGATGCCTTCTCCGTTTTCCATAGCCTGACGGATCTCTTCTCTGGCTTGCTTTGCTTCATAGGCTTCGCCTTCCGTATCTGTCAGGGCCGCGTCCTCCTCAGCCATATCGTCCTCGATAAAATCAGCGTAAGGGATAACCTTTTCCTCATCCTGGGCCATCAGCAGTACATCCCTGCCATTGCCCATAACTTCCATATAAGTCACGTTTTCCATAATGCACTGGGGCTCCTGGCCATAAGCATAGGCGTAAGCGCCGTAGCCATCCCCCAGTGTGGTTACATAGTACAGTTCATTTGCTTCCTGCGCCATGGAGAAGATCGCCGCGTTTTCTGTCAGAAGCTGCGTTTCCGCACCCTCATCGGTACCCTTCACATACAGATTTACGCCGCTTTCTTCCTGTTTCAGATAAGCGATGTAGGAGCCGTCTTTGCTGATGGCGTAGGATTCCGTATCCATAGGGATATTATCATCCACCATCGTCTCTTCTGTGCCGTCAAAGCAGAAGAGCTGGCCTACACCATCTGTTTCCTTCATGTAAATCGCTTTCTGGCCGTCGCCGCTGATCTGATAATCCATTACATCAGAAGAAACCAGGGTTCCTTCGCCGCCGGCCGTATCCATACGGTACAAATCAAAATAACCGTTTTCCGCAATGGCGTTGGGATAATACAGCACACTGCCGTCCTCAGAGAAAGTCGTGCCCCATGCCGAGAAATAGTAGCTGTACTGGCCGCCGTCGCTGATATTTTCTGCCGCCAGATAAGGTTCCTCCTCCAGATTATAAACGTACATAGCATTATCCTTGGCAAAGACCACGCCTGTATCATAAATCCGATTCGTATCTCCCGCCACGCGCCAGCAAACCGCCAGCAGCGCCACAAAGAGCACCAGACCGATCAGGATGCCCGCCACATTCGCGCCGCCGCTTTTTGCGGGCGCTTTTGTCTCCGCTGCTGTGTCTTCGGCAGGCGCCGCTTCCGTTTCCTCGCTGGTTTCCTCTGCTTCCGCCGGTTCCTCCGGCATCGCTTCCGGCTCCTCCGCCGGTTCCCGGGCTGTGTCCTCTTTTTCCGGCTCCGCCGCTGTTTCCACTACGGTTTCCCGGTTTTCCTCCTGTGTGTCCGCGGTCTCTGTTTCCGCAGGCACCAGTTCCTTCTTTTCTTCGTCCACCGTCATTTCCTCCTTAAAAATATTGTTTTCTGACTGCCAAAAGCAGCCGCCCCATCCATTTGAATTCTTTTCCGACAGAGCCGCCTTTGTTTTTCACAGCACGCGCCGCCAAAAACAGACGTTTCCTCCGCCGCCCCATGGTGTGCTTTTTCTTTTTTCTCCGCCAGGGACGGGCTTTCCACAGAAAAAACATCCGGCGCGCCGTTTTCCACACAGCCAGACCATATTTGCCTTTCTGAAAAAGCGTATGCAGGTTTTTTTCCATGTCAGTTCACCTCCCAAAGCTAATATAAAATTATATCATAAATGGGCGGCAGATACAAGAAAGGTCCCCTTTTCCAAGGAAATTCTCATTTTTCTCCCGTCTGTTACTGTTTTATCGCAAATTTATGAACGAATTGTTAACAAGTTTGAAAAAATTATGAAAAATGTTATTTACATTTGAATTTTTTTCCTGTATAATAGCTTCGACAATTCATAAAAGAAGGTGACCTCATGGAAGAGATGCAGAACCTCTCCAACGATAGAACAGAAAACCAGACAGAACAGAAAGAAAAGCACAGACATTTTCTTACACTGCACCTGTCTCATAAAGGCGAAACAAAGACCATCGGTCTGAAAAAATATCACGCGGTGCTGGCAGGCGCCGCAGTTGTCTGCGTACTGGGCGCCGGTATCTTTACGGCCGCATCTTACCAGCAGACAAAGCAGCAGCTCCAGGCTTCGGAACAGCAGCTTCTGGAGGCGGAAAACGCCAACCGCAAGCTGGCCCAGAAAACGGAAGTGCTGGAAAGCGAAAATAAAGAGTATACAGAAAGCCTGGATGCGATCCAGCAGAAAACCACCCAGCTGGAAGACAAGCTGACGGAACTGGAAACCACCAAGGAAAACCTGGCGGAACAGATCACCGGCATGAGCGGCGCGGATACCGCTTCCGCCGAGGCATATCTTTCCATCCTCAGCGATTCCCAGACCACACAAAAGGATTTTACCACCGTTGTGGCAACGGCTTACAACAAAACAGAAGCCCTTTCCACCCAGCTGGATAAAATGAACGTGCTCCTGGATGAGACCGGCGTTTCCTTCCAGAGCGTAGCGGAAGACGTTACCATCGCGCTGGCGGCGGAAAGCAATATTCCTATGGGCTTCCCCGTGGAAAACGGCATCGTTTCCACAGAGTTCAACCCCAACGGCGATCCTTCCATCAGCGACGGCAGAGTCCATAAGGGCATCGACCTTTCCACCAGAAGCCAGATCCTGCCTATCACGGCAACCGCATCCGGCACCGTAGTAGAGGCCGCTTTCCACAGCGACTACGGCTACTATGTAAAGATCGACCACGGCAATGGCTTTACCACCATGTACGCCCATAATTCCGAAAATCTGGTTTCTGTCGGCGACACCGTGAAAAAAGGCGATACCATCGCCATGACCGGCTCCACCGGCATGTCTACCGGCATCCACTGCCACTATGAGATACAGCTCAACGGCATCTATCAGAACCCCAGAGATTTCGCGTAAAACAAAGAGAGGACAGTCTCGAAAGACTGCCCTCTTTTTTTATGCCGCGGAATTTGGCAGGCTCCGCCCCACATGGCGGATCTCCTCCCACTTCTTCGTTTCCCGGCAGAGACTGTATATCTGTAACGGTATCCACGCCGCCATAAAAAACGCGAAGCCAAAGATCCCCTTCCACATGCCCGGGGAGATCGTCCCGCCTTTGGCTTTCTGCATCCCCCAGGCCAGCGCCGTAGCCGCGGCGTAGGAAATCGGCAGATACAGCGGCAGGAGCCGCAGGGCGTCCATGGTGCCCGGCTCTCCGGCAGCCGCCGCCAGCAGTGTCAGCCCCAAAGGCACCACGGATAAGGCCTGGGCGAAAGGCGCCGCCAGAAACATCATAAAATCCAGCACATAAGGCCAGCTGCCTGCGTTCCAGGCCCCCGCCAAGGCCCGCATCCGTTTTTTCGCCACCTGCATGATACCGCTGCACCAGCGCTTCCGCTGGATCAGGGATACCCGGAAGGAGGTGGGCTGCTCATCATACGTGACAGCCTCCTCCACCCACCAGATCCGCTCTCCCATGGCGGCGCACTGGGCGGAAAACTCCGCGTCCTCGGCAATGGTAACCGTATTCCAGCCGCCCATTTTCTCCAATATATCCCGGTGGACGGCAAAACCTGTGCCTACTAATTTTGCGGAAAGGCCCCAGGCGGCTCTGGGCCCATTGAAAAAGTAACGGAAAAAGTCAAAATAAATAGCGTAGCAGGCCGCTACCCAGGAATCCTCCGGATTTTTCGCCTCCTGCCTGCCCTTTGCCACCCTGGCTCCTGCCAGAAAAGCGTCGTTCATCCGGGAAAGGAACTGAGGGTCCGCCTCATTGTCCGCGTCAAAAACGCAGAAGGCGTCGTAGTCCCGCTCCATCAGCTGCCGGAAAACCTCGTGCAGGGCGTCTCCCTTGCAGCGGATATGGCCGGGACAATGTATGATCCTGGCGCCGGCGGCTCTGGCCCGTTCCTCTGTCCGGTCACTGCACTGATTCGGCGCCACATAAATATCGAACAGTTCTTTGGGGTAGTCCTGTGCTTGCAGGCTTTCCACAAATTTGCCAATGACAGCCTCCTCATTCCTGGCCGCAGCGATCACGGCAAAACGGGTGCCGGACTTTCCCCGGGGGATGGGCGCCGGCTTTTTCCAAAAAAGAGATGCCGTTCCAAGAAAATATACGCTGACGATCTTTAACAGCAGCCCTATTGCCACTGCAATCCATAGAATCATTTCGTTCCCTCCTTCCAAGATCTTACACTTCCTGACGCCTTCAGCTTAGACCAATATTTTTAAGAAGCAACTGTTAGAATTCTTAAAAAAAGCGAAAGTCCGGAATCTTAAACCAATCTTAAAGAATTGCCGCTGTTTTCTGAAAGAAATGCTGATACAATAAAAGCAGAAATTAGGAGGTGTATGATTTCTATGTACAATATTTTGATCTGTGACGACGAAAAGGACATTGTGTCCGCTTTATCTATTTATCTTTCCACGGAAAACTATAAGATCTTTACGGCCTATACGGGCAAAGAGGCCCTGGATGTGGTGGCGCACAACGACATCCACCTGATCCTCATGGATGTGATGATGCCCCAGATGGACGGCATCTCCGCCACGGCCCGCCTGCGGGAGCAGTATAATATCCCTATCATCATGCTGACGGCCAAAAGCGAGGACAGCGACAAGATCCTGGGGCTGAATATCGGCGCCGACGACTATATTACAAAGCCATTTAACCCCATCGAGGTCCTGGCCCGGGTAAAATCCCATCTGCGCCGGTATACCTCTCTGGGCGGCATGGCCAAAAAGGCTTCTCATCTGGTCATCGGCGGCATCGACCTGGACGACGAGTCCAAAACCGTTACCGTAGACGGCGAGAATGTTTCCCTAACCCCCAGCGAATACAATATTTTAAAGCTGCTCATGGAAAATCCCGGCCGCGTCTTTTCCTCGGCGCAGATCTATGAACAGATCTGGAACGAGGACGCTTACGGCTCCGGCAGTGTGGTGGCCGTACACATCCGCCACCTGCGGGAAAA
>CALWKZ010000114.1 GCA_944381385.1 uncultured Anaerotignum sp. | reverse complement strand
TTTTCATAATATTTGCCAATTCCGCGATTTTATTTACATCCATGCTCATCATCCTCTAAATTTTTTAAACGCAATGCAGGCATTGTGTCCGCCAAAGCCCAGAGAAGTGGAAAGAACAGCCTCCAGTTCTGCGGCTTCCGCTACATTGGGTGTATAGTTCAGGTCGCATTCCTCATCCTTTTCCATCAGATTGATGGTAGGAGGAACCAGGCCATGGTTCATGGCAAGGATCGCCGCAATGGCCTCTGCCGCACCAGCCGCGCCCAGCATATGGCCTGTCATGGATTTTGTGGAGCTGATATGCACCTTGTGGGCCTTTTCCTCTCCCAAAGCGTCACGAATGGCCTTTGTTTCTGTTTTATCATTCAATGCTGTGCCAGTACCATGGGCATTGATATAGATTTTCTCCACAGGAACATCCTGCAGTTCTTCCATAGCGTCACGGATAGCCTTCGCACTTGCTACGGCGCTTTCATCAGGTGCCGTTACATGGTGGGCATCGCAGGTAGAGCCGTAGCCGCATACCTCCGCGTAGATCTTCGCGCCTCTTGCCTTTGCATGTTCGTATTCCTCCAGAATCAGCGCAGCCGCGCCCTCGCCCATGACAAAGCCGCCTCTGCGCTTGTCAAAAGGCAGAGAAGCCGCGTTGGGATCTTCGGAAGGGCTCAGTGCCATGCACGCGCCGAAGCCTGCCACAGCCATATGAGTGATAGCTGCCTCGCTGCCGCCGCAGATAGCCGCTGTGGTATAACCATGACGGATCGCGCGGAATGCTTCCCCAATGCTGGTGGTACCTGTTGCACAGGCCGTTGTCATAGAAACACAAGGCCCCTGGGCATGGTACTTGATGGCGATATTGCCTGCGGCGATGTTGCTGATCATCTTGGGGATGAACAAAGGAGAAACCCTTCTGGGGCCTTTTTCCAGCAGCATTTTATAGGAATCGCCGAAGGTCTCGAAGCCGCCGATGCCGCTGCCGAAGTATACGCCTAATTCCGTGCTGTCGATATTGCCTTCCAGGCCGCTGTCCTCCATAGCTTCCGCCGCGCAGGCCAAAGCGTACTGGGAGAAACGGTCCAGTTTTTTGGCAGAGAGCTTATCCATGCAGCACAAAGGATCAAAGTCCTTTACCTCTGCCGCCAGTTTATATTTGGACTCGGAAATATCAAAACGGGTAATGGTGCCGATACCATTTTTCCCATTTGCCAGACCATCCCAGAAATCCGCAACATTGTTGCCGATGGGTGTTACTGCGCCAAGTCCTGTCACTACTACTCTTTTCATACTGTACCTCCTACATGGCCAGACCGCCGTCAATACGGATCACTTCGCCCGTAATATAATCGGACTGGTCACTCGCCAGAAACAGCGCCAGCTTGGCGATATCTTCCGGCGTGCCGAATCTTTTCATTGGAATGAAATCCTTTAATTTGTTGCCTTCTGACAGATTTTCTGTCATATCTGTCGCCACAAAACCGGGAGCAATGGCATTACAGCACACATTTCTTGCCGCCAGTTCCTTGGCCACAGATTTTGTCAGTCCTACCAGACCCGCCTTGGATGCGGAATAATTGGTCTGGCCGGGATTGCCCATGAGACCGGAAACGGAGCTGATATTGATGATCTTACCGCTTCTTTTCTTCATAAATACCGGATAGAACTGTTTAATCATATAGAAAGCGCCTTTCAGATTGGTGTCCACCACACTGTCAAAATCGGGGACCTTCATCATAGGCACAAGTTTGTCCTTGGTAATACCGGCGTTGTTTACCAGAATATCTACGCTGCCGAAGTCCGCCAGGATTTGTTTGCATACTTCCGCCACCTGTTCCGCGTCCGCAACATTGCACTGGTAAGCCTCTGCCTTTACGCCCATTTCCAGAAGAGCCGCTTTCGTCTCCTCCGCTTTCTGGGTGTTGCCCGCGAAAAGAAGAGCCACATTAGCGCCGTTTTCCGCGAATTTTTTACAGATGGCAGCGCCGATCCCACGGGAACCGCCTGTTACGACAGCTGTTTTTCCATTTAACATTCAGCGTACCTCCTCTGCCACACGGCGCGCTTCTTCCATATTGGAAACAGCGTATGTTCTGCTGTCCGGAAGGATACGGCTGATGAGCTTTTTCAAAGTAGTACCAACGCCCACCTCAATAAACGTATCAAAGCCGTCCGCCGCCATATTTTCAATGCTTTCCTGCCACCGCAGGGAATGATTGATCTGTTTTTCCATCAGTTCCTTCACATTTTCTGTGTAGGGTTTTGTCGTATAGTTGGAATATACCGTAATCGCCGGCTTCTCCAAAGAAACCTCGTTGAGCGCCTGCGCAAATTCCACAGAAGCGCCGTCCATAAAGGGAGAATGGAAGCCGCCGCCTACGGCTACAGGCATACATCTGCCGCCTGCCGCTTTCACATCCTTGCCGAACTGATCCAGTTCGTCCTTCGCCCCTGCTACGACCAACTGTCCAGGGCCATTATAATTTACAGGGAAAACATGCTCGTAGTTTTTCGCGATTTCCTCTACAGCTTTGTTTTCCATTTTCATCACCGCAACCATAGATGCGGGATATTCTTTTGCCGCCTTGCCCATGGCTTCCCCTCTGGCACACGCCAGACGGAACCCATCCAACGGGGAATATGCTCCCGCGAAAGCCAGCGCGGGCACCTCGCCCAGAGAAAATCCTGCCACAGCATCCGGCTGGATTCCTTCTTCCCGCAGCGCCATCGCCGCCGCCAGATCCGCCAGATACAGACAGGGCTGTGTGTTCTCTGTCTGCTTCAATTCTTCATCTGTGCCTTCAAAGCTCTGGCGCAGAGTGCCGGGGCGGATTTCCTCCGCCCGGTCAAACAATTCCTTCACACTTTCCTTTGTGTCATAGAAATCTTTGCCCATTCCGGCCTTCTGTGCGCCCTGCCCTGAAAAAACAAAGGCTATTTTACCCATTTTGCAGCTCCTTTCAGCAGCGCTTCTGCTTCCTCGGCGATCTCCTTGATGATCTCAGCCGCGGGCTGTTCTTTTTTCACCATACCGGCGATCTGACCAGCCAGGAAACAGCCTGTCTTTGTATCGCCTTCCACAGCTGCTTTGCGCAGGGCGCCTACGCCCAGTTCCGCAACATCTTCTGCTGTGGTCTCGGGTGCGTATTCCACTTTCAGGAATTCACGGCTGAAAGGATTTTTCAGACAACGACAGGTATTGCCGCCAAAACGTCTGCCTGTGGTAACGGTGGAAATATCCGTTGCCTTCAGGATCATGTCTTTATAATTCTGGTGTACGCCGCATTCTTCTGCCAGCAGGAAACGTGTTCCCATCTGTACACCGATAGCGCCCAGCATGAATGCCGCCGCCATACCACGGCCGTCACCAATACCGCCGGCTGCCAGTACGGGGATCTTTACCGCGTCGCATACCTGCGGTACCAGAGGCATGGTTGTCATTTCCCCGATATGCCCGCCGGATTCGCCGCCTTCCGCGATGACCGCAGATGCACCAGCGCGTTCCATCATTTTTGCGCTGGCAACAGAAGCCACCACAGGAATTACTGTAATATTGGCTTCCTTCCACATACCCATGTACTTGGTGGGCATACCCGCGCCGGTGGTAACAACCGCTACCTTTTCTTCCGCCACGATTTTCGCCACTTCCTCCACATGGGGGCTCATCAGCATAATATTCACGCCAAAAGGCTTATCTGTCAGTTCTCTCGCAATGCGGATCTGCTCACGCAGATAATCCCCGCCGGCGTTCATTGCGGAAATGATACCAAGTCCGCCGCCGTTGGAAACAGCCGCAGCCAGCTTTCCGTCTGCGATCCAAGCCATACCTCCCTGAAAAATAGGGTATTCTATGCCCAGCATAGAGCAAATCGGTGAAACAATCATTTCTTTCCCTCCAATTAGTTCTGTTTGCTTTCGATCATTGCTACCAGATCAGCAACAGTTTCTACTTTGTTTTCGCCCATTTCGATTTCTGTGCCCAGTTCATCTTCCAGGCTCATGAGCAGTTCCATTACGTCCAGAGAGTCGATCCCCAGATCGCCGAATTTTGTTTCGGGTTTGATTTCGGATACTTCACATTCCAGTTTTTCTGCCAATAAAGCTGCGATTTTTTCAAATACCATGATACATTCTCCTTTTCTTTTTGTCGTTTATGAATTGTGTCCTTTTTCGGGGCACATATGCCGCCCCCTTCTCCTTCGCTTCTGCGAAAGTGTATATGAAGCCTGTGGCATCATTACCATCTTAAAATGCAAGCCGCGCTGGCCAGACCGCCGCCGAAGGCGGGCAGCAGCAGCAGATCGCCTTTTTTCAAAAGTCCTTTGCGGTTCATCTCATCCAGCGCAATGGGAATGCTGGCGGAAGAGGTGTTGCCGAATCGGTCGATATTGACATAGAATTTGTCCTTGGGGATCTTCAGCATCACGCTGGCAAAATCAATGATCCTCTTATTGGCCTGATGGGGCACGATATAAGCAATATCGTCAAATGTCAGGCCGTTGTTTTTCAGCAGATCCTTGCTGTCCCGGCAAATAGCGGTAACAGCGAATTTAAAGGTCTCCTGTCCCTTCATATGGATATAAGGCTTTTTCGCCTCTCTGTGGAAGAAAGGGGATTTTCCCTGGAACTGGGGAATGTCGATGACATTATCCCCGCCCTTTACGTCAAAGACGGAATCCAGATAGTTCTCTCCTTCTCCCAGAACCACCGCGCCGGCGCCGTCGCCGAAAATAACGCAAGTGCCTCTGTCGTCCCAGTCTACGATACGGCTCAGACGTTCTGCGCCGATGACCAGTACTTTTTTCACCCTGCCTCTGGCAAAGAAACCTGCTGCCGTCTCCAGCATAAAAACAAATGCGGAGCAGGCTGCGTTTACGTCCATCGTCATACAGTGGACGCCCAGCAGGTTCTGGATCATACAGGATACAGAAGGAGAAATGGATTCACCGCTGACGCTGGCCGCCAGAATCAAGTCGATCTCCTCTTTCTTCACGCCGCTGTTCTCCAGCGCCGCCAGAGCCGCCTTGCAGCCCATTTCCGCCGCTGTCTCATACTCGCTGATATGGCGTTCCTTTACGCCTACCCGCTGCATGATCCATTCGTCGTTTGTATCTACAATTTTGGACATATCTTCGTTTGTTACAATTCTGGGCGGCACATACATGCCGGTACCCAATACAGAAAAACTCATTCTCTTTTTTCCTCCTGCAATATGCAATCTTTTGTGCTTACGTTATTTAGTCCCCTTTTTTGCAAAAAGGTTACAGAAAAAATTTATTTTTTTCAAAATCATAAAAAGAACTGGAGGGCTCTTTTCTGCTTTTTAAAAATACCATAGCTGTCAGGCAGAGAGACACACAAACATAAGCAAAAAAGCCCAGTGTCACCAGCATCCGCTTCTGCCGCATCTTAGCGGCCAAAAGCCGATATTCCTGTTCTGTCTCGCCTTCTCTGGGGGGCATACTCCCGCCTTTGGGCATACGATAGATCCGACGGTACTGGGCATAGTTTTCCCTGCACTGGGGACAATGCTTCAGGTGCTCCGCAACAGCGGCTTTTGTGGAGGCGCTGGCCAGGCCGTCATGATATAACGCAATCAGATCCATGGTCATTTCACAATTCAAACTCATTTCGCAACACCTCCATCATTTTTTTCTTTGCTCTGAAAAAGATCACCTTGGCAGAATTTTCGCTGATCTTCAGCGCCAGGGCAATCTGAGAAAAAGGAAGCTCCGCATACATCCGCAGCAGAACCACATCCCTGTACTTTTTCGGTATCTCCCGTACCATGTTCCGCACGACTTTTTTTACGTATTCCCGATGGAGATGCTCCTCCGGATCTCCCGTCTCCATACAGTAGGTATTGACCACCAGATCCAGATTGGCAGAATCCAAATGGAGTCGGTTACGCTTTAAATACTTGAAATAGACGTGCTTGGCAATGGAAGCCAGCCAGGTAAAAACCTCACACTCCCCCCGGAAACGGTGGAAGGACACATAGGCCTGCAAAAAGGTCTCCTGCACCAGATCCTCTGTCAGTGAGCGGTCCGCGCAAAGCCGGTATAAAAAAGCATATACTCTGTCGTAATACTCGTCGTAGAGCTTCTCAAAAGTCGTCATCCGCCCACCTCCGTCCATATTGCTGCCTTTCAGTATAACACATCCAGGGAAAAAAATCTATATTCCTCTTCCCGCAACTTTCGCAAATCTCAAAAACAGGCATTCTCCCGAAAAAATTTCTCTGTTCTGCAAATTTCATCTTGACATTTTCACAAAAATAGCGCAAAATATTACTGTTGCATCGGCGTGTGGCTCAGCTTGGTAGAGCGCTACGTTCGGGACGTAGAAGTCGCAGGTTCAAATCCTGTCACGCCGATAAAAAAAGGGAGCATATGCTCCCTTTTTTGTTTTCCTTATTCCTTCTCCACTGCCTCAAAAATTTCCGCAGGCTCTTTTTTATAATATCCCGTCACATCTTCCGCCACTTTTTCCGCGATGCTGCTGCCATAATACATCTGGCAGGCTTCTCTCGCGTCCATATGGTGCTTCTTGGCGATCTTGGCCAGCACTTCCAGCAAAAGCGCCGTTCTTTCCTCGTACGCGGCATAGGCTTTTTCCTTGGAATCGCTTTCCAGTGCTGTCAGCCCGTCGATCATGCCGATGTAAAAGCCCAAGTCCATCTCCGGGAACATCTCCCTGCTCTGCAGGAGCGTGTCCAGCAGACCGGTTCTCTCAAAAGAGGCAAAGACCTTATGTCCGGGAATGTTTTTCAAATAACTGTAATATTCTACACAAGAAACAAGCATTGTGATCTCATCCATGTTTGCTCTCTCCTTTCTCTTTCTGTATGATACCTTGTTTTCCGAAAAATTTCAACAACGGGCAGCAGATTTCCCCAAAGAAAACTTCCGCCCCTTGACAAAAGAAGAAAAAACTGTCATGTTTTATATAGATTACGCAGTTTTTGGGAAAGGAGAACCATATCATGATACCCATTGCCATAGGAAATGAATTAAAAACACGCTGTCCCGAAGCCGTACTGGGCCTTCTGCAGTGCAAAGTCAGCGTTGAAAAGGACCCGGAGGAATTTCTTGCCCTCCTCAACGGGCAGATCGCCCAGCTGGCGGAGGTGGAACTGTCCCAGGCCAATAAACGGGACTACATCCAGAATACCCGCAAGGCTTACAAGGCTTTGGGCAAAGACCCCAACCGCTACCGCTGCTCCGCGGAGGCCATGTGCCGCCGCATCGCCAAGGAACGGGGTCTCTATTACATCAATAATGTGGTAGATATCAACAACTATCTGTCCATACTCTCCGGCTATTCCATGGGCACTTACGATCTGGCCCATGTGGAGGGCGCCATCACCTGGGAACGGGCGCCGGAAGGCACTGCCTACCAGGGCATCGGCAAGGATGTATTGAATATCGAGTATCTTCCGGCTCTTTTCGATGAAAAAGGCCCCTTCGGCAACCCCACCAGCGACAACACCAGAGCCATGATTACAGACGCCACCGAAGAGATCCTCATGGTATTCTACTGCTTCAACGGCGGTCAGGAGCTGGAAGCGCTGCTGGAAAAGGCGGAAACGCTTTTGACGAAATACGCCGGTGCATCCCAGATAGAAACCGCCATCCTTCGCTGACAGGAATTTGTTTTATCCATAAAGAAAGGCACGAGGCCTTCCGTTTTCCGGAACGGCTTCGTGCCTTTCTTTTCTTCTTTCTTCCGTATTTCGGTTTACATATAGCCGCCCATGCCGCCGCCCATACCGGGATCAGGCATAGCGGGAGCCTTTGCGGGCAGTTCCGCAACTACAGCCTCTGTAGTCAGGAATGTGGAAGCTACAGAAGTAGCGTTCTGCAGCGCGCTTCTGGTTACCTTCGCAGGGTCCAGAATACCAGCTTCTACCATTTCCACATATTCCTCCGTCAATGCGTTGAAGCCAACGCCTTCGGGCATTTCTTTCACTTTGTTTACAATCACGGAGCCTTCCAGGCCAGCGTTTTCCACGATCTGGCGCAGAGGAGCTTCCAGAGCCTTCACAACGATATCTGCGCCTGTCTTTTCGTCGCCCTTCAGGTCTGCGCAGGCTGCTTTTACTTTCTCTACCGCATGCAGCAGAGCTGTGCCGCCGCCGGCAACAATACCTTCTTCCACAGCCGCTCTTGTCGCTGCCAAAGCGTCTTCCATACGCATTTTCTTTTCTTTCATTTCGGTTTCTGTTGCAGCGCCTACTTTAATCACCGCTACGCCGCCGCAGAGTTTCGCCAGTCTTTCCTGGAGCTTTTCTCTGTCGAAATCGGATTCTGTTTCATCAATAGCCGTACGAATCTGGCGGATTCTGCTGTCGATATCTTCTTTTCTGCCTGCGCCGTCCGCAATGATCGTCAGTTCTTTTTCTACTCTTACGGTCTTCGCACGGCCCAGCATATCCAGAGTTGCGTCCTTCATATCAATGCCCAGCTCATCAGAAATTACCTGTGCGCCTGTCAGAGCGGCAATATCAGCCAGCTGTGCTTTTCTTCTTTCGCCATAGCCGGGGGCCTTTACTGCCACGCAGGTAAATGTACCTCTCAATTTGTTCAGCACCAGTGTTGCCAGAGCTTCGCCTTCTACATCCTCCGCGATAATCAGCACCTTACCGCCAACCTGCATGATCTGCTCCAGCAGAGGAACCATATCCTGGATATTGGAGATCTTCTTATCTGTCAGCAGGATATAAGGGTCTTCCAGAACCGCAACCATCTTATCCATATCTGTGCACATATAAGCGGACAGATAGCCTTTATCGAACTGCATGCCTTCTACCAGGTCCAGTTCTGTTTTCATGGTCTTGGATTCTTCTACAGTAATAACACCGTCGTTGGTTACTTTTTCCATAGCGTCGGCGATCATGTTGCCTACTTCTTCATCTCCGGCGGAAATAGCCGCTACATTGGCGATGTGTTTCTTTGTGGTTACAGCCTGGCTCATTTTCTGGATCTCCGCAACAGTAGCGTCTGTAGCCTTCTGCATACCTTTTCTCAGAATAATAGCGTTTGCGCCTGCGGCGATGTTCTTCAGTCCTTCCTGGATCATAGCCTGTGCCAAAACAGTCGCTGTTGTGGTGCCGTCGCCGGCTACGTCATTTGTCTGTGTCGCAACTTCCTTTACCAGCTGCGCGCCCATATTTTCATAGGGGTCTTCCAGCTCGATATCCTTAGCGATAGTCACACCGTCGTTTGTGATCAGGGGAGAAGTAAATTTTCTGTCCAGAACCACGTTGCGGCCTTTAGGCCCCAAAGTTACTTTTACAGTATTCGCCAGCTTATCCACGCCGGCTGCCATAGCGCT
Organism: uncultured Anaerotignum sp.; assembly: GCA_944381385.1. GTDB lineage: Bacteria > Bacillota > Clostridia > Lachnospirales > Anaerotignaceae > Anaerotignum. The sequence continues at coordinate 4,436 of CALWKZ010000114.1, read as the reverse complement.
TCTTGCGTCAGCGCTGTATTTGATTTCCTTTGCCATATCTCTCAATCCTCCTAGTTATGATGGAATCAGTCTTTTACTACTGCCAGAATGTCATTCTGACGCATTACCAGATACTCTTCGCCTTCAAATTTGATCTCCATAGCCCCGTATCTGGGGAAGATCACGCGGTCGCCTTCCTTCAGTACCATTTCCACATTATGGTCGCCTACCAGTCCGCCGGGGCCTACAGCCACAACAATGGCTTCCTGGGGTTTTTCCTTAGAGGAAGAAGTCAGGATCAGACCGGATTTTGTGGTCTCTTCCGCTTCCAGCTGCTTCAATACGACTTTATCTCCTAATGGTGCAAGTTTCATGTTATCTGCCTCCTTAAATCATTTTCTCTTCTTGTTAGCACTCATTTCGGTCGAGTGCTAATTACAAATACTATCTTACCATGTTTCGCTATTTATTCAAATATTATATTTCATCTTATTTCTAAAAAACAAGAAAAATTCAATAAAATAAAAAGGAATCCAGAAAAAATCTCCATATTTTCTCCAGATTCCTTTCGTTTTCTCTAAAATACTCTTGTTTTAAAATTTCATTTCAAAAAAAACACAATTTATTTCTTTTCCCGTTCCATCTGGTCGATGTCTGCCGCCGCCGAAAGAGCCGCAACCAGTCCCTCACCGACCGCTTTGGCGATCTGGTAAGGCGCACCCGTACAGTCTCCCGCCGCGTACACTCTGGGCAGGCTGGTAGCCATCCGCCGATCTACCGCGATATTCTTGCCTTCCATTTTCAGACCAAAGAGCAGGCTTTCCGGCGGCATAGAGTTCTTCGCAAAGAAAATACCGTCACAGGGATAGACCTCTTCTCCCACCTTCAGGCCGGTAACGCTGTTTTCATTGCCTTCTACCGCCGTAGGCTTGCCCTCCAGCACATGAATGCCTTCCTTTAAAGCCGTTACAGGCTGGTACAGCGGCAGATAGGAGACTTCCTGGCAGATATCGGAAAGGAAATTGGCCTCCGCCTCTCCTTCGCCGTTTTCCGCCACCACCAGTACCTTTTTACCGCGGTAGAGCATACCATCGCAGGTTGCGCAGTAGCTGACGCCTTTGCCCAGGTAGTCCATTTCTCCCGGGATGCCCCGGCTCTTGCTCAGACCAATGGCCAAAATGATGGCCTTTGCTTCAATAAACTGGTTTTCCGCATTGACCACATAGTAATCCCCCATGGAAAGGATCTGGCTGATGCGGCATTCCTGAAACTCCACGCCATTTTTCAGGGCATGGCTGTAAAACTGATTCAGCAGTTCCTCTCCCGTCACATCGGGGATGCCCAGGTAATTATCTACTTTCTCCGCCGCGTAAAGCAGGGAGCTGTCCAGACTTCTGCCGAATATCTTTACAGTTTTATTCCTCTGACGGCAGTTCAAAGCCGCGGACAAAGCCGCAGGGCCGCCGCCGATAATCGCAACGTCCAGCATGATATTCCTCCTTCTTTCTCTCAAATATCAGTATATGCATCCTCCGGCCAACCATCCCTTTTCCCGGAGAAATCCCTCCAAACAACAGACGGGTTTCCACGCAAAGCTGCCGAAAACCCGTTTCTGTCATTTTTTACTGCTTACAGTATGCTTTTCCGCACTCTGTTCACAGCTTATTTCTCTTTCTGCTCTGCTCTCATGGCAATGATCTTCTTCTGGATTTCCATAGGAGCTTCTTCGTAGCGTTCAAAGTGATGTCTGTAATCACCACGGCTCTGTGTCATAGAACGCAGATCCGTTGCGTACTTGTGCATTTCGGAGGTAGGTACTTCCGCAACGATGCACTTCTTGTTGCCTACTGCATCCATACTCAGGATACGTCCACGGCGTTTGTTGATATCGCCCATGATATCACCCATGTATTTTTCGGGGATCAGAACTTCCACATGTTCGATGGGTTCCAGGATGGTAGGTTTCGCCTGCGGCATACCTTCTTTAAACGCAACAGATGTAGCCATCTTGAAGGCCATTTCAGAGGAATCTACAGGATGGTAGGAACCGTCTGTCAGCGTTGCCTTCAGACCTACCACGGGATAACCAGCCAATACACCGGACTGTACGCATTCCTGGAGACCTTTTTCTACTGCGGGGAAGTACTGTTTAGGTACGGAACCGCCGAAGATCTTTTCTTCAAAGATGTAAGGTACAGACATATCGCCGCTGGGTTCAAATTCCATTACAACGTCACCAAACTGACCGTGACCGCCAGACTGCTTTTTGTATCTGCCGCGAACAGAAGCCTTGGACTTGATGGTTTCACGGTAAGGGATGATAGGATCTGTCAGTTCCACTTCAATCTTATATTTTGCTTTCAGCTTGTTGACCATAACATCCAGCTGCTGTTCGCCGATGCCGTAGATCAATGTCTGTTTTGTTTCTTTATTTACTTCCATCTTGATGGTAGGATCTTCTTCTCTGATCTTGGAAAGTGCTGCGGACAGCTTATCCTCATCGCCTTTGCCCTTCGGACGGATAGCCATGCACAGAACAGACTCCGGCAGACTGATCTTGGGAATGACAATGTTTGCTTCCTTCAGAGACAGCGTATCCTGTGTAGAAGTATTGGACAGTTTTGCCAGAGCGCCGATATCACCAGTATGCAGCTCATTAACTTCAATCTGTTCCTTACCTCTTACTACATACAGATGGCCTACTTTTTCCACGGTATCCTTTTCTTCGTTGTATACGCTCATGGTAGTATCCAGCTTGCCTGTCATTACTCTGAACAGGTTCAGGCGGCCAATGTAGGGATCGGCAATGGTCTTAAATACGAAAGCGGAGAATCTTTCGTCATCACTGGAGCAGAATACAACATCCTTGCCGTCATGGAAAGCGTGGAAATTGGGTTTTGCTTCCAGAGCGGGAGGTGTGAAGCGAACGATGGTATTCAGCAGCAGCTTAACGCCATAGCCCAGTGTAGCGGAGCCGCACATAACAGGAGCGATGGTATGGTTTTCAATACCATAGGTCAGACCGTCATAGATCTCTTCTTCTGTCAGTTCAATATCGTTAAAGAATTTTTCCATAAGCTCGTCGCTGCTTTCTGCCGCAACCTCAATCAGCATGGAACGCAGTACCTCAACCTCATCCTTTTTGTCTTCCGGCATTTCGCAGGGCTGCAGCTTGCCGTCTACTTTCTTTCTGGCATCTCTCTTGATCAGATTGATGAACCCGATAAAATTGCCGTTTTCATCATTAAAAGGAATCTGCAGAGGCGCAACGGATTTACCGAATTTCGCACGCAGATCTGCCAGTGTTTTTTCAAAGTCAGCGTTTTCATCATCCATCTGGTTGATGAAGATCATTTTAGGCATGTGCATTTCTTCTGCAAATTCCCACGCCTTTTCTGTACCTACTTCCACGCCGGATTTTGCGGAAACCATAATCAGTGCTGTATCTGCGACACTCATAGCCAGCTTGCATTCTGCTACAAAGTCAAAATAACCGGGAGTATCCAGGAAATTGATCTTTGTTTCCTGCCATTCTACAGGCAGAACGGATGTATTGATGGATACCTTACGGCGAATTTCCTCAGCCTCATAGTCACTCACGGTATTGCCTTCTTCTACTTTCCCGAATCTTTTGGTTGCTCCGGAGTAGTACAGGGCTGCTTCGGCATATGTCGTTTTGCCGGAACCGCTGTGACCTAATAAAACTACGTTTCTCACCTTGTTTGCTGCGTAACTTTTCATATTTACTACCTCCCTTTGGTATTCTAAATCGGACAGAAACGCCCGCAGAAATCATGTATACAGTATATAGCAATTACACAATATACATAGTATATTAAATACGCCGCTTGTCACGATTTCCCTTTGTTTTTTTTACAAAAAAATTCTATTTGGATAGAAGCACAAAAGAATTTTTATTATTTTATCATATTTTGTATAGTATTTCAATCTTCTTCCGCAGGCATCTTCCACGGAACGCCAAAATAATCGGCAATCCCCTTTGTCAGCGCCTGGGCAATGGCGTCAATATTCTCCTCTATCCAGGCCGCATCCTCCGGATTATCATGATAAGCCACTTCCACCAGTACCGCCGGCATATTGGTCCGGCGCAGCTCCCGTAGTGTAGCCGTGGCTACGGTATCCACCTTTGCCGGGTCCGGATATATTTTTTTCATTTCCCGGGCGATACGATCGGCGATCTCCTGGCCGTAATAGCTGTTCCAGAAATAGTATACATCGGTCCCCCGCAGCTTTCCCGCCAGGGCTTCCGGCGCGGCGTTGGTATGGATGGACACGTGCAGATCGTACGCTCCCTGGTTGGAATCATCTATGGCCTCTCCCAGCGTCATAGCGGGATCATTCCGCCCAAAAGAAATGCCGGAGGCCAAAAGATAGGGCTCCATGGCATCGGCGATCCGATTGGCCATTTCCTCCTCCGTCGTCACACCATCCACATA
>CALWKZ010000113.1 GCA_944381385.1 uncultured Anaerotignum sp. | reverse complement strand
GCTGCCTCAGTGGGACGAAATGGTCCTTCACAGGCCCGGACCGGATGGATACTGGCAGTTGCACTACTGCAAGTACAAGAACATCGGGAAGACGGTGTTCTTGTCGCCGAAGGAAGCCGCCCTCTATGCCCTTGAGCTTACCAATAAAAATGACCGGGTGTGGGCCGACATGATGGGCGAAAAGCCCATGCGGCGCACCTGGGAAAAATATCTGGAAGAGAATGGGTTCCCGGAGGATTATAAGATCGACCGGGACGCTGCCGGAAAGGTTTATCCAAAGACAAAGCAGGTGGCAAGATGCGGCAATGCGGTACCGCCGCTATTTGCGGAAGCACTTGTCCGGGCAAATCTGCCGGAGCTGTGCGGCGGAAAGATACAGTCAATGGCAGAGCTGAAGGATGTAATGACGGGGTGAGTGGATGAGAGCCATAATAAAATATCCGGGCAGCAAGTGGCGGATCGCGGACTGGATCATTTCTTTTTTTCCGGAGCATCACAGCTATTTGGAACCATTCTTCGGCAGCGGCGCGGTTTTGTTCAATAAATCCATAAGCCACATTGAGACCATAAATGATCTGGACGGGGATGTGGTAAATTTTTTCGACTGGGTGAAGCGAGACCCGGAGCGGCTGGCATAAGGAGGAAACCGTCAGCATGACCCAAAAACAGAAGATGGCGAGGGAAGTGCTGTGGATGAACTTCCAGCCGGAAAGGCAAATGAAATTATATTGAAAGGAGAATACCATGGAAAGAGAGCCTGTAAAAATCATGATAGAGGAGAAGGATGGCGTCGTTCACTGTGAATATTGTGGAAATGACCTTGAAGTAGCTGCCGCGCTTTTATATGTTGCCTGCGAGGCAATATATTCTTTTTATAATAAAAATGTTACACCGGAACGAATGAAACAGGTGTTGAAAACGCAGATAGATGGAACTATTGACATACTGAGAGATGAGGGAGTGTTTTGGAATGATGAAAGTCTGGAGGAAGGGGGGAAAATATGATCCAGCAGGAAACAAAAGAATGTATTACAGCGGCGATTTTAGCGGAAAGCATGAGAGCGGAAAGAATACACGGGTTATATCATTCTTCCCATGAGGGATACGCGGTACTTATGGAGGAAATAGAAGAAGCTCAGGAGATTTTGGAAAAAATCAAAGAAGATGCAAGTATCTTATGGGATGTGATCCGGAAGGACGGAAATGGAACGGAACTCGCATTTTCCATTTATCTTCGTGCAATTAGCTGCTGTGGGGAAATGGTTCAAATTGGGGCGGTAGCCGGAAAGTACTGCCGTTCCATGCAGAAACAAAAAGAGCCGGAAGAGCCGGAGGAATTTTCCGAAAACGAGAAAAGGATCATGGATGTATTTCTGGGAAGGAGCTATACATAAATGGATTTGAAGTCTTATCAGGACGGAAGAAAAGACGGTCTTTTGCTGGCTTTGAAACTGGTGAAAGAAGGCGGCCTGGAAAATCTGGAGAAAGAGATTTCCTTCCGCAGTTTAACGGGGATCAATACAGCTCTGGCAAGAAAGGATCTGGACAAAGCATCCGAACCAATCAAGGCCATGGTAATTGACACAGTATGCGTCATGAGCATTCATGTGCTGCATGATGAATTTTCCTTCGGACCGTCTAGAATACAGCGGTTCATGGAAAGATTTCAGGCCAAGGCAGACTGTCTGGAGCAGGGGAATCTGGACTGGGACGATATTGTAAAAATAAATCAGGAAGAATTGGGCATTGATCTGCAGATCAGATACAACGACGGAAGGAAAACATGGAAGTGATTTTTTGAGGCGGAAAGAGGTGTTTTGGATGGAATTAGGGGAAAAGATCAGAAAAATGCGGAAAAAAAGAAATCTTTCTGTGATTGAGCTATCGGAAAAATGCGGCGTAAACAGGGCTGTCCTGTACCGGATCGAGGCGGGGGAGACCTCTCCCCGCCTGTCTCAATTAGAAAAAATCGCCGCAGGATTTGAGGTGGGCGTCATGGAACTCTTAGAGGGGGTGTTTGTATGATTTTCACAAAAATAAACAGGAACTACTGGCAGTCAGATATTGCCATTGAGCTGACGCCGGAAGAGAGATACTTCCACATTTATCTTTTTACCAATGGCAATGTGAATACTTTGGGATGCTATCATTTCAGCATCAAAAATATGGTGCGCGAAACGGGGTACAATGAGGAAACGCTGGAAAAAATGCTGCTGAAAATGCAGTATTTAGGCATTATCCAGGTAGATCGCGATACCTGCGAAGTGCTGCTGTTGGATTGGGGAGAAGAAAACTGGAACAGAAAAACAGTAACTCTCCGCGCTATCAAAAGCGGCATAAAAGAGCTGAAAAGCGAAAATTTACTGAATGAACTGACGGGCTTACTGGTCGGGCTTGATATTATGACGGAAGAAGAAATTTTGGACAGTTTCCACAAAAGAGCCCGCAGGGAGAAAGAACACGGGAACAGCGGGGAACAAACGGGAACAGCAGGGAACAGCGGGGACAGAGAAGGAGAGAGAGAAGGAGAAGGAGAACCAAAAGAAAAAGAGAAAAAAGAAAATACCTTCGACCGGGAACAGGCTTTTGATATCTTCTGGCAGGCATACCCGAAGAAAAAAGACAAGGAGGCCGCCCGCCGCCGCTGGCGGTCCATGAAGGTGACGGGGGAAAAATTCCGGGAGATCATGGCGGGACTGGAACGGGAAAAGCGGAGCGAGCAGTGGACGGCAAACGGCGGACAATTTATTCCGTATCCGGCGAAATTTCTGCACAACGGAAGCTATCTAAACGCTGTGGAGTCCGCGCCGCCTTCCGCCGTGACGGCAAGAAGCGGAGGGCGGCGGCAGCTGGCCGGTGAGGAGCAATGAGCGCCGATCTGGAGCGGGCCTGTCTGGGAGCTATGATCCTGGACGGAGACGCCGCGGAAATGGGGCTGGGGTCCTTACAGCCAGAGGATTTTTACTATGGCAGCAACAAGGATATTTTCCTAGCCATGACGGCTCTTTATGACCGGGGCAGCGCGCTGGATGTGGTTCTGATTTTTGAGGAACTACAGCGGCAAAAGGCGGCGGAACGGGTCGGCCTGGAATATCTGAAAAAGGTTTGTGTCAGCGGTTCCAGCCTGAACATCCGGCGGTATGTGGAGGAGATTAAGCACAACAGTTTTCTCCGGCGCTGCGGAGCTATGGGCCGGGAGCTGGCAGAGGCCGCCGCGGCCCTGGATGATACCAAGGTATATGAGGTGCTGGATCGTTTGGAGCGGGACAAGGAGGAAAAGTCTGGACTGCTGGACGGAGCGGCCATATTTGAGGAGCATTTAAAAAACCTGATCCGCAGACGGAAGGAAGGCAATATACAGGGGCTTTCCACGGGATTTGTAGACCTGGACGCCTATCTGGGCGGATTGCGGGAAGGGGAACTGTACATACTGGCGGCCCGTCCGTCCATGGGGAAAACGGCACTTGCTCTGGATCTGGTCCGGAGTGTCGCAAAAAAAAGCGAAAAGAAAAAAGTTGTTGTTTTTTCTCTGGAAATGGCAAAAGAACAGCTGGTGAGCCGGATTTATGCCGGGGAATACAAAGCGGACAATGCCATCTTTTCCATCAAAGAAAAAGACGAAAGGAACTGGGCAAACTTTCTGGCAAATCTGGAAGAGCACGGGGCGGAGCTGGACAAGCTGCTGGGGCGGATACTGATTGACGACCGGAGCTATTGCCGTGTACAGGATATGCGGATGCTGTGTCATAGTGTCAAAAGCGGCATTGCGTTGGTAGTGGTGGATTATATCCAGCTGATGCAGGGCAGCGGAGAAAACCGGACGCAGGAAATCAGCGGTATCTCCCGCGGTCTAAAGCTGATGGCGAAGGAGTTTCAATGCCCGGTGGTGGCTCTGTCTCAGTTGTCCCGGAAGGTGGAGGAGCGGGCGGACAAGCGGCCCATGCTTTCCGATCTGCGGGAGAGCGGCGCCATAGAACAGGACGCCGACAGCGTATTATTTCTATACCGGGACGAGTACTACTTCCCCGATACGGAAAAGAAGAACCAGGCGGAGGTCATCATTGCCAAACAGAGAAACGGCCCTACGGGCACCGTAGATCTGGCCTGGATACCGGAAAGCACCACTTTCCGGAGCCGGGAAAGATGGACGCCGACCAGTAAAAAATCCCCTTGGGAGGAGGCGGAGAAAAAATGATACAGGATATTGTGCGGGAGATAAACAAAGACGCGCTGGAAGAGCTGCGGCGGATGCGGGCTTTTGTCAATGAACACAGTTTCGAGGCCATGAGTGAGCGGTGCCGAGAGTTGGGAGAGCAGCTTAACAGGGCAAAAACAGCGGAGGACGAAAAAAAATTGCTGGACGATTGGGCGGCTTTTATCAGAGATGACGAAATGAAAAAATTTTATGCCACAATTTTAATCTGTGCCGAATCAGAGGAGAGAAAGCAAAAGGGCGGCGGGGCCGCCTTTTACCGCCAATTTGAAAAGAACATCCGGCGGGCGGAGGATTTGATAACAAAAGGCTATATGATGCAGAACGGGAAATGGGTCAAGTAGGGGAGGCGGTGCCAATGGAAGAAAAGGAGATGAAACAAATCCTGCGCAAGAGCTTGCGTCATGCCTCCTATATGGCGGAGGAACAGGATCGTCTGCGGCAGTTAAAGGTGGATCTGGAATCTATCTCCGTTGGAAATGGCATGGGAGAAGGCGGCGGAGGGCAGCCTGCCGACAAGGTAGCGGCTGCCGTCCTGCGCCGGGAGCGGATCTGCCGAAAAATGGAGGAATGCGAAGCGCAGATATCCAGACATGGGGAAGAAATGGCGGAAGTGCATCAAATGCTGTTTGCAGTGCTGACGGAAGAGGAGCGGAGAGTCGTGATCGCCCGGTATTCCGGCGCAAGCTGGGACATGGTACGGCGGCGGGTACATATGGGCCGGAGCACTATGTTCCGGGTCCATGAGCGGGCAATAAAAAAGCTGTGTGCAGCGTGGGACAAGATAGCATAAAAACAGGGCGAAAGGTTATTCCTTCCGCCCTGTTTTTATGCTTTCGCTTGTAATTGTACTATGATTTTTTCCGCCGCATAGCGGGCGGCAGTCTCTTCCGCGGCATCATATACTGCATTGCATTGTCTCAGATATTCCGCCGTAGCCGATCCGGGAACATAGTCCCGGAAAGAGTTCAGCATTTGGGCCGTTCTGGCGGTTTCTTCGGAAATGGGGAAATAAATTCTATGCATGATACCAGTCCTCCTTTAGTATTCGCTGGGATATAACACGGTGATATTCTCGCCGTCCTGCTTGATCCAGATCTTGACGCCTTGACGCTGATAGGCGCCCAGCGCGAACTCTGGTTCGTCATCATTGACTTGGGCATCTGCCTGGCTGATATCTCCCCAGTCCCCACGCCGGAAGCGCCGGAGGGATTCGTTGACAAAGGCCGCAAATTCAGGATTTCTCTGCATTTCATTGAAAATGGTTCTTGTTGTTACAATCATTGAAAATTCTCCTTTCCATATTCCCACCAGTAGCCGGTCCCGTCTGAAAATCTGAACATGACGCCGCTGGAAGTTGCTTCGATTTTTGTTACCTGATCCATGGGGATGGTGTTTTCTTTGGCCATCTGGCCGCTGAAAATAGCGGCGGCCAGCAGGAATCCTAAGATAAAAGGGATGATTTTTTTCATGATGATTTCTCCTTTCTGGGGCCGCCCCGAAGGGCGGCGGATATTTTAATAGTAAGATGTTTCGTTGTGTTCGGTGTTCCAGTCTGTTTTGCACAGCAGACCGTGATCCATGGAACAGTAGGGATTTTCTTTTGTTCCTTTTACGGTTTTTCTGATTTCTTCCCCGGCATAATGGGAAGTGAAAGAATCTTTTATCGGTTTCACCATCTGGCTGCAGAAACCGATTTCTCTGCCTTCGTGGGAGATCGCTTTTAAAATAATCTGTGTAGAACCTCTCAGCTCTGTTACCTGCCAGAAATCTATGTTTGTCTGCTCATAGCCCCAGCTGTTGCAGAATACATCACCGACTTTTACGCCCAGCTTGTTTTGAGTTTTTTCTTCTTCTTCCTCAGCCCGTATCTTCTTGGCGTAAGATTCCATATTGACGATCATTTGTGCCAGCTCCTGTCTTTCGGGTGTTTGCTTTGCGTACCAGAGTTTTTTCTGACTGTGCCAGCGAAAGCCGTTTTTTTTCAGAAGATCCAAAGTGCCCTGGATGGGTTTTACATCAAATTTTAATTCGATACCGTTTTTCTCGTTGTTAATAATCATTGTTGTCATGTTGCTTGCTCCTTTCGTGTTCCGTTCTTTGTTATGTACATATCATATCATATTATGTACATAACATCAATGGACAAAACTACCAAAAGTTATGTACATAATTAGTATAAAATTGATATGTACATAATACGGCAAAAGAGGTATAATTATAGAAAAAAGGGGGTGATCCTATTGGCAATGACTGAAGAAAGAAAAGAATACTTGTACCAGTATCAAAAAGAAAAGTTAAAGCGTGTTCCTCTGGATTTGAAGAAGAGCGACTATGAGGAGGTGGCAGCGGCCGCCAGCGCAAAAGGGCAAAGTGTAAATGGATACATCAAAGAAGCGATCAAAGAGAAAATAGAGAGAGAGGCTGAGAAAAATGAGCAATAAGGATATGATTATTCAGCTGCTTGACCAGATCCCGCCTTATAAATTGGGTTATGTGCTGGCCTATGTGCAGGGAGTGGCAGCAGATGAGGAAATAGATGATCTTTTTTGTAAAAAGATTTATGAAAATTATTTAAACGATCCAGACCCGGAAAAAGACGAGGAATACACCTTAGAAGAGTGCAAAAAGGAATGGGGGCTGGATTGATGTATCAAATTATCATCAAAAAGAAGGCCAAAAAATTTATTGATAAGCTGCCGCAAAATGAACGAAAAAGAGTTGTTCGGGCTATTGAACAACTTCCGGAAGGCGAGGATATAAAGAGGTTAAAGGGCTATCCTGATTTGATGCGTCTGAGGGTTGGAACGTATCGGATAATTTATACAGTCGATAATGGGAAATTAGTTATTTGCGTCATTGATGCGGGAAACAGAGGAGATATTTATAACAGATATTAAAAATGGGACTTTTTGGGACTTTTTTTATGGTAGTATGATATTGTGGATCTGGGCAAAAAGGGAACCGGCAATAAAAATGCAGGATTCCCTTTTTTTATGCCTGGATTTTCTCAAAAAGCGGGGTTATTTACTCTTTGCGTGGGTGTTAAATAAATGTATCGGCAAAGGGAAAATAACCTATATACGGCCTTATTTTGAGAAATTAACACAATGTTATATTTTGTTAAATACAAAAAGACAAATGCAAAGAGCGCGCAAACCTTGAAAAATTCCGGGTTTTTCGCGCTCTTTTTTTAATTATGCGCCATAATTCGTAGGGAAATTTTTTAGCGGCAGAAATCAGCGAAAACGCTAATTTTTCAGAAAAACCGCTAATATGAAAAACCCTTGCAAATCCCGGAAAATCAATGTTTTTTGAAAAAAAGAAATTTAACGGGCGGGGTTTTTTGTTAAGGAAATACGGGGGTTTTAGCGGTGTAAGCGCTATGTGGGGGTGTGCGTGTGACAGCGACAGAAAAAATACTGGAAAAGGCGGATCTGGTGCGGGAATGGCTGCGGCAGGGGGCAACGGAGAAGGATGTTGCCGGGATGCTGGAGATGGGGGAAAGCACGTTTCGCAAGTGCAAAAGCGAAAACAAAGAAGTGGCCCGGCTGATCGCGGAGGGAAAAAAAGAATACAAGGAGAACGCGGAAAAGCAGAAGAAAAAAGAAACGGACGCCGTCCAGAAGAGTTTGTATGATCGCTGTTTAGGCTACGAGGTAGATTTGCCGAAGCATTACAAAGTAAAAACGGCGGTACGGGACGACGCCGGGGGCGTTGTGTTTGATAAACACGGGAAACCGGTTTTTGAGGAAACGCTGGAAGAAGTCATGGAAAAACAGCACGTTCCGGCGGATGTGGGCGCCATCAAATTTTTTCTGATGAATAAATCGTCTAAGGTGTGGAAATCCGACCCGGAACGGCTGCGGCTGGAATCGAAGAGGGTTTCAAACGATACGAAGCGAACGAAACTGGCGGAGAACGCCGCCCAGGGAGAAACAAACGGAAAGACTTTGGAGGAAATTCTGGCAGAGGCGGAAGAGGAGGCCTGAGAAATGTACAAGGTTTTGAGAGACCCGAAAAAGTACATAGAGGCATTTTTAAAAATCAAGACAAAAGAATCCAAAATCATTCCTTTCACGGTCAACGAGCCGCAGGAAAAGCTATATCAAACGGTGGAGCGTATGCGGCAGGAGGGAAGGCCGGTGCGGATCGTGATTTTAAAAGCCCGGCAGATGGGTTTTTCCACCATGACAGAGGGAATTATCTTTCATGGCTGCGCTACGCGGTTTAACCGGTCCGCGTTGATTATCACGCACAAGGATGAGGCCACTTCTAATCTATTCAATATGTCGAAGCTGTTTTATGAACAGCTGCCGGAGCAGATCCGGCCCATGCTGAGAGCCAGCAACGCAAAAGAGTTGATTTTTGAGAATCCCACGAAAAACCAGCGGGAGAAAAAGAGAAATCCCGGCCTGAAAAGCAAAATCAAATGCACCACGGCGGGAGGAAAAGGCGTTGGGCGTTCCGATACACTGACCTATGTACACGCTTCCGAGGTAGCCTTCTGGCCTGGGGATATTAAAGAAATATTGACGGGGCTTTTGCAGGCGGTACCGGACACGCCGGAAAGCATGGTAATCATAGAATCAACGGCGAATGGATTCAATGAGTTTAAAAAAATATGGGATGATGCCGTGACGGGGGAGAGTGACTTTGTTCCTCTCTTTTTTCCGTGGTTTGAAATGAAATCCTACCGGAAGCCCTACCGCGGGGAGGAGCTGACAGAGGAAGAAAAAGAGATCATGGAGCGGTTTTCTTTGGAGCCGGAGCAGATCATGTGGCGGCGGTGGTGCATCAAAAACAACTGTCAAAACGATTTGGATATGTTCCGGCAGGAATACCCGTCCACGCCGGAGGAGGCGTTTCTGGCGACAGGGGAAAGCGTATTTGACACGGAAGAGGTTAGCAGGCGTTTGTATTATCTGCTGGAGAATGACCCTGTAAAGAAACGGGGCTGTTTTGTTTACGATAAAACGGTGACAGAGATCCAGAGCGGCCCACAGATTGTATTAAAAAACAGGCAATGGCAGGAGCAGGAAAATGGGGAAATCGTTATTTTCCGGGAGCCGGAGGAAGGCGTCCCCTATGTGATCGGCGGCGATACGGCGGGGGAAGGCTCTGACCGGTTTACTCTGCAGGTGCTGGATAACCGCACCGGGGAGCAGGTGGCCCGCCTCATGCGCAAATATGACGAGGACGAGTACGCGGAACAGGCGTATTGTTTGGGGATGTATTATAACTGCGCTTTGATTGCCATAGAAACGAACTTCTCCACACATCCCATCCGGGTGCTGGAATGGCTGCGGTATCCACGGCTGTACGAGCGGCAAGTATTTGACACCTATACAGGGGCTATGCGGAAATCCTTTGGTTTTCACACCAACGGCCTGACCCGTCCGCTGGTCGTGTCGGGGCTGGTGACATACTTCCGGGAACATCTGCATTTTATCCATGACCCGGAGACTTTGCGGGAAGCGCTTACCTTTATCCGAAACGACAAAGGCAGAGCGGAAGCGGAAGAAGAGGAACATGATGACCTGCTTATGGGGTTAGGGATTGCCTTGCAGAGTCGGACGCAGCAGAAGATGGAAAAGGAGGATTCCCGGCGGCGGACGAAATGGACCCGTGATATGTGGGAGGATTACCGACACGCCAACGCCAAGGAAAGAGCCTATCTGCGGGAAAGATGGGGAGAGCCAATGTAAAAGGAGGTGAGGAAAGATGCGGTTTGTGATGCCGATTATGGACAAAAGAGTGATTTCCGATATTGGCGGATATCTGCGGGAGAAAAACGAGAGGGACTATGTGCTTTTCATGACCGGGGTATATTTGGGGCGAAGGATTTCTGATATTTTGGAATACCGGGTGCGGGATCTTCGGGGGAAGGAGCATATAGAGATCCCGGAGAAAAAGACCGGAGATACCATTCGCCTGACGATCAATCCCCATTTGCAGAAGATCTACCGGCATTATTTTTCCGGCAAAAAGGATTATGAATACATTTTCCGGCGGTCGAAGGGGACAGAAAACCGCCCGATCAGCAGGGTGCGGGCGTGGCAGATCCTCAATGAGGCGGCGGAGGCGGTGGGCTACGGGGATCATGTCAGCTGTCATACCATGCGGAAAACATTTGCCTACTGGCTGTACAAGGACAGCGGCGGAGATATATCCATGGTACAGGACATTTTAGGACATGATGACCCCAGCATTACCCGCCGGTATATTGGGATCGACCAAAAACGGAAGGATGCCGCCATCAATGGGCTGGACTTCCGCTAAGAAGGGAGGAAAAGGAAAATGAGACAAAGCCAGTTGCAAAAATGGCAGGAGCGTCTATCGGAAAATTTATCTGCCTATCAGTCGGAGCTGAACGCCATGGACCGGCGGCAGGCGCTATACAACGGTGACCGCGGGATACAGGTCATTGACAAGGAAAGCACGGCGGAGACAAAGGATGCCAATACGGTGCGGAATATTGTGACGGAGCTGATCGAGGCACAGGTAGACAGTTCCATCCCCATGCCCAAGGTATCCGCCAGACGGCAGGAGGACGAGGAAAGAGCCAAAACCATTGAGGACTATCTGCGCAACGAGACAGACCGGCTGCCGTTTGAGAAAATGAATGATCTGGACGAACGCATTACACCTGTACAGGGCGGGGATTATTTTCTGGTGGAATGGGACGCCGACCGGCATACGCATACAACGCGGGGTGAGTTGACGGTCACACTGCTGCATCCAAAACAGGTGATCCCGCAGAATGGCGTGGCGGACATTGAGGACATGGATTATATTTTTGTGCGAATCGCCATGACAAAGGACCATGTACGGGAACAGTATGGGATAGATGTTTCCCAGGAAGGCGAAGAGGCGCCGGAGGTCCGAGGCAACGGAAGTATGGCGGAGGATCTGGTAACGGTAAATTTTGCTTATTACCGCAACAAAGAAGGCGGAATTGGGCGCTATGTATGGGTCAATGACATTGAATTGGAACATCTGACGGACTACCAGGCACGGATGCTGGATCGCTGCCGAAACTGCGGAGAGGTCATGGAAAAAGGGAAATGCCCTTACTGCGGCGGAACAAAGGCGGAAAAAAAGACAGAGGATTACTTTGTTTTGCCGGAGGATGTGACAAGGAGTGACGGGAGCGTAATTCCGGCATGGCAGGAGGCATACCGGTACCCGGAAGGAGTGGAAGAAATTCTGGTGGACCCTTATACGGGCATGGCGTTGGAAGGAGTGCCGGAGCTTTACCAGGAACAGACACGGATTCCCTATTACAAACCGGATGTTTATCCCGTCGTACTGCGGCGGAATGTAAGCGCTTTCGGAAAAAATCTGGGGGACAGTGATGTGGACAAGATCCAGGACCAGCAGAACGCCATTAAAAAATGCGACAGCCGAGTACAGGATAAACTGGGCAAGGGCGGCAGTATATTGACATTGCAGATGGATACAGAAATGGAATACAGCGACCGACAATTAAAAATTGTACGGGTCAACAGTCCATCTGATTTGAGCTGTATTCGGCTGATGAATCTGCAGGCGGATGCCTCCGGGGATATGGCTGTGGCAGAGCAGGCATACCAGGCGGCCAGAAATATACTGGGAATTACAGACAGTTTCCAGGGCAGGCAGGACAGAACCGCCACCAGCGGAACGGCCAAGCAGATCGCCGTAGCGCAGAGCGCGGGACGGCTGGAAAGCAAACGGATTATGAAAAACGCTACCTATGCGGATTTGTACATGGTTATGTTCAAATTCCTGCTGGCATACTCTGATGAGCCAAGAACCGTCCGCCGGGACCGGCTGGACGGGACAACAGAGTACAGTATGTTCAACAAATACGATTTTCTGGAGCAGGATGACGCCGGAGAATGGTACTGGATAGATGATTTTCTTTTTTCCGTGGATACATCCTCGGCGCTGGCATCCAACAGGGAGGCCATGTGGCAGGAGACACGGCAGAATTTCCAAAACGGTACCTTTGGCAATCCGCAGAATACGGAAACGCTGCTTTTATTCTGGTCCATGATGGCGAAGCTGCACTATCCTATGGCAGAGGAAACAAAGACCATGATCGAGCAGCAGTTACAGCAACAGCAAATGGCACAGCAGCAGATGATGATGCAGCAGCAAATGGCGCAGCCGGGGCAGGTGATCCCGGAAGGAATGACGGGAGGCGGAATCAGTGAAATGTGAGTTATGCGGAGTAGACGCTTTCATCTCCAAAAGTGAGATGGTGGTAGAGGGAGATAATAGCCCGGATACAAAGACGAAGATATTTCAGCGGCTGCATTTTCAGTGCAGGAATAAGGAATGTACCAATTTTGAAAAAGAGATCGGTACAAAAGATATTCAAGTTTATTAGGGATTTCCGAAAGGAGATGCCTTTTTTTATTGGGGAAAGGAGGTGAGCGGATATGAAAAAAGGACCCAGACTGGATATTGGCAGAGGCAGCGCGCAGCTGATCGAGTCCCCCAAGGGTGCGACCGGCGGCAAGAAGCCCAAAAAACAGACAGGCAATGACCTGAGAAGCGGGAAGTAAGGAGGAAAAAAGATGGATGCGGAAATGATGAACCCCCAGGAAGATTTGGGAACAGAATTTAATGACTTTTTGGAAAAAGAAGCGGATGCCGGCACGTTAGACGGCGGAGGTGATCCAGAATCTATGCCCCAGGATGAGGGCGGCGAAGAAACGCAGGAGCCGGAGGTCGAGGCGGGGGCGGAAGACAATCAGGAACCGCCCGCACAGGAGGACCAGGAAAAACCGGATGACGCGGAGTTTCAGCGCAGGATGGAGGACTACGGCAGACAGTGTGTAGACAAGTTCATCCAGAAGCAGTTTGGGGACCAGGTCAATCCTTTTACCGGCAGACCCATCCGCACGGTGGCGGATTATGAGGCATATCGCCAGCAGTATGAGGAAAAACGTCTGCGGGACGCGCTGGACGGTGTGGAGATGGCCCCGGAGCTGCGGGAGCAGATTTTGCGTGACCGGAGGACCGCGGCGCAGTCTCAGGAATATATGCGGCAGCAGCAGGAGCGGGAAACCAGGGAGTTTACCAGAACGCAGCTGGAGGAGCTGGCACGGGAATACCCGGAAAGCAATATCAAGAGCCTTGCGGATCTGGCGCAGACACCTCCCGGGAAGCGGGCGATTGACCTGTGGACAAAGGGCGTATCCCTGAAAGATGCGTATTCTGTGGCGTTTCAGAAGGAAATTGCCCAGGGAAGGTCAAAGGCGGCCAAACAGCAGGCACTGAACGAGGCCAACAGCAAAGGGCATATCGCGCAGCCCAGGGGCGGAAACAGCAGCGAGGAAGTCATGGATAAAGAAGAAATGGAGCAGTGGAAACTCTTCTATCCAAATCTTTCGGAGAAAGAAATCATTCAGAAGTGGAAGAAAAACAGATAAGGAGTGTGAGAAATATGATTAAAATTCACAGCAAAAATGTAGCGGATACAGAAGTTTTGCTGTATCTGCCTGCAAAGGATGCAGAAACATTTTCCATTGGCGAGGCGCTCAGTTTGGGCGCTGACGGGCTGACAAAGTGCGCGGCAACCACAAGGCCCATGTATCTTTGCCGAGGAGAAAAGCGCACGGACGGCACAATGCCCGTAGGCGCAGTCATGGAAAGCACTTACTACGAAATTCCTTATACAACAAAGCCTACGGTGGGCACAAGAGTGACCCTGCACACAGACGGGCTTCAAGTAACAAACACCACGACAAACGGTGTTTTTTTTGTGGAAAGTGTGGATGAGGAAAACGGCGTTGCCATTGGCAAGTTTGACTTTGTCATGGGCGCAGGAGCAGGAGCGTAAAAAGGGAGGTAGAGAACTATGGCAGGTATTATTTACAGCGAAGGCAGCGGCCTGAATAACAGCATCATTGGCAAGCAGCTGGCGCCGATCCGCGCGGTGCTGAATGAAAGCGCGGAGGCTTTTGAAAACAAAAGCATGATTAAAGAACTGTTCTACATGGACAAGAGCAAGCACTTTGCGGAACACTATACATCTGAAACCGCGCTGGGACTGTTCCAGGATGTGGGCGAAGGCGGAAAGGGCCCTGTAAACGGTTTTCAGGAAGGGTATGGCAAGACCATTGAGCCCTTCGTATGGAAAAACAATTTTGTTGTAACAAAAGAAATGCTGGATGATGCGCTCTTTGGAAAAATCAAGTCCAGAGCCAATGCATTTATGACAAGCTACGGCAGAACAAGAGAGATGTTTGCGGCGGCTATGCTGGCAGGCGGCATTAACAAAAAAACTGTGATTTGGGGCAAAAGCTACGATACAACCGGTGCGGATGGTGTTGAACTGTTCAGCAAAAGTCATCCTTCCGCAACTATGGGAACGAAGTTTTTGCAGTCCAATATGTTTAAAGCTGCTTTCAGCACCAGCATTATGGATCAGGTGCAGGAAAATATGCAGTCCTTCTGTGATGATGACAAAAATCTGCTGGCACTTGCGCCGGATACCATCATCATTCCCAATAACGCAAAACAGAAGCGGGATATTCTGGCGGCAATCGGTTCCGAACTGGACCCTAATACAAACAACAATGCTATGAACTTCCAGTGCGGCCTGTGGAATCTGCTGATCTGGCCTTATCTGCCGAAAACACTGGGCGGCCAGCCTTATTTCATGATGGCGGACAAGCAGTTCCTGCAGGACTATATGTGTATGCCCTGGATTGACAGAAAGCCTCTGGAAGTATCCAACTACAAGGACGAAAACACAGACGATATTGTATACAAGGGCTATGCCAGATACGGCGCAGGTTTTAACAACTGGCGCGGTATTGCCATCTGCGGCGCCGGTCTGACAAATGGTACAGAACTGACGGCGTAAAAAGGAGTGATGGGGCATGACATGGGAAGAGCTGCAGATCATTTCTCTGCAAAAGATGTTTGAGACATCAGCGGCCACCCTGGTGGTGGATGACAGTACCCAGGACTATCTGAACGCCATGCCCGGCGCGGCCAATGAGGCACTGCTTTTGCTCTGCACCAACGGGAAGTATTTCAAGAAAACGGTAGAGATCGTACAAGGGGGCGACCAGCCAACGGCGCCCACCTTTTCCGCCGGAAGATACAACGGGTATGATCTGAAAGAGATGACGAATGATTTTTACACCATGTATCAGGGGTACATCACATTTACGGACGGAAGCAGCTACGGCCCGGCCAGCAATTATACCATGGAGGGGGACAGTATCCTCCTGCTGGACAAAAATACGGAAGGTGTATGGAAAGTCAGATACAGCGCCTATCCGGAGAGAATCACAAAAGATACGCCAAAGGAGACGGAGATTTCTCTTGACCCGGAGGCGGCGTCCATGGTGGCCCTGTATATTGCCGGGCAGCTGTACAAGGAAGATGATGTAACGCTGGCGCAGATCTATATGAATGAGTTCCTGCAATGGCTCTCCGCTCTGCAAATGAGCGCGGCGAAGGCAAGGACGAAAAGCGGCGGGGAGCAGTTTCACAGCGTATACGGATGGTATTAAGGGGGGAAATCTATGGCATTTGATGTACCAAGCCCGCAGAGTATCAGCGTGGCAATGATTGAGGAGTTCAAAGGGGTGGATTTGAACTCTTCCCCGCCGAATGTGGCACTGTACCGCAGTCCTTATGCCATGAATATGATACGGGATGTGCCCGGAAAGGTGCGTAAACGGCAGGGATACGAAAAAACGGGCACCTATTCCGGACGCATCAATGGTGTGTTTCGATTGAATGAAAAAGTGCTGATCCACGCCGGAGACAGTCTTTATCTGGACGGCGAGAGCATTTATACAGGTATGGCGGATGAAAGGAGCATGGGCCGTCAGTTCTTCGGAAAGCTGTTTATTTTTGACGGAAAAAAAGCCATTTGTTACGGGGAATTTCCCAAGGAAGGACAGGAGGAAGAAGAAGATCCGGAAAAGGAATGGGGGGTCAAAACGCTGGAAGAGGCAGCCTATGTGCCAACGATCATCATTTCCCGAAACCCAACAGGCGGCGGAACGACACTGGAACCCATCAATCTGATCGGCCGGAAGTTCAAGGAAAGTTTTCTTGGAACAACGACAGACACAGTGTATCAGCTGACGACAGACAATCTGGATTCAGATAAGGTAGAAATTCGTGTGTTGGAAAAACAGGCGGAAACCGAGGACGCAAAGGACACCTGGAAGGATCTGGCGGAAGGAAAAGATTTCACCGTAGACAGGACAACGGGTAAAGTCACCTTTACCACAGCGCCGGGAAAAAGCCCCGTTAGCGGCATGGACAATATCGAAATTACCGCGGCAAAAACGCGGGACGGCTATGCCGATAAAATCAACAAATGCCGGATCATGACTCTGTTCGGGGTAAACGGCGCCATTGACCGTATCTTTGTCAGCGGAAACAGTGAGTTCCCGAACCAGGACTGGTATTGTCAGATCAAGGACGGATTTTACTGGGGAGACCTGTGGTACAGCGTCTTGGGACAGGACGGGAGTGCGGTAGTAGGATATTCTGTCATCAATGACCGACTGGCGGCGCATAAAAGCATGGCGGAAGAGGGCCGGAACATCATTCTTCGGCGGGGGGACCTGGACGACGAGGACAACGCCACCTTTCCTATCATTGGGTCTTTGATCGGCAGAGGTGCGCTGGGGGAATATGCCTTTGGCTATCTTGGCAGTGAACCTTTGTTTCTGACGGATTTAGGGGTATACGCCATTACTGCGGCGGATATTACCGGGGAGAAATATTCCCAAAACAGAAGTTTCTATATCAACAAACAGCTGACGGAGGAAAAAAATCTGGCAGGCGCTTTTGGATTTGTGTGGCGTGACCTGTATCTTTTGAGCATGGGTACTGGGTTGGTTTATGTGCTGGACGGACTGCAAAGAACTTATGAGAGGGATAGTCCATACAGCAATTTCCAATACGAATGTTATGTATGGGATAATGTTCCGGCGCGGGTATTCTGGGAGGACGAGGAAGGCCGTCTGTGCTTTGGTACTGCATCAGGAAGGACATATCGTTTTTTTGACAATGTGACAAGTCAGAAAAGCTACAATGATGACGGTGCCGCCATCAAGGCAAGATGGGATCTTCCGGATCTTTCCGGGAAATATTTCTATCGGAACAAGACATTCCGATATCTGGGCGTTCTGCTGGCGGCGGCCATTGCCACCAGCGTAGCAGTCTATGCCAGAAGAAAAGGTATCTGGACTCTGATTTTTGAAAGCGGAGGAAAAGCCATGTACTTTGATTTCACCTATATCAACTGGGAAAGAATTAACTTTTCCTCGGATAATACGCCCAGGACATTGGGAAAAAAAATCAAGGTAAAAAAGGTGGATAAAGCCGGTTTTTCTCTTCGGAATGAAGCGTATAACGAGCCTTTTGGACTATTCAAAATTGCTCTGGAATACAGGGAAAACGGAAGATACAAGGGATAGAAAGGGGGAAAGAAAATGGATGTTGACAGCTACAAAATTGCAGAAAAGGATTTTGAGGGAAAAGGCGTCAGTGTACAGTCTAACCCCATGGAACTGCCGGAGGCAGAGGCAAAGGCGGTCTTTGACCAGCTGACGAAAGAAGTGGTTACACCAAAATTCAACGCTTTTGTGGAAGCCTTCCGGGAATTGGACTTGACCAGTGACGATGATAAGCCTATTTCAAAGGATACGAAGGAAGCACTGGCTAAAAAGGTCGATAAGGAGTTTAGAACAGGGAGTGAAGACCAGTATAAGGTACTTTCTGATAACAACTTTGACGATACCGCCAAAAAGAATGTGGAGAACAGCGCAAGAGACCGACACAGTCATGAAAATAAGGAACTTCTGGACACACTGGACGCAGATTGGAAAGAAAATATTCTGTACAAGGACAACACAGAGCCTTATAAGCCTGTGGGAATGTATAATCCGGCAACGGTGGAATATGTGGACAATAAGGTTTTTGAAACGGGTGCTGCGGATATGACAAAGGCGGTATATGATCCCAACGGCATACGGCAGGATATATTTGCTTATGCGGATCAGGCGGCGAGAATTTATGATGAAAGCGGAAATCCGTATTGGTTTAAAGTAAAAAATGGCGGCTTATGGATTGAACCGTTGGAAGGAGGGGAATAAATATGGCTGGTTTTGAGATCGCAAGAGAAGACAGTGTGCAGGAATCTCTAAACAGAATTGGTACAACCGAAGATGGAGATGGCAGTGAGACAAGCGGGACGATGATGGCGAAATTGAACAAAATACTGGAAAACTTAGGGCTTGGGTTTTCTGTTGTAAAAAGTATCCAAACGCAATATCTAAATAAAATTAACCTTACCAGTGCAGGTGGGTCAAATTTATTTTACGGCACCTTTAACATATCTCCTGTAAATCCAGAAAAAAGTATCGTACTCATAAATGGGACAAATGATGATGGTTCGGTTGGCGTATCTTCGTTTTTTTTGTATTCCATCAGCAGCAACCAAGTAAAAGTCGGAACCAATGCTAAAAACAGTGGATATATACTTAGGGGTATAGGAATCCAAGTGGTTGAATTTTTCTAAAAGGAGGGGGGTTTTTATGAATAAATATTTGATTATTGACGAAAACGGAATTTGCTGTGGAACGGCTTTGACTTCTGGAGAAATCAATGATAGTAGATACATACTTGCGGATGAAAATTTTGACCCAATCAACATGCGCTGGAACGGAGAAAGCTGGGAAGACTACACCCCGCCTGAACCGCCTGCGCCTGAGCCGGACAAGCTGGATCTGATTCTGGAGGAAGTGCGGAAGAGCCGCGAAGACATTGTATCAGAGACAGAGGCGGCCTATGAAGCGGCGCTGAACGAGGCCTATACGGAAGGGGTGAACAGCTTATGATGAGCAAGGAGGAATGCCTGGAAAAGATGCGGGAAAAAGGCGCCCAGAACGCCCAGCAGGTACAGGAACAGGCGGAAAGCATGACTGGGACGGAGCTGAACGGAAAAAAAGAGGCACTCCCGGACTTTCGGGCGGCAGCGGAAAAAATGAATATGCTGGAGCGGAAAGTGGGTTTTGTCTGCAAGTCTACCGCCGGAAGGGTAGTGCGGATGCTTCAGAAATATGATTCCAGCATTTACACGGCGGAGCCGGAGGATCTTCCGGCCCAGTGGGGCTTTGTCTGGTCGGATGATCCGGCTCACGCTCTGCCGTTTATAGCCTTATCCACTTCTCCTTATAACGAAGGAAACTGCTGTACGGAAAACGGCGTTGTTTATCGTTCCAAAATCAACAACAACGTATGGGCGCCGTCGGCCTATCCCCAGGGCTGGGAAAAGGTGGAATAGGAGGTGCGTCATGGATTGGATAGAACTGATGAAGGACTTTATCACGCCGGTTTCTGTGGGGATATTTATGATCTGGGTGAACAAGCAGAACAACAGACGGCAGGACGCGGAGGATGAGAAAGAACGGATGTGGCTCTTTGCCATGCGCAGTATCAACGCCTGTTTGAGTTTATGCTTGGAGATGGCGGAAATCATCCGGGAGAACCATGATACCAGCGAGAACGAAGGCTTTCAGGAAAAATACGAGTATGCCAAGAAAGTGAAACGGGAGCGGAAGGATTTTATGGAAGAGAGGGCGGCGGAGAAGTTTGTATAAGAGGAAAAGAAAACGGCGCTTTAAAATCAATGACGATACCATGACCTCTATTGTGGTGTATTCGCTGCTGTTTTGCGTAGGCATTGTGATTACTGGATTTATTTATGCCGCAAAGGGCATAGATGTTTCCGCGCTGGCGGATGTTTCGCTGAAGGTATTCGGTACGGAACTTGGGATCTGCGGTCTCATGAAAATATCGGAGCGGTTTCATGCTATGCAGGACCGGCGCATAGAGGCGGAAAAACAGGCAAGAGAGGAACGGCGAAAAAGACGGGAAGAAAGGAGAAATATGAATGAAGAATGCAATTGAATTTGTGCTGGAAAACTGGTACTTTGTAATAACGGCCGTTGTGATGATTGCAATGGCCGTTATTGTTTGCGTGAACTTTTTCAAACTGCCGGCAAAGGAGCAGACGGAAAAGGTAAAGGAATGGCTGCTGTACGCTGTGACGGAGGCGGAAAAACAGCTGGGCGGCGGCACAGGCCAGCTGAAGCTGCGGCAGGCCTATGATATGTTTGTACAAAGATTTCCTGCCGTTGCGGCGGTAATTTCCTTTGACACTTTTGCTATGTGGGTAGATGAGGCCTTGGACAAAATGCGGAATATGCTGGCGCAGAATGAACAGGCGGCGGCCTATGTGGAAAGCGGTATTTTGGAAAAGGGGGCTGGCTATTGATGGCTAAGGTGACGGCGGCGGAACTGGTGACGTTTGCGAAAAGCAAGCTGGGGACGCCATATGTATATGGCATGAAGGGTGCGGTCATGACGCTGGAAAAATATAACCAGCTAAAAGCCATGTATGGGGATCTGGTTTGGGACAGCGACAAAAACAAGGTCGGGAAGGTCTGCTGTGACTGCTCCGGCCTGATTTCCTGGGCTACAGGCATCATCCGCAGCTCTCAGGGCTATCATGATACGGCCAAAAAAGTGAATCCCATTTCCAGTATCAGCAAGGCGCCGATCGGGGCGGCGGTATGGAAAAAAGGGCATATCGGCATTTATATTGGGAATGGGGAATACATTGCCGAGGACGGCAGTGCTTATGGATGCCGGAAAAATAAACTGAGCCGGGCGGATTTTACCCACTGGTTTGAAATCACAGACATAGAGTACACAAAGGAGGATGCAGAGATGGTGGAAAAAGGAAAAATCATCGTTGACGGCAAGGAATATGCCGTAGAACGGATTTTGAAGGACGGCACAAATTACATCAAGATCCGGGATATTGCGGATGTGCTGGGATATGATGTGAGCAATCAGGGCAGTACGGCAATTTTGAAAAAGAAATAAATAACCGCAGAACAGAAGCAGAGAGGATGAAATATTCTCTCTGCTTTTTTTATTGGAAGGGAGGAGAAGATCATGGCTTTCGATAAGAACAAAGACTACGCGGCGGCCATTAAAAACGAAACAGATCCCGCGAAAAAACAGCAGCTTGCCAATGAGCGCGCGGAAAAAATCGCATGGCAGAACAGCCAGGGAAATAACAAATATTCAAACGATGTATATAAGGGCCAAAGCTGGTACAAACCTTCTTCCGGAAGCTCCGGAAGTGGAAGCTCTGGAATTTTGGGAAGCAGCGGAAGCAGCAGTTCCAGCGGATATTTCCAGAAGGATTTGGACTATGCAGCCGCTATCGCAAAGGCAAACGCGGAAAAAAATACCGCTCTTGCAAATCAGCTAATGGAAGAAAGACAGAACAAAATCAACTGGCTGGATGCCACCGGGCAAAACAAATGGGGCGCCAGCAATGCCATCTATGGAAATATGAAAAAAGATGTGAACAGCGGTATCAGTCAAAATTACAAAGATTATACCGAGGGGATTACCATGGGGCAGACAGCATATGACACTGTGAAACAGAGTATTGATAGCATTATCCGTGCTATGGAAGCAAACAGCGCCATGTGGAACAGTGCCAGTGATTCGGACAAATTGGTACTGGCTCAACAGAATCAGGACTACGCAAACCAGCTGCGGCGTTTGGGCATAAACACGGCCCAATTAAAGGACGGCAGATGGTATTACTTGAATAAACCATTCAATTCCGCAGATATTCACGCAGACGATGATGGCACGGGGTACTACCGTTTGTACGATATGGAACTGACCAGCGCCAATGATACGTGGAAACCGGGAGACGGGTTGATTTCTCCCAGGGATAATATTTACTTTCAGGATATGCTCAACGGCGGCGCATTGAGCAATTATTATTTTGGCGGCATGGGAGACGGAACAGGGGGGATGGATGGAATTATGGAACAGTTTATGAGTATGTATGATCCTTTGGTACAGGCGAGAAACGCGCAGCTGGATCTGGCTCTGGCGGAGATTGAGAGCCAGCGGGGACAGAACAACGAACAGTATGACGATATCGCCAGACAGGCCTATATTGCCAAGAGACAGGGGGAAACAGCACTGCCCCAGAGATTGGCGGCCTACGGCATTTCCGGCGGCGGAAGTGAAACGGCGGATCTGAGCTTGCAGACAAATTACCAGAATAACCTGTATTCCAATGAAAAAGCCAGACAGCAGATGATGGAGCTGATGGACCAGAACGCGCTGTATGCCAATGCCCAGGCACAGTCTGATATCAGCAATATTCTGGCGCAGGCGCAGCAGCAGGCATACCAGGCTTATCAGCAGGAACGGGCTTATCAGCTCCAGCAGGAGCAGTTTAGACAGCAGATGGAATGGGAGCAGTATCAGTATGAAAACAACCTGAAACTGAGCCAGGCAGACAGCGATTGGGCAAGAAAGCAATACGAGATCGAGCTTGCTTTGCAGATGGGAGACTACAGCAAACTGGCAAACATGGGATACAACACATCCTATCTGCAAAAGCTGCAGGATTATGAATTAGCCGATCTGGCGGCGCAGGCGTTGAAGGCAAGCACCAGCGGCAGAAGCAGCGGTTCTTCCAGAAGTTACAGCGGCAGAAGCAGCGGCGGAAGCACGGGAAGCAGCACAAGCAGCAAAATGACATATGCACCAGTCAGTGATTCTGCCGAGGTAAATAAGATTTCCGCACTGTTCAAAGCATCACGGGCGCTGCCTTTGAGCGAAAACGATCAGAACGAATATTTTAAGGAGGCAATCAGCAGAAAGATCAATTCCGGCGAGATCTCCAAAAACTCTTTCAACACATGGAGCAAATCTTTGGATAATACCTTCTTTGGGATTTCAACATTAGTATAATCTAGGAGGTGGGATACATGGGATACAGCATCTTCGGATCTGCGGATGATATTTTGAAGCAATACCCGCAGAAAAAGGCAGGGGCTTCGGCCTCTGCCGGCCCTGTAACAGCATCAAAACCCACATTGAAAAATGTGGTTAACGTGAAAAAGGCACTGTATGAAAAGGATGACAAAGACCTCTCTCCCAGAGAGATTTTGACGAAATACGAATATGTGGCAAACGACACAGACACAGACGACAAGACAAAAAGCAAGCTGATTTCCCAAGGGAAAAAAAGTCTTGCGAAGGTGATAAAAAGCAATCCTGACATGGATACATACCAGAAGGTTTCGGAGCTTCAGACAAAACTACAGGCCCAGACAAAGAGCGGCGCCTTTGTTTCCGGATTTTTGGATGAGATGAGCGCCTTAAAGGACTTTGCCGCCAAAAGAAGTTCTCTGCTGACAGAGCAAAATAAAAAGCTGGAGGATCAGCTGGCACAGGCAAAAACGGCCCAGAGCGGCTACTATTCCGGCGGTCAGATGGCCGGGGAATTGGCAAAGCAAGCCGGTATGTACACTTTGGCCGGCGGGATCGGAGAAGCTGCCTTGCCGTCTCTGGCAAAACAGGTACCAGGGGTGCAGAAAGTAATGGACGCGGCAGGGAAAAACGCTGTAACCCGATTCGGCTCCGGTGTATTGGCACAGCAGGCAGTAGATACGGCCGCTATGCAGCCTCTTGTGATCGCGGAGGGGCTGGCTGAGGGAAAGAACCGCGGGGAAATCCTGGAGGATATGCGGTCGCAGGCATTTATGGACCTTGCCTTTAACGTAGGATTCGGCGTCTTGGGAGAGGGTGGAAAAGCTCTTGCCGGAAGGATGAAGAACAGGAAAGCAGCAAAAACGGCAGCAGAAGCCGCCGGCAAGGTAATTGATTCCGGCTCCGCGGCGAAAAAAACAGATCTGGCATTAAAAGAAAGTATACCCGAAATGCAGCCGGTGAAAAAAAGCGCAGATTCTCTCCAAAACAATATGACGCTTGAGGAAGAATACCGTCAATTGCGGGATGGAGACTATTTGAACGCCAGATACAGAGAAATCTTTGAAAAGGACGGGGAAGAGGCGGCGAATGACTTTATCAAGCAGGTGGACCAGCGACAGAAGGAACTGGAAAAACAGTTGGTAAAGCCTTCCGCAAAAGAAACACAGGCGGAGCAGAGTTTAAAGTCTGAATTGAAAAAAGAGCTTTCCAGCCTTCTTTCCTACAGCGGAAAAGAAAACAGGGCGACCGCCAAAAAAACCATTGAGGAGGCCATGACAGAAGTACGCAGAACGGGGGTTTTGTCCCAGGAGAGCCGCGAGAAATTATACCAGCAGCTTTTGCGTATGGGCGAGATCTCAAACGAAGAGATCGTTGACCGGGAAATTCAGGATTTTTTGCGGAAAACAAAGGTTTCCATCAGCAAGGAAGATGCCGCCAATATTGCGGACTTTGGGAAATTCCGGCAAAGCACCATGGGCAAAATCGGCGCCATTGACACCAACGGAAAATATACACCCATTGATACGCTGTATGGCGAACTGGCAGAAAGATTCCCACAGTATTTTTCTAAAGACATTGCACACCCGGCAGATCAGCTCCAGCAGATAGTAAATGTGGCTGAGAATATGAAAGTACAGAAAACACCTTTAAAAGATGCCTTGGACAAAGAAGGGGAGCTTCTGCTCCAGCAGGAATTTGACGAAATCCTTGACAGAGCCGTGGGAGGTTTCCAAAGACTGCGTCAGTATGACACGGAAAGGAAAACCCGAAAGCTGCAGGAAATCATGAGCAGTGCGCCGGAATCTTTGGATTACAAGCAAATGCAGGAGGTATACGATCAGCGGTACCAGGCTCAGAAAGCCTATGAAAAATTTCAATCCAAAAACGTACTGACAGAAGGAGAGCAGGCGATCCTGCAGAAAATGCTGGCGGGGGAGATCAGCGAGGATACCATAAAAATGCTGCCGGGTCTTGATTCGGAAATGATTTTGAAAGCCTATGGGACAGAGAAGCCATACCGGGAGGCCCAGAAAACCATTGCACAATACAAAAAAAGCAGAAAAGCGGCGATCCGGGAAAACATTGAGACCATGACAGGAAATCTTGATATCAGAACGAATCAAAGGAGCGGATGGAAAGACCGGAACACTTTAAAAATGGCACGGGAAACCCAGGAAAGGATACTGGATCAGGTCGCCCCGGATAAAGAGACGGCGGAAAGAATCAAAAAGCAGCTCTTTGAGCCAATCCATACCAATGAACGGGACAAGCAGCTTTTCATTCGTGACACCGCAGACCGTATCAAAAAACTGGGCATTGACACCAAAAAGAGATACACCGTTCCGGTGGGAGATTCCTCCATCAAGCTGAGCGAAAGCGGCATGGTGCAGTTTTTAGGAGAGAACAGATACCGTTTGCAGCAGCTCCAGGGGAAAAAGATGCTGAAAAAAGGGGAACTGGAAGAGAAAAAGGCTTTGGAAGATATGCTCGCCAACGCGGAAAAGCTCCTGAACGCAAAGCAAAAAGAAAAAATCAATACGGCCATTTCGGAAATCCAGCAGATTTATAAAGAGATCCATCCAAAAATCAATGAAACTTTGCTTAGAAACGGCTATGATCCGGTGGGATATATTGACGGATATTTCCCTCATATGTTTTTTGACGATGCGGAGGACCCCATGAGCAAAGCATTACAGAAACTAGGATTCGACTTTGAATCCAAAGAACTGCCCATGGATATTGCCGGAAGGACGGAAACTTTCAAGCCGGGGAAGAAATGGTCCGGAAACCTCCTTGCCAGAGAGGGCACATCTACAGATTATGACGCGTTGCGCGCTTTGGAAAAATACTTGGACGATATCGGGGATGTGGTATACCATACAGACGATATTCAGAAGCTGCGGGCATATGAGGACAATATGCGTTATCAGCTGTCACCGGAAGGCGTGAAAGAAGAAGTAAATAAAATCCGGGCAAGGGATGATCTGGACGAATTGGAAAAGCAGATAAAAATAGACGCGGCATATGAAAAAGTAAAAGGGCATTCCCTGCAGAACTATGTAAACAATATCCGTACTTATACAGACCTTCTGGCAGGAAAAAAGCATCCCATAGACAGGATTTTGGAGAATAACCTTTTCTCCCGTAAAGTGTACAAGGCCATGAATACCATTGAGAACAAAGTGGCGGCCAATATGGTCGGCGGCAACATTGGATCGGCGCTGACAAACTTTATTCCCATTACACAGGGGATGGCAACGACATCCAAGAAAAACGCCGTGAAAGGTCTGGAAGAGGCCCTGATTTACATGGGCAAAGACGGTATGGACGATCTGACAAGAAAAAGCGCGTTTCTTACTACCAGAGAAGGGCAGGAACGCTTGTACAGAACGGGAGTGCAGAAATTTTCCGATTTTATCAGCAAACCCATGGAGATTGCGGACAAATTCAGCACACAGGCCGTATGGCGGGCAAAGTATTATGATCTGCTGGGAAGCGGAATGGAGGAAAAAGAAGCCATTTTGGCGGCGGATAATTTCGCCAGAAACCTTTTTGCCGGACGAAGCAAAGGTTCTATGCCAACCATTTTCTCCAGCAAAATGGCAAAGCCTTTGACTATGTTCCAATTAGAGGTGAACAACCAGCTTGATTTTCTGCTGAAGGATATTCCGAAAGAGCAAAATGGAAATATCCGCAAAATTATGAACGCATACGCACAAATTGTGATCGGTTCCTACCTATATAATGATGTGTATGAAAAGATCACCGGCAGAAGATCCGCGCTTGACCCGTGGGGATTTGTCAACGAGACTGTCGGCGACTTTACGGGAGAGCGGATGCGGAACAGTTTGGATATTCTTTCCGACTTGGCAAGCGGAAACGGATTTGTGCCATTTGAAGAGGCCAACGAGCTGGGCGGATCGCAGGCTGTAGAAGAGCTGCTTGCAAGAGCGGGGGAACAGATGCCTTTTATTGGCGGTCTGGTTTTTGACGGCGGTCGTATTCCATTATCCAGCGCAGGGATGGACATTGCAGGAATTGCCGGGGCATGGGCGGACGCGCAAAGAGGAGATGCTTCCTTTGCATACGCCAGAGACAAGACATTAAAAGAGGCGTCCTCTTCTTTGTTGTATCTTTTGCCTCCGGCTGGCGGCGGTCAGCTCAGAAAATCCATAGATGGATTAAAGACTATGGCAGAAGGAGGCAGCTACAGCTCCGGAAAAACGGAAGACAAACTGCAATTTCCTGTGGATCAGGAAGATCCTCTTGCTTGGGTACAAGCGGGACTTTTTGGGAAATGGGCTTTGCCGGAAGGCAGAGAATACATTGAAAATGGGTTTAAAGGATTGTCGGTCAATAAAACAAAAGAACAAATGAGAATGAATGAGTTATACGGTACCAGCGCGCAAAAATTTGTGGAGGTATATAACAGTCTTGAAAATGCTGACACCAAAGCGGAAAAATTTAAAACTCTGATGTCACAAAAACTTTCCCGGGATGAATCAGAATTCTTCTATTCACATGAAGTATTAAGCAGTACAGAAGAGTGGGAAGAGTATAATTTCCTAAAAAATAAAGGCCTTTCATATAACGATGCTGCGAAAATTCAAATGAAAATTCAGAGTATAGAGGAAAGCTATAGAAACAAGATAGATTTATTTTCTGATTCCGCAAAAGAACAGCGAAAAAACAATGAAATCTATGATTATATAAACAGCGTTACTTTAGACCAGAAGATAAAAAAAGAATTGTTCGAGCATTTCTGCCCAAAAGCCACAAAATTAACAAAAAAATGGGAAACTAGCGGAGGTGTTCTTTCTGTTGATGATTTTGAACGACTTTCTCTTCAGTTAAAAAAGTTGAGTTGGGAACCCTATAATGGATATGAAAAAAACACAAAACAGATCAATACCATAAAACAGTTTACCCCTGGTATGAGCAATGCTGACAGAAGAAAACTGTATGAAGCTTTTGAAGTAGCAAAGAGTTATTGGTATTGGTGAGTAATATGCAGGAAATTGATTTTTTATTTTTTGTTTCTAGTGTTGACAGCTTGGACTGGAAGGAACTGGGCGTACAGTCAGAAATCAATCAGGTGCTCTCACACAAGCACCTATCCAATGGCTCCATCATTCTTTTCCATAACGACGCGAAATATACGCCGGAGGCTTTAGACACAATTTTGAAGGGGCTGAAGGAAAAGGGGTATGAAGTCGTTCCTGTCTCGGAACTGATTTATCGGGATAATTACACGATGGATCATGAAGGCAGACAGATTCCAGCCGAAAGTTGATGTAAAAAAGGAAATATAACAAAAATGAACCCACCTTTTCTATAGGGAAAAGGTGGGTTTTCAATCAATTGTATATTGTAATTTGTCAGATCGCCGGCGGCGAACAAGGTACAAATCAATGACGATCAGAGAAAGCCTTCGCTTCTCCTTTTGTCGATTTTTGCGATAAAATATAGATATTTAAGGGTTTTCTAACTTTACTCGGGAATTTTTCCTCAATATAGTAATGGTATAAGAAATTTAGTATTTTAAGTTATATTGTGGAAAGGAGTCAGTATTTATGAGTAATTGCGGTGTATATGTGATCCATCATGGCGGGGAAAATTATCCCGAATTTGAAAATAACTGCGTTTTTTCCATTCTCAGCGGTCCGGAAGGAAGATACGGCTTTCGATTTAATTTGCGAGATGACACGAAAGACAATATCATTGAAAAACATGATCTGTACAGCGAGTTCACGGGTGTCTACTGGATTTGGAAAATCGTTCCCATGACATTTATGGGTTGATGCACTATCGTTCTTTTTTGGATTTGAATGATGGGAAAAACCATCCGCAAAATGCTTTTCTGGATCATCTAGGATACAATCAAAAAAGAATAGAGGAAGAAATGTCAGACGCCGATGTCATTACTTCCACACCGATGACGCTGCAGGAGTTAGGAACAAATTGTCTGTATGACCAGTTTTGCGCATGCCATCCCCTTGGAGAAAAACTGTTCGATACTTGTGCGTCTATTATTTACAATAGCAAGTATGATCAATATATGGATTTGGGAAGAAATTTTAACCTTCACTTCTATGGAAGAGATCAAAAAGGATATTATAAATGCCTGACCATGGCGAATAAAAAGTTTTTTGATGCTTATTGCGAATTTATTTTCTTTATGCTGGATAATGTCTATGCCAGATTGAAAAAAGACATCGACGCACTGCCCATGTATCGTCCGCCTTTTAAACCAGGGCAGTCAAAAAAAACCAGATTCCGGCTGCTGGCGTTTTTGGCGGAACGCCTTACGTCATTGTTTTTGTACAGTGCCATCACATCAGAAAAATTCCGGGTAAAAACAAAAGATCGTGCCCATTATGAAACTTTGAATGATTTGCTGCAGGCACATTATTATCCGAAAGGATTTAGCATTAAGATTCCATTTTTCCGCTTTTATTGCAGAGAAAACCATGATCATTTGTATACAACTGATCTGAAGGAAATCCAGACATTAGGAAATCTGGGGTATTTTTGTGAAGGCTGTATGGGATATGCTTTGGTAGATCGTTCCCAAAGAGGCGGCGTGACGGATTATACGGCAGTGGATGTTCCCATCTTCAGAGGTTGGGCTTCTAATATACACGATCATTTTTATTCCACAGACACAGGAGAATTTTTAGCGGCAGAACGAAGAAATTATAAAAGGGAAACTCCTCCTGGCTGGGGAATTGAAAAGCCTGTGGAGGATACCATTCCTGTGTATCGCTTTTTAGCCCATTATAAAAATACCCCCGATTTATATCATATGGATCACATTTATACAACAGATCAGCAGGAGCCGAATGTGATAAAAAATGCAGTCGTAGATCATGAAGGTTTGCTTTGTTATCTATTGAAAAACGGAAAAACCGATTTGATCTTCCACGGGAAGTATTGATAAATGCAAAAATAACGGGAAGTATTTTTTCCAGTATTGACAGCTTAGACGGGAAGGAATCGGGCGTACAGTCAAAAATCAACCAGATGCTCCCATATAAGCACTTATCCAATGGCTCCATGATTCTTTTCCGTAATGACAGAAATATACGCCAGAGGCTTTGGAAGCGATTTAAAAGAACCTGAAGGAAAAAGGGTATGAAATCGTTCCCGTCTAGAATCTGATCTGTCGGGACAAATACACGCTGGAGCAGGAAAGCAGACAGCATTTAGATACAGAAAATGAGACAGCATAAACTTTTTTTACAGCAGATTCGCCGTGAAATTCATTTTTCTATTCTCTTCTATGACAACATAGGGCAGACTGCCTGCAATTATTTGATAAAATAACAGATGTTGGTATTGCATGAAAATAAATTCATAAATTTGTACAAAAAGTATGAAAAGAAACGAAGTGTTTCTGACGTATGGAAAAATGTTCTTGAAAAAAAGACAAAATGGGTTGACATTGGCATTTTTCGTGTTAAAATTTTCTATATCACAAAAACAATAAGGAAAAAAATATGGAGGAGTGTCAATGGAAGCCAGTGTGAAGAAAATCGCGTTATTAGGAATGGGTACAGTCGGCAGCGGCGTTTATGAGATCATAGAAAAGCAGAAAGAAAATATGCCAGACAAAATCGGATGTGTTCTGGAAATCGCAAAGGTCCTGGTACGGAACAAGAAGAAATATGAGGATAAGGTTCCTGCCGATAAATTAACGGATCAATGGTCCGAGATCCTTCAGGATGACAGCATCGAGATCGTTGTGGAGGTTATGGGTGGTTTGGAACCGGCCAGAACATATATCAAAGAAGCTTTGGCAAAAGGAAAGCATGTGGTAACCGCCAATAAGGACCTGATGGCGACCCACGGCCACGAACTTTTGGACGAGGCGAAGGCGCACGGATGCGACCTTTTGTTTGAAGCGGCAGTAGCGGGCGGTATCCCCATCATCAGACCTTTGAAGCAGTGCCTGGTAGGCAATAATATTTCCGAAGTCATGGGGATCATCAACGGTACAACGAACTTTATCCTGACAAAAATGGCCGAAGAGGGTATGGAATTTTCCGACGCCCTCCAGCTGGCGACGGATCTTGGCTATGCGGAGGCAGACCCTACGGCGGATATTGAAGGCTACGACGCCGGAAGAAAACTGGCGATACTTGCCTCTATCGCTTTCCATACACCGGTAACTTTTGACGATGTATATACCGAAGGAATTTCCAAAGTAACTGCAAAAGATATCCGCTACGCTCATGAGCTGGGCTGTGAGATCAAGCTGCTGGGCATCGCGAAAAA
>CALWKZ010000112.1 GCA_944381385.1 uncultured Anaerotignum sp. | reverse complement strand
TGGGAATGATTTCAGAGGCCCGGAAA
Organism: uncultured Anaerotignum sp.; assembly: GCA_944381385.1. GTDB lineage: Bacteria > Bacillota > Clostridia > Lachnospirales > Anaerotignaceae > Anaerotignum. The sequence goes on along the minus strand of CALWKZ010000112.1, from coordinate 4,158 downwards.
AGCCTGTAGTTACTGGGCTTTTGGGGGATAAGGCCCTTTGTGGCAACGATTTGTCAACACTTTTTCATGATTCATAAAAAGAGAGCTAACTGATTTTGATTCGTCAGTTAGCTCTTTTTTTGTTTTAAACCTTCTTCTTCAATATCCTTAATGGATTTATGCTCGGAGGTTTTCCATTCTGTCCGCCCGTTGGCACGCCTTCCCATAACGATGGCGGCTGCCAAGGAAGGGCTGGAGAAAATATAATCCTTTGTGAAATGAAAGGATGCATCAATGATCCCTTTCTGGAGCAATTCCGAGCGAAGGCGAATCAAACTGTCGGCCATACTTGGCACAGTCGAGGCAGCGATGACGGAATCTTTCAGAACAGCAAAACCATCTGCGACAATGATGCCCTTTGCATTGGCTCCGCGTGCGGCCTGAATGTAAAAGAAAAGAGGGTCTTCCTTTTCTTTGATAGAACTATCTTCGACGGAGTCAAATATTTTATAGCCAAGGGTATTTACCAGCAATTTTGCGTTGCTGATAAATTCCAACAGCATTGCTTCATCATATTCTGAAATAGAGGAGCAGGTGGGAATGGTACTGTTTATGATAACAGAACGTCCGGCTGCTTTGGCTAACGCATAGAATTTGTTTTCTAAAAATTTTGCATGTGCCTTATTCAGTAAATTATCCTTGCTGACAACGATAATGCAGTCATTTCAATAGAAAGAATCCTTCAGGTGCTGTCTTAAACGAGTCAGTATTTTTTCACTTTCTCCGATATATGCAGTATCGACATTGTTTTCATCCTTGCCAAGAAGAAAGTAGACGCCAGTATTGTCGGCATCTGGCCGTTCCGCAAACTGGCTCAGCTCATTTCTGGAAATTTTATAGACTCGACCGTTCCAATTGGATAGTTCACACATAATGCGGCCATTCGGGTTGCCGTCGAAAATATACATTTGAATTGTTTTATCAAAAGACATATGTGTCCTCCCGTTTTCCCTTAGGTTAATCCTTGGGGCTATAAATAGATTTTCCAATCCGTTTTTTGGTTCCTGCTAAAAGCAATTTGGAGATATTACAGGATGTCAAAGACTTCTGTAAATTAAAACGTAGCAAAAAACGATGGCAAAGTCAAGAGCGCACAAGAGAATATAATATATATCTTTTTTATCTATAATTTGCCGATGACTGATTTCCCAAGCAAGGGAAGCGGGAGGAGCAGGCCATATACAAAATGTAGATTAACAAAAAGTTTTATGGTATACTACGCTCAAATGCCAGAGCGGCGAAACAGAATGTAAGGAGGAAACGGAATTGATGAAAATTCGTAGGGAAGAGCCCCGAGATTACGAGGTAGTGGAAACGATTACGCGAAACGCTTTTTATAATCTGTATGTGCCTGGATGTGTGGAGCATTATCTTGTTCATACCATGCGGGGACATGAGGATTTTATTCCGGAACTGGATTTTGTTCTGGAGCTGAACGGCGAAATCGTGGGATATATCATGTACACAAAAGCCACACTGACAGATGCCCAGGGACAGGAAAAAGATATTCTGACCTTTGGTCCCTTATGCATTGCCCCGGAGTATCAGCGCAGAGGATTTGGAAAACTGCTGATGCGGCATTCCTTTGAAAAGGCCCTTGCTATGGGATATGATACTGTGGTCATTTTTGGGACGCCCTCTAATTATGTATCCAGTGGTTTTGTAAGCTGCAAGAAGCATAATGTATGCATGCAGGGAGATAAATTTCCGGCGGCTATGCTGGTCAAAGAGCTGAAACCGGGCGCATTGGATGGCCGAAAATGGTATTATGCGGATAGTCCGGTGATGGCGGTGCTGCCGGAGGACGCAAATGCCTATGACGATACTTTGCCGCCGAAGGAACGCAAGCATACGCCTGCCCAGGAGGTGTTTTATATTTTGAGTCATTCCTTTTTAGAGTAAGAAGTTTTTTCTGTGAATGTTTTCTATGAGATTGCCTTTGGTTTATTATCACAGGAATTATGGCAAATGGATGCAGAGATGGCTGATAAAATGGGGAGATACTGGGAAGATTGGAAAGCAGGGGCGCAGGAAGAAGTGAAAAAATAGATGGGAGCGTGGTTTTATGAAACTGGCGGAAGCGTTGCAGGAACGGGCGGACTTGAATCGGCACATAGATCAGCTGAATGACCGGCTGAGAAATAATGCATTGGTACAGGAGGGAGAAGAACCGGCGGAAAATGTGGAAACATTAAAAGGAGAGCTGGATGCGTCTGTCTCCCGCCTGGCTTATCTGATTGCGCATATCAATGAAACGAACTGCAAAACTTTTGTGGATGGAATGTCTTTAACGGAAATGATCGCACGGAAGGATGCTCTTATTATGAAAATCGCTGTGTACCGGGATGTGGCCCACGAAGGAAGCATGACCTCCTATCGTGCCAGAAACACGGAAATCAGAATCAAACCAACCATATCCGTTGCGCAGTGGCAGTCTGAGATCGACAGTATGTCAAAGGAGCTGCGCCTTCTGGATAATAAGCTCCAGGAATATAATTGGAGAACGGAATTGATGGAATAATTTTATATGGGACAGCAGAAACAGGGCGAATGTCAAAGGCAGCAGTGCGAAAATGATATGTCTGGTATGCCGAAGAGCAGGCAGAGGTTCGAATCCTCATGGATGGTTACGCTCCGATCGTGTACAGATGTATGGTTATTTTTTTATTGTCATTACCAGATATTGACTGTTTCTGTGGGGTGGGGAAAAGGGGATACATATTTATTTCTCAGGAACAGAAAGGAACTCTGGGGCTTGAGGAGAAAGAGGGGGATGCATCTTATTGAAAAATGGTTTGCATTCCTTTTTCGTGGAACGCCGGAAACTGGTTTTTCGGGACTGGCATAAAATGCTGTTTTATGGTATAATATGACAAAATATTGTTTTGCGGCGGTGACGGACTGCTATCTGGACAGACACTGCCGGAATATGCGCTGGAGAAATCCACAGAGGAAAAATGGGAACCGCCTTAACGCGGAAGCGTTTTCCAAGTGTGAGGAAAGAAAAGATCATGGAGGGATATTCTATGGAAAACAACAAACGACCTGAAAACATGGAGCGGATCACAACGCCTGCGCTGGCGGAAGCCTTTATCGCGCGGCAGGTAGAGGAGATCAGGGAAAAAGTGGGAGACAAAAAAGTCCTGCTGGCACTGTCCGGCGGCGTGGATTCTTCCGTTGTAGCGGCACTTTTGATTAAAGCCATCGGCAAACAGTTGGTTTGTGTTCATGTAAACCATGGTCTGCTGCGCAAAGGCGAGCCGGAACAGGTGGTTCGGGTATTCCGGGATGAGCTGGACGCTAACCTGGTGTATGTAGACGCTGTGGATCGCTTTTTGGATAAGCTGGCCGGCGTAGACGATCCTGAAACAAAACGTAAGATTATCGGTGCGGAATTTATCCGCGTCTTTGAAGAGGAAGCCCGGAAGCAGGAGGGCATTGAATTTTTGGCACAGGGCACCATTTATCCAGATATTCTGGAAAGCGGCCCAGTAAAAGCGCATCATAATGTAGGCGGTCTGCCGGAGGATCTGAAATTTGAACTGGTTGAGCCTCTGCGTCTGCTGTTTAAGGACGAGGTGCGTGTGGTAGGCAAGGCCATCGGTCTGCCGGACAGCATGGTATTCCGTCAGCCCTTCCCTGGTCCCGGTCTGGGTGTGCGCTGTCTGGGTGCGATTACACGTGACCGTTTGGAGGCTGTGCGGGAATCTGACGCTATCCTCCGGGAGGAATTCGCGAAAAATGGTCTGGAAGGGAAGGTATGGCAGTATTTTACCATTATTCCTGATTTTAAATCCGTAGGCGTACGGGATGATAAGCGTGCGGACGAATGGCCGGTGATTATCCGTGCCGTAAATACGAGAGATGCCATGACGGCTACGGTGGAAGATGTGCCGTTCCAGCTGCTGCAGCATATTACGGAACGCATTACCCATGAGGTTAAAGGTGTTAACCGCGTACTGTATGATTTGACACCGAAGCCGACAGGTACCATTGAATGGGAATGATTTCAGAGGCCCGGAAAAGCCTGTAGTTACTGGGCTTTTGGGGGATAAGGCCCTTTGTGGCAACGATTTGTCAACACTTTTTCATGATTCATAAAAAGAGAGCTAACTGATT
>CALWKZ010000111.1 GCA_944381385.1 uncultured Anaerotignum sp. | reverse complement strand
GAGCCCAGAAGGGTCTTGCCGGGCTTGCCGAAGCGTTCCAGATGTACCTGGTGGCAGATGCCGTTGCCGGGCTTGGAGAAGTAAATGCCGTGCTTTTTGGCTACGGTCTGGATGTATTTGTGGTCGTCGGCGTTCTCGAAGCCGGTCTGTAATGTGTTGTGGTCGATATATGCCACGGATTTCTCTGTTTTGACACGGGGGATGCCGATGGCTTCAAACTGCAAATATGCCATGGTGCCGGTAGAGTCCTGTGTCAGTGTCTGGTCGATTTTAATGGCGATTTCCTTGCCGGGGATCATCTCGCCGCTGACCAGATGGGATTTGATGAGTTTTTCCGTAATATTCATAGTGAAAGCCTCCTAATATTTTTTATCTTCTCTTATTCCGGCAGCATTGCCGCCAGGTGAGGTGTCAGCTCTTTCATGGCCTCGATCAGCTCTTCTTTGCTGATGTAGGAAACACGGCCGTTGTCATACTGCTTGTCAACCCATTCCTTGAGGATGGCCGCCTCCGGCGCGCTTTTGCTGATTTTATTTTCGCCTTCCAGATGGAGTTCGTGGTTCAGCCAGTAAGCGATGCCGGCCAGACCGGAGTTTTTGTTGACTTCTACGCCGAGAGGGCGATTGAGGATCTTCGCTGTGTTGAAGATATTGTAAATTTCCTCGTCTTTGGCGATACCGTCGGCGTGGATGCCGGCACGGGTCACATTGAAGTCAGCGCCGACAAAAGGTGTATGGGCTGGAATCTTGTAATCCAGCTCTTTTTCATAATACTCGGCGATTTCTGTGATGACCGTAGGGTCCATGCCGTCCAAAGTACCGCGCATCTGGGCGTATTCCATGACCATAGCCTCCAGCGGGGTATTGCCGGTGCGTTCGCCGATGCCCAGCAAAGAACAGTTGACTGCGGACGCGCCGTAAAGCCATGCGGTAGTAGCGTTTACAACGGCTTTGTAGAAATCGTTGTGTCCGTGCCATTCGATCAGTTCACTGGGGAACTGGCCAAAGTGATTGATGCCGTAAATGATGCCGGGTACGCTGCGGGGCAGGGTAGCGCCGGGATAAGGCACGCCGTAGCCCATGGTGTCGCAGAAGCGGATTTTTACGGGGATCTGGTACTGTTCCATCAGATGGCGCAGTTCCTGAGCGAAAGGAACAACGAAGCCGTAGAAATCGGCTCTGGTAACGTCCTCAAAGTGGCAGCGGGGGCGGATGCCCATATCCAGCGCCGCCTTGACGATTTCCAGATAGCCGTCCATGGCCTGTTTTCTTGTTTTATGGAGTTTGTGGAAAATATGGTAGTCGGAGCAGCTGACCAGAATACCGCACTCCTTCAGACCCATATCCTTTACCAGCTGGAAATCCTCCTTGGTCGCGCGAATCCAGCCGGTGATCTCCGGGAAGTCAAAGCCCATTTCCTGGCAGGCCCGGATGGCTTTTCTGTCTGTTTCACTGTAGAGGAAAAATTCGCACTGACGGATCTTGCCTTTGGGGCCGCCCAGACGATGGAGCATTTCATAAAGCTTTTTGATCTGTTCCACGGTATAGGGCGCTCTGGACTGCTGTCCATCGCGGAAGGTGGTATCTGTGATAAAGATTTCATCGGGACAGTTCATGGGAACCAGACGATAGTTGAAGGTTACCTTAGGTACTTCATCGTAGCTGAAATTATCCCGGTAGAGATTGGGTTCTTCCACATCCTGCAGGCTGTACTGGTAGCTCAGCAGTTCCAGCAGGTTTTTCTGTTTGTTGTATGTAATCATTGCGCGATCACCCTTTCCGTTGGTTTTTATCCGGCAGACATTTGTGCGCGGATATTTCGGTTTTGCTGATGGTGGTACGTTTTTATTAAATATATCAATGAATTTGTATTATGTCAATGGAAATAATTATGATTTTTCATAATACAAAACAGCGAAAATGTGAATAAATATGGTTTTTTATATGTTTTTACATATAAATCTATTAAATAAATGAATAGATTTGAAATTTGAAATAAAAAACACATGAATTTATTTTATGCATCGAGTGCATAAAAGGGCGTGCGAGGGCCGCTGCCGATAGAAAAATTTGCAAGGAAAAATTAGAAATGATAGAATAAAAACAAGTGACAAGAGAAGGGCGGGATGTTATGCGGAAAAAACAGATACAAACCATTTATCGGGACTTGCAGGCGCTTTTGACAGAGCGGGATTTCCTGAAAAATATAAAGATACGGAAAAAGACGGTTCTGGCTGTGATGGACAGAGAGGTCTGGGCGGAAGGGGTCGACCGAATCCTTTCTCGGGAGGAGGTCTCCTGTGAAAGCGTGCTGGCTTTATGCCAGAAAGCCATGGAAGAGATTTCCGGCGTCAGCCCAGAGGAGGGATGGCTTTCCTATATATATCACTATCTGATCCAAAAGATATATCCTCATCGGGATGATCTGGAGCTTTCCGGAGATTACGGGGCTTCGGTCTATTTTTATCTGGTCTGTCTTCGGTATTTTCTGAAAAGAGAAGAGGAGAAACTGCCTTTTCTTCGGACAAGGAACTTTGACTTTGCCAAAGAGCCGGAACGGGAGGGCAGTCCGTATGTTCAGGAATACGAGAATTTTCTGGCTGCCTTTGAAAAGGAATATCTCTATGAGCTGATGCGGATCGGTAGGGAGATCATGCCCTTTGATATGCTGGCCCATGTAGCCGGCGTACATCATATTTCCATGCACATTGCCAGACAGCTGGTACGGGCGGGGATTCCCGTGGATCTTTTGTTGGTTTCCGGCGCGGCGGCGGGCCATGATATCGGCAAATACGGCTGTCGGGAAAATGAGGTCAGAAGGATTCCCTATCTGCATTATTACTATACGGATGTCTGGTTCAAAAACCATGACCTTTCTACCATTGGCCATATTGCCGCCAACCACTCCACTTGGGATCTGGAGTTGGATAACCTGCCGGTGGAATCTCTGATCCTGATTTATGCCGATTTCAGAGTTAAGAGCAGAGGCTATGAAAACGGCAAGGAGATCATGGGATTTTACAGTCTGGAGGAATCCTTCCGGGTGATTCTGGATAAATTGGATAATGTGGATACGGCCAAAGAAAACAGATACCGCCATGTATATTCCAGGCTGGAGGATTTTGAGCATTATATGACGGCGTTGGGTGTGAATGTGGATCTGACCCAGTGCGCATTGTCTGCGGTTTCCCATAAGAACCACGCTTTGCTGAATGTGGATGAGACCGTGGATGTATTCAAGTATATTGCCATTGACCACAATATCCGCTTGATGCATAAATTGAGCCGGGAGCTGTCCTTCGGGGATATTCTGGAGGCTGCCAGAAGCACCAGAGACTGGAAAGATTCCCGGGCATACCTGAATATTTTCGCGGAGTATTATACATATATGAACCAGCGGCAGAAACAGATGTCGGCGGCTTTTCTCTATGAGCTGATGTTCCACAGGGAAGGGGATATCCGCCGTCAGTCGGCAGACCTTCTGGGAGAGATCATTGCCCACTATGATATTTCATACGGCAAGGAGCTGCCGGTGGACGTCAGTCTGGTGCTGGATGATACCAACAGCTATGAAATGTGGGAGAAATACCTGGGGATGATTATTATTCCCGACCACAAAATGATTGACCGCCACAGAAGATGGATGGGCTATGGCCTGAAGCGTGTGGTGATCTCTCTGATGGCGAACTGCCGGAAGGAAAACAGAAGGAACTATATCCGCCCGGTAACGGAGTATTACCGCAGAACGGACTGGAACGATGAAACGGCCTTTATTCTGCTGGATACCATCGCCTCTTTGCCTATGGAGCTGCTGTCGGAGGAGGAACAGCTGGTTTATCTGGATTTTATGGCTTATTACGCCGCTTCTGATTCTTTGGAGATCCGTTCGGCGGTGCTGCTGAATCTGAAAGATATGGCGGCGGTGTTCCGCCGTTTGCCGGCTATGAAGGCGGAGGTCTGCCGGATCATGGAGACGGTATCCGTCAAGGGAGATGTGAGCCTGCAATATCTGGTATATACCATTCAGGAGGAATATCAGATGGAAGGCAGTCTGCCGGGGGTATCCTACCGCCGTATTTTCGAGGACAGCCGTGTGGTTTCCGATATTTTTCTGGATAATCTGAAGGCGGCCACGCCCTGGAAGATCAAAATTGTCAATATCAGTCTGCTGTATGACCGTATCCTGCGGGGAAAGGAAATGCCAAAGCTCCATGTGGCGACCCACCTTTCCAATCTGCTGAAGGTGAGCGAGCAGGTCTCTGTGCGCCATTATGCCGGGGAGACTCTGGTTAAACTGGCGCCCATGCTTTCCTGGGACCAGCGGAACGAGGTGGCCATTGAATTGACCAAGGGGCTGGAAATCGGAGAATTTGAGTTTTCCAAGTATATTCCCCGTTATCTGGGAGAATTCGTTATGTTCCTGCATCCGAAGGAACTGGATGAGTTTATCAATGATCTCCAGCGGCTCCAGAGCAGCACCAACGAACGTGTGGCCAGTGTGGCGTTGGATACCGTAGGCGTTATGATGCAGTATTATGCCGCCTACCGTTCTCGCTTCCCGGAAAAGATACAGGTTTATGAGGAACGGAAAAAACGGATTTTGGGCATGATATTAAAAGGCTTTGCCAACTATCAGGAAAACGTGAAGCGGGAAGCCTTCTGGGTAGTGGGTCATGAGCTGTTCGGCGGAGATCTGCTGACCATGCGGGAGAAAAAAGATATGTTCGCCTTTATGGGCAAAAAGATGCTGATGCTGATTGAAAAAGAGGAGCACTCCGAGCTGACCTTCTTCAATCATACGGCAGGCTGGAACTTTGTATATCGCTTTATCAGTGATTATCTCTTTGCGCAGAAGGCATTTTCCTTCCAGGAGCCACAGAAGATCGCCTTTTTCCCCGGCACCTTCGACCCCTTTACGCTGGGGCACAAGGAGATCGCCCGGGAGATTCGGGATCTGGGATTTACGGTTTATCTGGCGCTGGATGAATTTTCCTGGTCCAAAAAGGCACAGCCCCATATGGTGCGGCGGCGCATCCTGCATATGTCTGTAGCCGACGAGGAAAATATTTATCTGTTCCCTTCGGATCAGCCGGTGAATATTGCCAATCCACAGGACCTGAAGCATCTGCGGGAGCTGTTCCCCGGAAAAGAGGTCTATACGGTGGTGGGCAGTGACGTGGTACGCAATGCTTCTTCCTATAAAATGGAGCCGGAAGAGAATTCCATCATGACGTTTCCTCATGTCATCTTCCGCCGGACCACAGGAACCGGCGAAGGGGAGCCGGAAGAGGTCTCCTATGACATGATCCAGAATACGGTGGTGGAATTGAAGCTGCCCATGCATTTTGAGGATATCAGCTCTACACGTATCCGGGAAAATATCGACCATAACCGGGATATTTCCAATCTCATTGATACGGTGGCGCAGAATTATATTTACGAAAACAGTCTGTATCTGCGGGAGCCTCAGTATAAACGGCTGCTCCAGACCAGATCGGTGGAGATCCGTCATTTTGACAAAGGAACGGAGACCCTCCAGATCATACAGGAATGCGGCGGAGAACCGGAAAAAATGGAGGCATTGACGGCTGCGCTGCTGGAGGAGGACAGCCTGGCCACCATCGTATTTGACCAGGATGGCAGAGGACGCATCGACGGTATCATGGTATACCGCCATATCCCTACCACAGAGCTGTACCAGGAATTTGGCGATATCCAGACGGCAGGCTATATCCGGGAGGAAACATCCGGCAAGATCGTGCTGGTGACGGCCTGCTATACGCATCCTCAGTCGAAGATTGCCGATCTCCAGCAGATTCTTCTGACAGAGGTTTTGGCCAACTGTCTGAGTCAGGATTTTACCTACGCTATTTTCAGCCCCAGAACCGGTACGGCGTTGCCGAAATACCGGGATATTCTGGAACGCCAGGGCTTTGTACCCCTGCCTATGCATACGGCGAAGCGGGAGATCTATGTTGTGGATATGAAAAATCCTATTACCTTTTATAATAATGTGCAGACGGCTATCAAGGAGCCTTTTAATACCAATCCCCGCGTATTGCAGGTGCTGGATGAGGCCCATCATCGGTTCCAGAGGGCATTAACGAAGCTCTATCCGGGAGAACTGGTCATTTCCTTTAATGCCGGCATTATGTATAACCGCCTCATTGAGTTAATTACAAAGGCCAATAATGTGCCGAAGGAGGTACTGCCGGTGCGTACCCTGGGCAAAAAAATGTGTGTGCCCTTCGGTAAGATCTTAAAGGGCATTGCCATTCCCAATACGGTGACAAAAATGCTGCATACGGAAAAAATATTCGCTTCGGATATCCACGCCTTTAAGATCGCGGAGTTCCCGGAATATCTTCCGCTGCACAGTCAGGTCAGAACCATTAAGTCCTTCCGGCGTCCGGTGATTCTGGTGGACGATTATCTGCACAAGGGCTATCGCATCCGGGAGCTGGACCCTCTGTTCAAGGCGGAAGATGTGGAGATCGACCGTCTGGTTATTGGCATCGTATCCGGCAGAGGCAAGGATTTGATGCAGATTCAGGGAAGAAAGGTGGACAGCGCCTACTTTATTCCATCCCTGCGGGTATGGTTCGTGGAGACCAGTATGTATCCTTTTATCGGCGGCGACGGCGTGGAACGGCAGCATCCGGAAAAGGGCAGCGGCCTTAACGGCATCAATCTGATTCTGCCCTATGTGATGCCGGGCTTTATGCCGGGGGCGTCCAAGGAAAGCATTTATGATCTTTCCATGGTCTGCCTGCAAAACGCGAAAGAGATCTTGTCTGTGCTGGAGGAGGAGTACCAGGCGCAGTTTGAGCGGAGCCTGACACTGGGACGGCTGGGTGAGGTCATCATCTCTCCCCGTATGCCGGACAGAGGGGACTGCGTGGCTTATGACAGCCATCTGGCGGCGTCCGTTTATGTGGAAAATGATATCGAGCAGCTGATACGTTTACAGCATCTCGTAAAATAAGGAGGAAGAGAACATGGAAGTTTTGAAAATGGATGGAAAAACCGTTTATTTGGGAAAGCGGCATCCATTGCGGAACAAGGGGCTTTGCAGCATCACCCATCCGGCCATGCTGGCGGAGGAGGAAAGCCTGGGCTGGCTGGATGGGAAGTATCTGGAAAAACAGGAGAAAACCATGGCGCCTGACTTCGTAAAAGAAGTCAGGGAGGCCATGGAAACAGGGGAAGTATATTTCGCCAATCTGGCTTATGGTACAAAGGAAGCATGGACGCAGCGGCTGAAAGCTGAAAAAAAGGAGAAAAAGCGGCTGCATCTGCTGGCCCTGGGAGATGTGGGCAGTACGGTGCTGACGGCTTTGAAGCTCATGGGCGGCGACTGTCTGGAGACCATCGGTATTTATGACGTGAACCCCGCTGTCTGCGACAGATGGGAGAGAGAATTGAACCAGGCGGCTTTTCCCTGGGAGTATGACTGCCTGCCCCAAGTGGAGATACTGCGGGAAGAAGATCTTTTTGTCTGTGATATATTCGTTTTCTGTGCTTCCAAGGGTATCCCGCCCGTAGGGCAGGAGCAGGTGGATGTGCGTATGGCACAGTATGAAGCCAATCGCTCTATTGTATCCATATTTGCCAAAAAAGCCAGAGAAGCAGGTTTTCAGGGAATATTTGCCGTGGTCTCTGATCCTGTGGACCCCTTGTGCCGGGCGGCGTTTTTGGCGTCCAATCAGGAGGAGAACGGGGAAATGGACTGGAAAGGTCTGCGCCCGGAGCAGATCCAGGGCTATGGCCTGGGGGTTATGAACGCCAGAGCGGCTTACTACGCGAAAAAGGAGCTTCGATTTGCATCATTTCTGACGGAAGGCAGGGCTTTCGGTCCCCATGGGGAGGATCTTGTAATCGCCAACAGTATCGAGCATTATGATGACAGCCTGTCCAGGGAACTGACCAAAATGGCGGTAGAGGCGAACCTGCGGATGCGGGAGCTGGGCTTTAAGCCTTATGTGGCGCCGGCCATTTCCTCCGCGGCCATTTCTCTGCTGCTGACCCTGCGGGGAGAGTGGCATTATAGCTCCAACTTCCTGGCGGGAGTCTATATGGGCTGCAAGAACAAAACGGGAGATACGGCGGAGATGGAATATCTGCCTTTGCCGGAGGCTTTGTTTGCCAGAATACAAAAGGCTTATGACGGATTGGAGGCGATCCGATGAAAACGCCTTTGACCATGATCTATCCGCAGTGCGAGGATAAGAGAAAGACAGAACGTCTGCATACGATTTTGGAAGAAATTGCGAAGCGATATGATGTGACGGTGATTTCGGAGCTCAAGGATTTTCACTCTCTGCAAGGGAAGCGCCTTCTTTTTGTGGTGCCTTTGGGGATTTCCGGCATCAATCTGGAATATTTCCGATTTTTGAAGAAAATGCGTACAGAGCCGGAAATGCTGGAAGGCTGTACGGGCGTGATTTTGGTAGATGGCGCCAGCGAACTTTACACGAAATCCGTAGCCAGGGAATTGATGTTTACGGCCAATCTCTGCGGCTGTGCCTTCCCGGGCAGGGGGATGGTGGAGGGCACCGGCTCTTTGCAGAATTTCAATATCCAGGCTATGAATCTGGAACTGGATCATATGGGCGCTTATCAGGCGGCGGCCTTACGTATGGTGGAGGAATTGATGAAATTCCAGCCGAACCCCAAAAAAACAAGCAGACTTCTGGTGCTTCATGCCAGCAATCATAAAACCTCCAATACCACCACATTATGGAAAATGGTAAAGGAACATCTGCCGCTGGATAAAATGGAGATCAAGGAGATCTCCCTGCGGAATGGCACCATTTACGACTGCTCCGGCTGTCCCTATAAGATGTGCCTGCATTTTGGCGAGGAGATGAACTGTTTTTATGGCGGCGTCATTGCGGAGCAGGTATATCCGTCGATTATGGAGTGCGATGCGGCGCTGCTGCTTTGCCCTAATTACAACGATGCGCTCAGCGCTAATCTGACGGCCTTCATCAATCGTTTGACCGCTTTGTTCCGAAAAAACCAGTTTTATGAAAAACAGGTGTATGCCATTGTGGTATCTGGCTACAGCGGCGGAAACATTGTGGCAGAGCAGGTGATTGGCGCCATGAGTATGAATAAGACCTTCCGCCTGCCGGCTAGATTTGCTATGCTGGAAACCGCCAATGACCCAGCCAGTATTTTAAAAGTAGACGGTATCCAGGAGCGGGCGGAGGCTTTTGCCGAAAATATGGCACACCACCTGATAAGGGAGTAAAAGGAGCGATTGACATGGAAGAGAAGATGAAAAAGCTGGCGGAACAGATCGAAGTCCTGACAAAAGACGGTGGGGAAACAGATCTGGCGGCATTGTCAAAGGCGGTAGGCTTGCCGCAGCAGGAATTGGAAGGAATCCTTCTGGAAATGGAGGAAAAGAACTGGGTCAGTGTGTATGAGATTGACCTGTGCTGCGGCGCAGAGTATGTGATCCAGGGAGTAACGGCAGAGGGAAGACAGGCGCTGCTGGGAGAATAAGCCGTGTCGGCAGAAAGAATGGTTTTTCTCTTGTCAATCCAGGCCGGCTATGCTAATATGGAAACAAGAACCGATGAAGGTTTTTCTTTTTTTTGGAAAGAAAAATAAATAAATAAATACACATTTGGAGGAACAGAATGGATCGAGAAATGATTGTGATTTTAGACTTTGGCGGTCAGTACAATCAGCTGATTGCCAGACGTGTCAGAGAGCATCACGTTTACTGTGAGATCATGCCATGGAATAAACCTATCGAGGAGATCAAGGCGAAGAATCCCAAAGGGATCATCTTTACCGGCGGCCCCAACAGCGTATATGACGAAAAATCCCCCCACTGCGCCCCGGAGATTTTTCAGCTGGGGATTCCTGTGCTGGGCATCTGCTATGGCTGCCAGCTGATGGCGTATACTTTGGGCGGCAAAGTAGGCAACGCTAATGAAAGAAGCGAATATGGAAAAACGGAAGTTACTTTTGATACCAGCAGCAAGCTGTTAAAGGACGTTTCCGAAAAGGAAATCTGCTGGATGAGCCATACGGACTTTGTTACGGAGCTGCCGGAGGGCTTCCGAGTTATAGGTACGACAGCGACTTGTCCCGCGGCGGCCATTGAATGTCCGGAAAAAGGATTTTATGGCGTGCAGTTCCATCCTGAGGTAAATCATACGCCAAAGGGCACTAATATGATCCATAACTTCCTGTATGAGGTCTGCGGATGCAGTGGTGATTGGACCATGACCAATTACATCGAGGACCAGATCCAGAAGATCCGCGAGCAGGTAGGTGACGGCAAGGCACTCTGTGCTTTGTCCGGCGGCGTAGATTCCAGCGTTGTGGCAGCTCTGGTATCCAAGGCAATCGGTAAGCAGCTGACTTGTGTATTTGTAGACCATGGCCTAATGCGGAAAAATGAAGGGGACGAAGTAGAGGCGGCATTCGCCAATATGTTTGATTCCCATTTCGTCAGAGCCAATGCTCAGGAACGGTTCCTGAGCAAATTAAAGGGCATCACTGATCCGGAAACAAAGAGAAAAACCATCGGCGAAGAATTTATCCGTGTATTTGAGGACGAAGCAAAAAAGATCGGCAAGGTGGATTTCCTGGTACAGGGCACCATTTATCCCGATGTGATCGAAAGTGGTCTGGGAGACTCCGCGGTTATCAAAAGCCATCATAACGTAGGCGGTCTGCCCTCCGTGGTGGATTTTGAGGAATTGATTGAGCCGCTGCGCCTGCTGTTCAAGGATGAGGTGCGCCAGATGGGCCTGGAACTGGGACTGCCGGAGCAGCTGGTATGGCGTCAGCCTTTCCCCGGCCCCGGCCTGGGTATCCGTGTTATTGGTGAGGTGACAGAGGATAAGCTGGAGATCCTGCGGGAAGCGGACGCGATCTTCCGGGAGGAAATCGCCAAAGCCGGCCTGGATCGGAGCATCAACCAGTATTTCGCGGTCATTACAGACGTGCGCTCTGTTGGTGTTATGGGGGACTTCAGAACTTATGACTATACCATTGCTTTGAGAGGCGTCAGCACTACAGACTTCATGACAGCGGACTGGGCGAGAATCCCTTATGATGTGCTGGATCGTGTTTCCGTGCGTATCGTAAATGAGGTGAAGCATGTAAATCGTATTGTGTACGATATTACCAGTAAACCGCCCGCAACGATTGAATGGGAATGATTTCAGAGGCCCGGAAAAGCCTGTAGTTACTGGGCTTTTGGGGGATAAGGCCCTTTGTGGCAACGATTTGTCAACACTTTTTCATGATTCATAAAAAGAGAGCTAACTGATT
>CALWKZ010000110.1 GCA_944381385.1 uncultured Anaerotignum sp. | reverse complement strand
TACATCAGCTGTGTAGCTTCGCAGTATGTAACAGGATTTCTGGGTTTACAGTACTTTTTGCCGTCCTCTGTATAACCGCTCATAAGCCCCAGGGAAGCGGCCTGATCCAAAAAGGTGGCCGCGCCGGGCCAGGGCACGGTATCAATATCGGCAAAGGTGGAACCATAGGCGGTTACACCAGTACTGCCTAATAATAAAGCGGCTGTTGTCGCCAGTGTGATCATTTTTTTCATAGCGTATTCCCCCTCATCTTTTCTTTCTATGCAGTAAAATGCCTGGTAGAATCCATTGCAATTTTATACATGTCTTTCATTTTCACTATACCACATTTTTATGGAAAGTTGTTTTCAAATTCCTTAATTTTTTCGCAAATAGCTGTAAAAAAATGACATAATTCGTAATCATTTCCGATTTTTCTTTGCTTTAGACGGAAAAAACGGAGAAATGTTCCCCGTACAGGGGCAAAATTACATGTTTTTTTGATTGCATATGCAGGTTTATTCATGGTTTGCCTGTTTTTGGGTAATCTGGAGCCAACGGGATTTTTTCTCGGCAAAATTTTCCGGAAATACCCGCAGCTTTGGATGCGTCATCAGGTCGAAGCAAAGCCCCAGCAGTACCTTGGCGGTACGCAGGTAGCAGTTTTCCGGGTCGCGGATGGTAAAAGCGTCATGATGGAACTGGCCCTCGATGCCGGAAAAGCCCATCTGTATGGTAGGCAGCAGGAAACTCAGGTCGCCGATGTCGCCGGAAGCGCCGGAGACTACGTTTTCCAGAAGGGCGCTCTCATCACAGTGAAGAAGGATGTTTTCCCGCAGGATATGGTTCAGGGGCGGGGACTGGCGCAAAGGCAGGTAGCCCGGTGTAGTCTCGATCCGGCATTCCAGACTGAGGGCGGCGGCACAATGACGCGCGCAGTTGTCCGCTTCGTCCGCTGCTCGCAGAAGGGTGTCCGTATCATTGGCCCGCAGATAGGTTTCCAGAACTGCCCGGTCGGGGATGATATTGACGGTGCCGCTGCTTTCCGTCAGGACGGGATGCAGGCGCAGGCCCGCTTCCGGAGGAAAATGTTCCTTTAAAAAGGCGAGGGCGTTCTGGCAGAGGACAGCGCCATGGAGCGCGTTCCGGCCTAAATGGGGCGCCGCGCCGGAGTGAGCGGATTTCCCCAGGAAAACGGCTTTTTTCGCCTGAAAGCCCGTCAGCGTGGACTGTATATCGAACAAGGTATCCTTTTCCCCGTTGGCGTGGGCGGAAAGGACGCAGTCCACGTCGTCAAAATATCCCTGGGCGATCATATTCTGCTTGCCGGAGCGGTACTGGAGCTTGCTCTGGGCAATGAGTTCGTCCCGGAAGGCAAAGTCGATAAATTCCTCGGCAGGCGTAAAGAAAAAGCTGATGCGGCAGCCTGTTTTTTCCGGCAGGCCCGTTTCCTTCAATACTTTCAGCATGGAGAGGGCCAGCACCGTTTGGATGCTGTGGCCGCAGGAATGGACGTTGCCGATGCCGGATTGGCGGGGCAGCGCGTCCATATCGCTGACAAAGGCAATATGGTAGCCCTCTGTGCCCAAACGGGCGCAGACGCCGGTCATGGCGATATTTTTTTCATAGGGGATCTGCCATTGATCCAGCAGGGCGGTGATATGGGCGGAGGTGCTGTATTCCTGAAAGCCCAGCTCCGCTGTACGGAAGAAAAGCTGGCCCCAGGAGAAGATCTCTTCCCGATGCTGTTCCAGATGTGAAAAAGGTGTTTCTTTCTCCATAAAAAACCTCCTGTCTTATTCCCAGTTCAGCCGCATCCCAACGCTTGCCTCACCCAAAGGGCATTTTTCATGGAGGGCCGCCCGCACCGCGAAAGAGGTGCAGTGGCAGGGATAGAGCAGGGGAATCTGTTCTTTTTCGATAAAATCAATGGTTTGCTTTGTGCGGTAGTTCCGCTCAAAAAGATGGAAGCCGCCCAGGATGCCCTTGACCTTTTGACGGCCGGTTACTTCTTTGGCATAGGCGATCATATTGCAGATGCCGGCGTGGGAGCAGCCGGTAATCAGATAAAAGCCGTCACCGCTGACATAAGCCAGAGCCGTATCGTCCGCCAGATAGTCCGGCTGCCATTGGCCTTCCCGCAGAGTCTCGCCAATGGCATATTTAGGCTCGTGGGCGCAAAGGGCGGGGATCTCTCCCAGAAATACCAGCCGATCTGTCAGCCAGAGGGGACTTTTCGTCAGGCATAGCTCTGTTTTGGCCGCCAGCTCTTCCTGGGAAAGGGGAGAACCGATGTCCATGCCCTGAAAGCGTTTGGGCAGGATGGCATCGGGATGGACCACCAGCTTTGGCTTTTGGGCAAAAGGCAGCTCCAGCAGGGGCGTCAGCCCGCCGGTATGGTCATTATGGCCATGGGAGAGCAGGATGGCGTCGGCAATGGTCAGATCAATGTCCATGTCCCGGGCGTTTTTCAAGAAAGCATCGGAATAGGCGGCATCGAAAAGAAAGGTGCGGCCGTCCGCTTCCAGCCAATAGGATACGGCGGGTTCGCCCAGATGGTACACGTCGATTTCCGTATGGTTATCCATAAGTATGGTGATGTTCATAAGAAAGCCTCCTTTCGGTCTATTATACGGGAAAAACTGCCAGGCGGCAATGAGAGAAAACAGAGGGCGATGGTTTTGGAAAAAGCGCAGACAGAGAAGACGGGATGACGAGGTTTGTATCAGGAGAGGAGAAGGGGGGGACGTTTTCCTTGGATATATATATGAAAAGAGGCATTGCACCTAACGGTGCAATGCCTCTTGGGAATAGCGGAGACAGGATTTGAACCTGCGACCTCCGGGTTATGAGCCCGACGAGCTACCGGACTGCTCTACTCCGCGTCATCTTTAATAGAAAGTATACCACGCCGGGGGGATTTTGTCAAGAGAAGCCAGGGGACCATTGTAAATTTCAGGGAAACAGCCTTCGGCCTTGCCTAAAGAACCCATCAGATCCCGTCTTTAAACTCCGTTTCCAGGCGCTCCTTTCTTGCTTTCCAGTCGGGCATACGTTCCGCCATAAGCTGATAGAATTTTTTACTGTGATCCGGCTGGCAGAAATGGAGGAGTTCGTGGAGGACTACCTGCTCGATACATTCCGGCGCCGCCTTCATCAGCTGGAGATTCAGGCGGATGGAAGCGCCTTCCACAGTACAGCTGCCCCAAAGACTGCGCATATTGCGGATCTGTATGGAGGGATAGGGCACGCCTAATGCTTTGACCAGAGGGTAGATCTGTTCCAAAATCCTGGGAAATACGGTTTCTGCTTCCTCTCTCAGCCAGCTCAGGTATTCGGAACGAAGCTCCTGGGGTTGGAACTGTCTGGTGACCATATGGATGGTGGTTTCTGTTCTTGTGATCTGCGGGCTGCCCTGGGCCAGTGTCAGTGTCAGAGGCTTTCCCAAATAGTAGACGGTCTTTCCGTCCTGGAGCATGCCGCTGGGCTGGGCGTGGCGCAGCTTTTCCACCTCCGCAAGATGTGTGATGATCCAAAGGGCTTTGGACTGCACAAATTCCTCGATGACGGAAAAGGGCACCCGCTTTGCGGCGGAAACCACTACCTGGCTGTATTTATTGACCCGCAGGTTGATATATTTTACCTCCTTGCGGATCAGCTGGTATTCGATTTCTATGCCTTCATATTCAATGGAATGGATTTCGCTGTGGGCTTCCATAGGGCCAAGACTCCTTTTCTTATCATCAGTTTTCCCAGTTTTTGAGAAAAAATAACTGTTTTTTATTTTACAGAAAAGGACGGCAAATGTCCAGAAAAAACATTTGCCGCCAAAAAATCCTGTCAGATCAGACCGACGGGGAAGACTTGGTCTGCTTTTTCAGGAAATAAGCTACTTTATAATAAGGAAGAGAAACGCCCATGGCCTCCAGCTGACGGGAAATTTTCCGGGGGCCCATGCCGTTTTGGGCCTGCTGGAGGATAAATTCCGCGATCTGCGGCGTGATGAGCTGTTCCTGCTCCTTGGGTTCCGGAAGGGCCTCCGGTTCCGGCTGTTCCGGCGTCAGCTCAAAGGGGATGTGTTCGATGCCCACAACGGTAGTGATCTCCTTTTTTTCGCCGATGTCCTCGATCAGAGGGGAAGAGGCGTCGATGCTGTAATTGATGACATCCCGCATCTGACGGATATTCCGGGGATAGACAGCATTAAGAACGGCGTGTTTCGCCTCCGGTGTGAATTCCACGTGGTAGCGGATGCGCCGGGTGTCCCAGACGGCGTTTTCATAGCGGCGGACAAAATATCGGAAAAGCTGGTCCTTTTCCGCCAGAGAACGTTCCCGCAGAGCGGGCAGGTGCATTTCGTACTGGCCTAGCCGCTGGTACAGCTCCGGCAGCAGGACTTCGTTCAGGTTTTTCGTGGAAGCGGCAATGACGATGACGTTG
The DNA here is from genome assembly GCA_944381385.1 of uncultured Anaerotignum sp. Classification (GTDB taxonomy): domain Bacteria; phylum Bacillota; class Clostridia; order Lachnospirales; family Anaerotignaceae; genus Anaerotignum. Next base: position 1,158 of record CALWKZ010000110.1, on the reverse strand, counting down.
ATGTCGATCTCTTTTGTATCGCCGATACGGCGGATTTTGCCGGATTCTATGGCCTTTAACAAAAGGCTCTGGTAATTTTCAATGGTATGGGCCTCATCCAGAAAAAGAATGCCGCCGTTGGCCTGCTCAAAGAGGCCTTTTTTCTTTTTGGAGCCGGTATATGCGCCTTCCACAGAGCCGAAGATTTCCATGGCGGCAATATCGGGATTGGTGAACTGGGCGCAGTTGATCTCGATAAAGGGGGCGTTTTTGCCGATGACGCCGATCTCCTTGGCGTAATTATAGATCAGATTGGCCAGCATAGTTTTGCCGGTGCCCGATTCTCCGGTGATGATGGAGTGACGGGGGCCGCCCAGAGAGCCGACGATCTTTTTAGCCTGTTTATAGATGCTCTGCATGGTGCCCATATGCACCACATGCTGGAAATCGGCCTCCGGCTTAGACAGGCTCACCTGCATTTCCAGATGCTTGATCTTGCTGTTGAGCTGGTCGATCTCCTGGATATCCTGGAAAACGGAAAAGGCGCCTAAAAATTCCCCTTCTATAAAAATAGGATAGGAGTTGACCACGTATTTTTTTGGAGAGACGAAATGGATTTTTTTATCCAATATGGGCTGGCGGTTTTCCAGAACGGCCAGCAGCACCGCCTCGGGATAAAATTCGGAGATGGGATGGCCCAGCATATCCTCCGGCTTTTGATTGACATAATTGGCGGAAATTTTATTGACATATACCAAAATGCCTTCCGTATCCACCACATTGATGCCGTCATTGGTATGGTTCAGGATGGTAGGGATAATGTTCGAAGAAAAAAACAATTCTTTTGTCAATTTCATAGGGGGCATCCTTTCTGTAAAATGTTAGAAAAACATGTTAGAATACGTATTTTTGAATTTATTCTAACATTTTTTATAACAAAAAACCAGTCATTTTTGATAAAAAACGGTGAAAAAACGGAAAAAACATTGTTGGCACGGTTCTTGCTCTTATAATGAATCGTTAGAATAATAACAAAATTCATTGCCTATGATTTTTAAGGAGGACACAGATTATGGAGTTTGGATTTTCAAAGGAACAGGTACTGTTGAAAGACTTGTACAGAAAATTCGCTGAAACAGAAGTAAAACCTTTGGCGGAAGAACTGGACGAAGAAGAAAG
>CALWKZ010000109.1 GCA_944381385.1 uncultured Anaerotignum sp. | reverse complement strand
TCGTCACGAATACGTTTCAGCTCGCTCTTAGGCAGCATCCGCAGCAGCTTCCAGCCGGTATCCAATGTCTGCTCAATGGTACGGTCTGTACGGAAGCCCTGAGAAACATACTGTTTTTCAAACTCATCCGCGAATTTTGCGTACATTAAGTCAATATCAGACAATGCGCTTTCGCCCAGGATGGCCATCAATTCTTTGGCGTCCTTACCACGGGAATATGCCGCGAACAGCTGGTTCATGGTATCCGCATGGTCCTCTCTCGTCTTGTCCTTGCCGATACCTTTATCCTTCAGACGGGACAGAGACGGCAGTACGTCGATAGGCGGCTGGATGCCCTTTTTATACAGGTCACGGCTCAGGATGATCTGTCCTTCTGTAATATATCCTGTCAAGTCGGGAATGGGATGGGTCTTATCATCCTCGGGCATAGTCAGGATGGGGATCATGGTAATGGAGCCAGGTTTGCCTTTGATACGGCCGGCACGTTCATACATAGTCGCCAAGTCTGTATACAGGTAACCGGGATAACCACGACGGCCGGGAACCTCTTTCTTCGCCGCGGATACTTCACGCAGAGCCTCGGCATAGTTTGTGATATCGGTAATGATGACCAAAACGTGCATCCCCTGTTCAAACGCCAGGTATTCCGCAGCAGTCAGTGCCATACGAGGTGTGGATACACGCTCTACGGCGGGGTCATTGGCCAGGTTTACGAATACGACGGAACGGTCGATGGCGCCGGTCTGGCGGAAGTCATTGATAAAGAACTCCGCGTCCTCGAAAGTAATACCAACGGCCGCGAATACTACGGCGAATTTGGAATCGGTACCTCTTACCTTTGCCTGTCTTGCAATCTGTACCGCCAAATTTGCGTGGGGCAGACCGGAGCCGGAGAAAATAGGCAGCTTCTGTCCACGAACCAGCGTATTCAGACCATCAATGGCGGAAACGCCGGTCTGGATAAATTCCGCGGGGTATTCTCTTGCCGCGGGGTTCAGGGGCGCGCCGTTGATGTCCATTCTCTTTTCGGGAATGATCTCCGGGCCATTGTCAATGGGTTTGCCCATGCCGCTGAAGACGCGGCCCAAAATGTCAGGGGAAACGCCAAAGTCCAAACTCTTGCCCAAAAAACGCACCTTACTGTCGGAAAGGTTGATGCCGGTAGCGGATTCAAACAGCTGTACCAGTGCTGTATCGCCGTTTACTTCCAGTACCTTACATCTTCTTACCTCGCCGTTTGCCAGCTCGATTTCACCCAGTTCGTCGTATTTTACGCCTTCTACACCGGATACAACCATCAGAGGGCCGGCAACTTCCTGAATGGAACGATATTCTTTTATCATAATTCCTCAGCCCCCTTCTGAATCAATTCTTTCATTTCTGCTTTAATATCCTGCTCGATCTCATCGTAGCTCTTGTCTACGTTGATTTCTTCCACGTATTTCGCACGGCCGATACGTTCCACTACGTCCAGCTTTGTGATCTTCTGGATAGGAACGCCCTGCTTGATGGCTTCGCCCGCTTCTTCGTAGAAGGTCAGGATCAGCTTCAGCATACGATACTGCTTATGCAGGGAGGTATAGGTATCTACTTCGTGGAAGGAGTTCTGATGCAGGAAGTCCTCACGAATGGAACGTGTGGTTTCCAGAATCAGTCTGTCACTGTGGGACAGGGAGTCCACGCCGACCAGCTGTACGATCTCCTGCAGTTCCGCTTCTGTCTGTAACAGACGCATTGCCAGTGTACGCTGTTCGGAGAAGTTGGGGTCTACATTTTTGTCTGCCCAAACGTCGACCTTATCCTGATACAGGGAATAACTGGTCAGCCAGTTGATGGCAGGGAAATGTCTCTTATAAGCCAGGGAAGAATCCAGACCCCAGAATACTTTTACAATACGCAGTGTTGCCTGGGATACAGGCTCGGAGGTATCACCGCCGGGAGGGGATACTGCGCCGATGGCGGTCAGTGTACCCATTCTGTTGTCAGAGCCAAGGCAGACAACGCGGCCGGCTCTTTCATAGAACTGCGCCAAACGGGAACCCAGGTACGCGGGATAGCCTTCTTCACCAGGCATTTCTTCCAGACGACCGGACATTTCACGCAGGGCCTCTGCCCAACGGGAAGTAGAGTCTGCCATCAGCGCAACGCTGTAGCCCATATCACGGAAAAATTCCGCAATAGTAATACCTGTGTAAATAGACGCCTCCCGGGCCGCAACGGGCATATCGGAGGTATTCGCGATCAAAACGGTTCTCTGCATCAGGGACTCGCCGGTACGGGGGTCTTTCAGTTCAGGGAACTCGTTCAGTACGTCTGTCATCTCGTTGCCACGTTCGCCGCAGCCGATGTAAACAACGATATCCGCATCCGCCCATTTTGCCAGCTGGTGCTGTGTTACTGTCTTACCGCTGCCGAAGGGGCCGGGGATGGCAGCAACACCGCCCTTTGTAATGGGGAAGAAGGTATCGATAACTCTCTGGCCGGTTACCAGCAGGGAGTCGGGTGTTTCTTTTACTTTATAAGGTCTTTCCTTACGAACGGGCCATTTCTGCATCATGGTCACTTCGATGTCCTTGCCCTTTTCGTCTGTGATGATACATACGGTTTCTTCTACGGTGAAGTCGCCGATGTAGATCTCTTTAATGGTGCCCTTCACGCCGACGGGTACCATAATGCGGCATTCTACCACCGCTGTTTCCTGTACCTTGCCAATGATGTCGCCGCTTTTTACTTTATCGCCGACCTGGCAGGCAGGTTCAAATTTCCATTTTTTCTCACGGTCCAAAGAAGGTGCCTCTACGCCCTTATGGATATTGGTGCCGCTCAGTTCATAGAGCTTTTCCAGAGGACGCTGGATCCCATCATAAATGGTAGAGATCAGGCCGGGGCCCAGCTCAACGCTCAGAGGCATGCCTGTGGAGACAACTTCCTCCCCAGGGCCCAGACCGGATGTTTCTTCATATACCTGAATAGATGCTTTGTCCCCGTGCATCTCGATGATCTCACCGATCAAGTGCTTGTCGGATACACGTACCACGTCGAACATATTGGCTTCCCTCATGTTCTCCGCGATGACCAACGGGCCGGACACCTTCACTATCGTGCCTGCTTTCATATCTTCACTCACCTACAATCCTTATTCACCAAATAGTATATCCGCACCGATGGCACGTTTCGCCGACTCTCTCACTTCATTCATGCCCAGGCCCAGGCTTCCGCCGATGCCCGGGATCACGATAATTGCCGGCAGTTCAAAATCCTTATATTTCGCGATACTCTCTTTCGCCTGCAAGCTGGCTTCTTCCGTGATATAAATGATCGCGTATTCTTTTTCCGCCAGATTGTGGATGGTTTTTTTGATATCCTCGGGAGTATACGCGGGAAAAATATCGATTCCCAGAGCGAGGAAGCCCAGAATACTGTCTTTATCGCCAATAATACCAACTTTAGACATAAACTTCTCTCACCCTTTCTTTGATGATCTCTGTGTCGATCTCATGCATTTTGCAAGTCAGAATGATCCTGACGCATTTTGCCTCTGTTTCCTTTGCCAGAATATAAGCGACTACCGGTTCTGGTGTCAGCGTTTTATATTTGGCTTCTTTTACATAGTCCATCAGATAATCGTCACAGGCCTTTTCAAATACCGTAAAGCCCTGCTCCATATTCTGTTCGCACAGATTGCCGTAAGCCGTTTCCTTCAATACAGGGATCAGGCTTTCGTCACGGAAAGCTCTGGCAAAAGTGTCCAGACGCACACTGCCGCCAGCCACATAGGCTTCCTCAAAAGCCTGAAAGGACCGGCCCATTTTTTTCACCCGCAGCACTGTCTTCAGATTCGTCAGATCTGCCAGGATCGCCACATATTTCTGTACAAAACGGTTTTTCATTTCCGCCGCTCTGGCTGCCATAGCCGCAAAGCAGGCTTTATCCAAAACCGTATCAATATACTGGCCGTTCTTTGTTTTCGCGTACAAAGCAATGGCTTCTTCCACAGCATCCCCGTCAATGGTGGGCAGCTCCGCGTAATTGCGTTCCCGGAAATTCTTTACCAGAACCTCCAGCGGAATGGTGCCGCCTCTGACCAGCAGCTTCTTACCGCTGACCTTGGAGATTTCCTCTTTGATCAGGACTTTGATATTGTGATAATCGTTTTTATAAAGGAAAATATCAATCAAAGCCTCATCGGGGATCAGCTTTGCCACAGAAGTATAGGTTTCTTCCAAATGGCTTTCGATCATCTGTTCGAACTGATGCACATCCTGGATCTGGGTTTTGCCATAGGCCGTATCCGAAAGCATGCGCACCGCTTCCTCCGCAGATTTGGCTTCCGCCATCTGCATCAGCTTCTGCTTGCTCAGCAGCTTGTTTTCCATGGACCGAACACTTGCCACGGCGAAAGGGTAAATTTTATTTCTTGACATTTCTACCCCTCCTTAAAACAATATTTTCGCTGCTGTCTGCTGGATCTCTTCTTTTTCTACCATGATAATCGCTTCAAAGGAATAGTTGTATTCGATATCGCCGTTCTTTACGATAAAGCCGCCGTCGATCTCTCTTGTTTCATCGGAAAGCAGCAGGCCTTTCTCGGCGATCACATCCGCCAGACGGGCGTGATCCTTTGCCGATACGATGATCTCCTTACCCTCCGCAGGGTCCAGTCTGTCCAGCATGCCGCCAATGACTTTGGCGTATTCCGCGTCAGGCAGCTGTTCCAGTCTTGTTTTCGCCTCGGAAATGACCTCGCTGAGGATGGTCTGTTTTTCCTGCAGCAGGGATTTTTTCGCTTCCATCTCCGCGCCGGAAACCTCTTTGGCGTGTGCCTTTCTGGCTTCCTCCTCCGCGCGTCTGCGGTAAGCCTCTTTTTCCTTGCGGGCTTTTTCCTGAGCCGCCTTCAAGATGGCGTCCGCCTCTTTTTTGCCCTGGCCCAGGATCACCTGGATCTCCTTATCCGCTTCCTGCATGATTCTGTCTATAATGATTTTACCGTCATTCATAGGAGTAATTCCTCCTTTTTTAGAATTACAGCTGGAGGCTGTTGAGCATCAGGAAGGATACCAACAGCGCCAATACTGCGTATGTTTCTACCATGGCCGCAAACAGCATACCTTTTGCCAGCTCACTGGGTCTCTTACCTACCAACATAACGCCTGCTGCCGCTGCTTTGCCCTGTGCGATAGCGGAAACCAGACCAACGATACCGATGGGCAGGGATGCCATAAAAATGGATGCGCCCTGTGCTACTGTCAGATCCAGCATACCGTCGCCGCCCAACAAACCAACTTTAACCATAACGATGAAAGCGATCAGCAGACCATAAATACCCTGTGTGCCGGGCAGAGCCTGCAGCAGCAGAACCTGACCGAATTTATTGGGGTCTTCGGATACAACGCCTGCGGCAGCCTGACCTGCTACGCCTACACCCAAAGCACTGCCGATACCGCCTAATGCCGCAGCAATCGCCGCGCCGGATAATGCCAATACCTGACCGTTTAATAAACTATCTACCATCTTCAACATCCTCCTCTATAATCTTGATATATTTGGTCTTTCTTTCAAAAGGACGGAACTCTCTGCCGCCGCCTGTGTAAAACTTACCGAAAAATTCAACGTACTGCAATCTACAGGAATGAACAAAAGCGCCCAGGGCATTGATGGCAATGTTGAACACCGTACCTGCCAGGAATACCACGATCAGGACGATAGAACCAACGATACCGCCGCCTGCCAGAGAGCCCAGGGTATTTACTACCTGCGCAACTACGCCGGTGGCCAGGCCCAGTGCCAGCAGTCTGGAATAGGAAAGCACGTCAGACAGGTAGCTGGTGATGCCATAAAGGCTGCCCAGACCGCCTGTGATCTTGCCAAGGCCTTTTTTCTTTCTGCCGCCTGTCAGCAGGATGCCGACCGCGCCTACAATAGCCATGTATTTGCCTACAACGGGGAACGCGCTGCCCAGTGTACCGCCAAAGCCGAACAGTACCAGACCGATCAGCAGCAGATACCACAGGCCGATGTCAAACAGCGCATCCAAAGGATGACCGTCTCTTATGTACATATACGCCTGTACGCCCATACCTACAAAGATATGGATACCGCCCAAAATCAGGGAGAAGATCAGCAGCGTCATAGGCTCCTCCAGAGGATTGAACCAGATAGCGGGGATCGTGAAATCCACGCCGAACATAGTCCTTGCGGCAACAGTAAAGAAGTCGCCGAACCATCCGCCAAAGAGAGCGCCCCACATAAATGTAGAGATACCGCAGTAGAAGAACATTTTGAACATCCGGTACATGGTGCCTTCCAGCTTATACTTTTTCAGCACGATCGCACAGCCTACAGAGAGGATAATGCCATATGCCGCATCTGAAAGCATCAGACCGAAGAACAGGAAATAAAACGGCGCCAAAAGCGCTGTAGGATCCACATCATGACGGGAAGGCAGGCTGTACATGCCTGTGATCCCCTCGAAGGCCGTTACCACACCGTTATTGTGCAGCAGGATCGGCACTTCCTCATCCGGATCCGGTTCCGTGATCTCATAATAAAATTTATAATCCCGCAACAGAGCTTCTACTTTTTCCTTGCTTCTTTTCGGAAACCATCCATCAAAGTAGAATACCGTTTCCGTGCTCAGCATATCTCCGACAATGCGGGCTCTGTCACGCCGCATCATCAAGCTGTCGTAAAGGTACTCGATATCCTTTCTTACCGGCGCCAGACCGCCTAAGATATCTTCATTTTCCTTTATTTTACCTTCCAATTCTGTTATCTGGTTTTCATAAGCCGTCACCAGTTCCGCAGGCTTACCCTTTCCATCCGAAAGCGTAATGGGAGAAAAATTATACTCCCGCAGTGCTTCCATGGCCTTTTCTCTTTCGTCTTTCAGAGAAATCAACGCAAGGTATTTCTGCTGCTGGTCAGCACTGATCTCCAGGACCACTGCCGACGGCGCCTCAGCCGGCACCTTTGCCATCGCCTGAGACATGTTTGTCTTGGCGCTGACAGTGCCCAGCACCATACAAGCAAACTCCGTTTCCGACATTTCCAGCGGCACATCCAGGTTTTCCCACGGCTTCAACCCGGCAATTACGGTACGAAGACGATTGATTTCGCTTTGCGCGTCAGCGATGCTTTTTGCGGCCTGAACCGCTTTATCCACATTCCGCTCTGTTGCTGTTTTCGTCTCATCCATATACCGGACAAATTCGTTTCGGCGGATTTCCTTTCTGGTATGGATCAGAGGCTTTTTCCCTGTATCATATCTGCCGATAGCGTCCAACGCCACACTGACACGGGACAGATCGGCCTCCAGTCGGGATACATCCGCGCTGTTGCTGGTTCGGAAAATATCGGGCATCCATTCCTCATCGTTGACGACGCCTTCCTGGGAATTGATCTCAACTGCCCCAAGACGCATCAATTCATGAAGAAAGGGTGTGCGGCTGCTGTTCAAACCGATGACAGAGAGTTTGCACATCTCAACAACTGCCATAAGTCCCCACAACCTTTCCGATTACCGCCTGTATTGCTTTTTCTTTTTTGCCTGCAGCCTGACTTCTGATTTCCGAACAAGCTTCCTGGGCGTCACGTCGGATTCCCTGAATGGTAACTACGCTGTCCTCTACGGCACGTGCTACGGCATCATCAATCTCCCGGAGGCCCTCCTTGCGGGTGCTGTCCAGCAAAGCCGCGCTCTGTACCTTTGCGTCTGCCTTCATTTGTTCGGCCTCCGCATTGGCCTGGCGTTTCTTTTCCACGGCCTGCGCTTCCGCATCCACAATACTTTTCAAAATTTCATAAGCCACTTTCATCACCTCTCTTGCTGCAATGTACTGTTTTCGTCTGCATAGGTGTGTCATGTACCGATATAAAAACAAATTGTTAATTATCTAACACAATTCTGTTTCTACTTATACCCTGTACCCTTCCATCTTAACCGATGCATTCCCTTCCTTTCCCATTCATATAACACAAAAAAGGAAATGATTTTGTCGATAAAAAATGTCAAAATTTGATAAGTTTTGCCGACAAATCTTAGGTATGCATTAAATATATAACATACCTTATTTTAAATAATACTGGAACGGCCCCATAATGTCAATATGCACTTACCTGTCATTGTTTATGTAAAAATGCAGAATCGTCGACAAAATTGTTAAAATTAAATCGAAATATATTTCTACCAAATACAAAACCCCTTATTTTACGGGATTTGTCCATGATTCTTTGCATACTATCTATTTGTATACAAATTTTATCATCGTGATTACTTCTATTGCAAATCTATTATCTTTCGTTGTTCTTAACAAAAGCGGCCTTGGTTTTTCATGGTTTTTTTACATAAAATTAACATGGAATTTTTGAAAAATCGACAAAAATCCTGAAATAATATACAGGCAGAACAATTTTGCAGGATTTTCTTCATTCTGATTTTCTTAACAAAAAAATGCATCTCATAAGGAGCATCCATATAAGAAAACAAGAAAGCTGAAATCCTTATGGATTACACAGGATTCCAGCCTTCTTATTTTTTGAGATTTTATTCGACACGTTTTCTAAGGGGAAGTTGCTTTATCTACGCGTTTTGCGATATTTCCTGCAGCCCACGAAGCAAATCCCGCTTCATCCAAAAAGGCAAAGCGCTTTGTTCTACCTCCGCAGCTGTCATCCATATATATTCTTCGTGTTCCTCGCTCAGGCACACCTGCCCTTCCTCCCAGGCACAGGCATATGTAAAGATACAGAGATGAACCTGCCTGCGTATCACATCGAAAAGAGATACCGGCTTTCCCAAAGATACCCGCAGGGCGGTTTCCTCCCAGATCTCCCGACGGAGACCTTCTTCCGCCTTCTCGTAAAAATGCAGTCCGCCTCCCGGCAGATCCCATTTCTGGTACTTATTCATATAGCTGCACTCCATTTCCCGCTGAGAACGACGCAGCACCAAAACCTTATCCTCTTTTACGATGACCGCTTTTACCGCTACAGCAAAGTCACGCTTCACAGGCTCACCTCCTCTCCCTTTTCTTTCGATGCCTTACTTCGCGCTTTCCAGCAGTGTCCGCAGTTCTTCCTCTGTAAAGTCATACTCCTTGGAGCAAAAATGACAGTGGAGATTTGCCTTTTTATCCTCGTTGATGATCTTTTCCAATTCTTCCCTGCCAATGCTGATCAGGGCTTTTTCCACACGCTCCTTGGTGCAGTTGCAGTAAAATTCCGCCGGCACCTTGTCCATGATCTTCAGTTCCATATCCCCCAGAATCATTTCCAGGATATCCTCCGGTGTTTTGCCCATATCCAGAAGGTCTGTCACATAAGGGATCGTATTCAACCGCTGTTCCAAAGCGGAAATCACTTCCTCCGTCGCATCCGGCATCAGCTGAATCATAAAACCGCCTGCCTGACGAATGGAAGTATCCGTGTCTACCAATACACCCAGCCCTACGGCAGAAGGCACCTGCTCCGACTGCGCGAAATAATAAGTCAAATCCTCGGCAATCTCACCGCTGACCAGCTGGATTCGTCCGGCGTAAGGCTCTTTCAGTCCGATATCTTTAATGACGCTCATATAGCCTTCGCCAATAGCGCCGCTGACATCCAGCTTGCCGGGATATTTGCAGGGGATATCCACATTGGGATTGAATACATATCCTTTTACTCTGCAATGGGAATCCCCGGAGACTACGATGCCTTTTAAAGGTCCCAGACTCCGGATCTGTAATGTCACCAGATCCTTTTCTCCTTTCAGCATACCTCCCATCATGGCCGCCGCCGTCAGCATTCTCCCCAGGGCCGCAGAAGCCACCGGAGAAGTATGGTGTATTTCTCTTGCGTGCTGCACCAGATTTCTGGTGCTGGCAGCAAAGGCGCGGATACTTCCGTTGGCCGCCGTCGCTCTGATTACATAATCCTGCATATCATTCTTCCTCCGTTTTGTCTTTTCTCTTCTTCGCTAAAATACAGATCCTCTGGCACTGCTCCTCCGGCGTCTGCCAGCGATAATCGTCATAAGTTCCCACGATCCAAAGACCGTTTTCCTCCAGCGCCTGTTCGATTTCTTCCATAGAATAGGCTCTCTCATAGTGAACTTCCTCTGTTCTCTCATAGCTGCCGTCCGGGCGGCGCAAAAAGAAATTCACAGCGTATTCATTGATGGATTCCTCCGCGTCATAGCTGTTCTCCCAGATATAGGCCGCATCCTCCTCCACAGAAGCATAGGTGTTCTCCCCATATACCTCCCGGAATTTATATGCCGTATTCATATCAAAGAAAAACAATCCATCCTCCGCCAGACACTCCGACACGCAGCCAAAGGCTGCCGAAAGCTCCCCATCCTCCGTCAAATAGTTCAGGCAGTCACAAAGACTGAGGATGCAGTCTGCCGGCTCCGGCAGGAAAAACTCTGTCATATCCTGGGCCAGCAGTCTGGCAGAAAGCCCGGCCTGACGCAGCTTATGCTCCGTCTGCGCCAGCATGTCATAGGAAAGATCCACGCCCGTCATCTCATAGCCCTCTTGTGCCAGCGGGAGAAGCACATTGCCCGTACCGCAGCCCAGATCCAGGATTTTTCGGGGACACAGCCCCTCCTTTTCCCAAATCTCCTTTATAAAAGAGATCCAGGACCCATACGGGATTTCTTCCATAAATATATCGTATACAGACGCAAATTCCTGATAGGCTTCCATCGTTTTCCTCCCCTTTGACCACTGCCATAGTCATAATTTAAAATTATAGCCTTTCTACTGTTTAATTGCAAGTTTTTTATCTCATCATCCCTCTGTCTCTTTCTTCCGCTGTTCCTTTTTCCGCTTTCCCATCATACCGCCGATGCGTCCGCTTTCTCTGGAGGTCAGTCCCTTCCAGCCTTGGGCCCTTATCTTCTCCGTCAGCCCCAGCTCCTCCGCGATTTCGTACTTCATCGCCAGATCCGCCTTCTGCACCGGTGTCAATTCCTTTTTCCCTTTTTTCTGTTCCATTTAAAAACGCCTCCTTTTTGCCTTAGGATGCGCCAAAAAGACCCTTTTCTTCCCTGAAGGAAAAGAATTCGCTCTTTTTTTTGAAAAACACCAGAAATGGTTTGACAGAATCACTTTCTTTTGCTAGACTATACCATAAGTAAATACAAAGGAAGTAGAGGTGCATTTTTCAAGAGTACCCGGGCGAATATCATAAGGGATACATGAGGCTCGGCTAAAGGGGAAAATGCCGAAGAAGGAAAGAGCCTTATATTTTTTCTTCTGGTTGTGCGGATAAGATCCGTATGACTGTCATTGGTTCACCCCAATGGAGCGCTACGATCTCATTTTACCATGGAAAATTTTCTGGTTTCCTATGGTTTTTTGCAGTCGGCAGCGCCGGCTCTTTTTTGTTTCTACGAGATACAAAATGAAAATACACAGGAAAGAGGGTATCTTTAAAATGAAGAAAGTAAATCTTGCCGTTGTCGGCGCAACAGGTATGGTAGGCAGAACCTTTTTGAAGGTTCTGGAGGAAAGACAGCTGCCCATCGACAATTTCTATGTGATGGCATCCAGCCGTTCCGCCGGCTCTACTCTTACCTTCAACGGAAAGGAATACGTGGTAGAAGAACTGACAGAGCATTCCTTCGATAAGCCCATCGACATCGCCCTGTTCTCCGCAGGCGGCAGCACCAGCGAAAAATTCGCTCCCATCGCTGCGGCTCATGGCTGCATCGTTATCGACAACAGCTCTCAGTGGCGTATGGACCCGGAAGTTCCTCTGGTCGTTCCCGAGGTAAATCCCGAGGATATCGCATGGCACAAAAACATCATTGCCAACCCCAACTGCTCCACCATCCAGGCAATGGTTGCCCTGAAGCCTCTGGACGATAAATACAAGATCAAACGTGTGGTATATTCTACCTACCAGGCAGTATCCGGCGCCGGCCTTGCGGGCTGGAAGGATCTGGAGAACGGCCTGAAGGGCGAGGCACCCAAGAAATTCCCTCACCCCATCGCCAACAACTGCCTGCCCCATATCGACGTTTTCCTGGACAACGGCTATACCAAAGAAGAAATGAAAATGGTAAACGAAACCAGAAAAATCCTGCATAACGACAATATGCGCGTTACAGCGACTACCGTTCGTGTGCCTGTATTCGACAGCCACAGCGAATCCATCAACATCGAGTTTGAAAAGCCTTTCGAACTGGATGAACTGATCGAAACACTGAAAAACGCGCCCGGCGTTGTTCTGCAGAACAATTCCAAGGAAAACGAGTACCCTCTTGCCCTCAACGCGGCAGGCCATGACGAAGTATTCATCGGCCGTATCCGCCGGGACGAAAGCGTGGAAAGCGGCGTAAATATCTGGGTCGTAGCCGACAACATCAGAAAAGGCGCGGCAACCAATGCCGTACAGATCGCGGAAGAAATCATTAAAAACATGCAGTAAACATAGAAATCAGGTATTTTTTAAGGAGGAAACCATTATGTCTATTTTCAAAGGCGCGGGCGTTGCCCTTGTAACACCTACATACGCTGACGGCAGCGTAAATTTTGACAAACTGAAAGAACTCATCGAGTTCCAGATCGCCAACGATACAGACGCACTCATCATCTGCGGCACCACCGGCGAAGCATCCACTCTGACAGACGAAGTACAGATCGAATGTGTACGCTACGCTAAGGAAGTTGCCAACGGCCGTGTTCCCGTTATCGCCGGCGCAGGCAGCAACGATACAAAGCACTGCATCGAACTGGCGCAGGGCTGTGAAAAAGCAGGCGCTGACGCTGTTCTGCTGGTAACCCCCTACTACAACAAAGCAACACAGAAGGGCCTGATCCTGCACTACACCGCCGTAGCCAACAGCATCCAGATCCCTGTGATCCTGTACAATGTTCCCGGCCGTACCGGCTGCAACATCGCTCCCAAGACCGTATATGAACTGTCTAAAGTAAAAAATATCGTAGCCGTAAAAGAAGCCAGCGGCAACTTCTCTCAGATCGCTGAAATCGCTGCTCTGTGCGGCCCTGACTTCGATATTTACAGCGGCAACGACGACCAGATCGTTCCTATGCTGGCTCTGGGCGCAAAAGGCGTTATCTCCGTACTGTCTAATGTAGCGCCTAAAAACACACATGACATGGTAGCGAAATTCTTCGCCGGAGATATCGAAGGCGCTGCAAAGCTGCAGCTGGATGCCATTGAGCTGATCAACGCTCTGTTCTGCGAAGTAAACCCTATCCCCGTAAAGGCAGCCCTGAACCTGATGGGTTACGAAGTAGGTCCCTGCCGTATGCCTCTGTGCGATATGGAAGAAAAGAACCTGGAAACCTTAAAGACCGCTTTGAAAAACTACAGTCTGCTGTAATTTTACTGTCAACAGAAAAAGCCCGTCTGCCTGTCTCTTCTTTTGACATGGTATCACGGGCTTTCCCGTTTTTATTAGGAGGTATTGACTTATGACCAACATCATCATCCATGGCTGCGGCGGCAGAATGGGCCGCGTAGTTGCCGAAATCGTGAAAAATGACCCCCAGTGCCAGGTAGTTGCCGGTATTGACCCCACTACTCCCGCTCTGGATTTCCCCGTATTCGCCTCTCCGGCGGAATGCACTGTAAAAGGCGACGTTATCATTGACTTCTCCACCGCAACGGCAGTACCCGCTCTGCTGGATTTCGCGGCGGAAAAACAGATCCCCGTTGTTCTGTGCACCACAGCCCTTTCCGACGATACTTTGGCGAAAATGAAGGAAACTTCCGAAAAAGTAGCCGTTTTGAAATCCGCCAATATGTCTGTGGGCATCAATCTGCTGCTGGATCTGGTGCAGCGTGCTGCGAATATTTTGTATGACGCCAACTTTGATATTGAGATCATTGAAAAGCACCACAACCAGAAGATCGACGCTCCCAGCGGCACAGCTGTCGCCCTGGCAGACGCCATCAATGAGGCGCTGGACAACCAGCTGCACTATGTGTATGACCGTTCCCAGAAACGGGAAAAGAGAGAACGTACAGAGATCGGCATGCATGCCCTGCGCGGCGGCACTATCGTTGGCGAACATGACGTTGTTTTTGCCGGTCGTGATGAAGTGATCACCCTCAGCCACCATGCGGCCAGCCGCGAGGTATTCGCAGTCGGCGCCGTGAAAGCGGCAAAATTCCTGGCTGGAAAGCCCGCAGGTCTTTATTCCATGAAGGAAGTCCTGGCGTAAAATCCAAATTCACAGGAAAGCACTACAAAGCAGTACAATTGTCTATTGTGCTGCTTTTCTTTTTCCGACATAATTGGTATACAAATACATCACTGGAGGACCCCAATGAAAAATATCTGGTACATATTCCGCAAGGATTTTATTTCTGTATTCCGCAATCCCTTTGCTGCGGTCATCGCCGTGGGCATCATGCTCCTGCCCTCTTTATACGCGTGGTTCAATATTGCCGCAAACTGGGACCCCTATGGAAATACCGGCGGCTTGCAGGTAGCCGTTGTCAATGAAGACGAAGGACTTCGTCTCGCCACTCTGGCGCTCCCGGATACAGCCAAAGACATTTTGACGGACACCAATATAAATATTGGCGATATGGTGGTGGATAACCTGAAAATGAACGACCAAATCGGCTGGCAGTTTGTCTCCCGAGAAAATGCCATGAATGGTGTTTCTGATGGTTCTTACTATGCCGCCGTTGTGATCCCCCCCTCTTTCAGCAACGATATCCTCAGTATTTTGTCGGAGGATATCACACACCCTCAGATAGATTACTATGTCAATGAGAAGAAAAACGCTATTGCCACAAAAATCACGGACACCGGCGTAAATACCGTACAGAAACAGGTCAATGCCTCCTTTGTCGGCGCCGTTTCCCAAGCGCTTTCCTCTATCATGAATCTGACGGGCGAAGGTCTGGAGGCTTTGGAAAATACCGTTTCCTCCAACGCACTGGATGTCCTGCTGCGCATGCAGGAAGATGCAGAATTGCTTTCCACCAATCTAAAGGCTCTGGAGGCCACACTGCGGGCGGCGCAGCAGATCGGAGACACTGCCCGAGAGCTTCTTCCGGATTTTGCCGAAATCCTGCCGGAGGGCCAGGAAAAAGTGGAAAACCTTTCCTCCGCCATTGATGCCGCCCATTTGCTGTCCAAACGAACACTGGACGAAATGGATGATATCCTCTCTTCCGTGGGAGATCTTGCCGGTTCCGCCGAAGAAGCCTCTGATTTCGCTTTTACCGTTATACAAAAGGACGGCTCCGATCTGCAGTCCGCATTGCAAAAAGCCATCGACCTGAACCAACGGCTTTTGCGCCTGCAAGAGGGTATTGCCGGCGGTTTTTCGCAGCTGGACCAGTTCCTTCCCGGAGACGCCCATCCGGTTCTGACGCAAATGCTGGCAAAGATCAATGCGCAGATCGACCGCACCAATACCATCATAAATCACCTGTATACCGCAAAAGCCAACATATCAAAAGGGATTTCCCTGTCTCAGGAATTGCTGGAGCAGATCTCCGATACCTATGGCGCCATGGAAGACGCTCAGTATGATCTGGAGCGTTATTATCGCAGCAGCGTAAAAAAGGATCTGCAGGCCGCCCTGGAGGATACCTATACTCTGCTGGATGATGCATCCTATCGACTGTCTCTGCTGGAAGCAAATCTGCCCCGCACAGAAGCCGCCCTGGATGGTCTGGATGTGACGTATGATCATTTGCTGGATGTGCTTTCCCGCCTGAATACGGCCGTGGATATGATGGAAGAAAACCTGGCGCATATTTATGGGGAAGCGGAAAAACTAGCTGCCGGCGGCGATATAGATCAGCTCCTGCAGCTCATACAAACCAATCCTGAGACCATCAGCGAATTTATGGCTTCCCCGGTATCCTTATCTACCCATAAGCTCTACCCCATTGCAAACTACGGCTCCGCCATGACGCCTTTTTATACGGTGCTCTGCCTTTGGGTAGGCGGATTGATCCTGGCTGCCATCTTAAAATGCGAAATCAGAGAGGACCTTGTGATCTCTCAGGCAGCCCACTGGCAAAAATACCTGGGGCGCTATTTGATCTTCCTGCTCTTTGCCGTCGTACAGGGTCTTGTAGCATCTCTGGGGGACTTATTCCTCCTGAAGATACAGTGTCTTCATCCCTGGCATTTCGTCCTGGCAGCCGTCTATGCTTCTTTTGTATTCAGTCTTTTGATCTATACCCTGACTATTTCCTTCGGAGATGTAGGCAAGGCGATTGCCGTAGTGCTCCTGGTTATACAGGTGGCAGGCGCGGGCGGCACCTTCCCTATCGAGGTAACTCCGTTGTTTTTCCGTATCCTGAATCCGCTGATGCCCTTTACCCACATGATCAACGCCATGCGGGAATGTGTAGGCGGTATGTATGAAAACGCTTACTGGATGGATTTTCTGAAAACGATGCCTTATCTCCCTATTTCTCTGTTTATTGGCATTTTCCTGCGGACGCCATTGATCCGGTTAAAACACTTCTTTGAAGAAAAGCTGGAAGAAACAGGACTGATGTAACAAAAAAAGATGTCTGCTCCCTTTCAGGGATTCCAGACATCCATTTCCGCAAATATATGAAATCAGCGCGGCTGACCATTTTGGTCCTCCGCGCTTTCTTACTTATTTCTCAGGTACAATCTGATAAATGCTGCCGGCTCTTTCCGCGACGCCGGCGGGCAAACCAGTGCCAGTCAGTATCATATCCATATTCTCAGGACATTTTTCCATCAGCGCGACCACATCGGATTCCGGCAAAAAGCCTTCATCCACACATTCCAGGATACCATCCAGCATCAACATCTCACATTCGCCGGTATCCAGAATCTTTTTCGCGAAGTTATAGGCGTTTCGGATCTCTCCTGTGATTTCCTTGCGAATTTCTTCTGTAATGAGTTCGCCGGTACGATTTTTCTCAAAATGGAACACTCTGAAATCTGGTTCCATTTTTTCCAGCAGCGCCATCTCCTTATGGCTGTGATAATCCATAAACTGTATCATCACCACGCGCAGATTTTCTCCCAAGGCACGCAGGCCTCTGCCCAGCGCTACACATGTTTTTCCTTTCCCCGCCCCATAATATACTGAAATCTGTCCTTTTTTCACGATCCTTCAACTCCTGTTTCTTTCTGCACAGAGCATTATGCCTCTACGCCATTTTCCGGTTTTGTCCCTTCATGACCGCCTTCCAGATTGATCTGAGAGACAGACACCTCATAGGCTACTCTTTCTTCCACCGTTTCTCCCAGTTTTTTCTGATAAATGCGGCTTTGCACCCGACCCTTTACCTCAATGGGCGTACCTACTTGTACGGTATCCACATACCGGGCATTTCTCCCCCAGACAATACAGGGAATATAATCTGATTTATTGTAAGCCCTGTTCACTGCCACAAGGATATCGGAAATTTCCCGTCCAAAAGGCGTTTTACGGTAAATAGGCTTCTTACAGATGTATCCCTGCAAATGGATCTCATTCACAGACGCCGCCGTTTCTTCCGGCTGGAAGGAAAGCTCCCGGGCAAATATGGTCAAAACCAACCGGCTTTTTGCTTCCGTGTAATTATTATAACTGCGCAGCTGGCCAAGTATACGTATCCGGCTGCCCTTTTTCAGTTCTCCGCCGGAAACCGCCAAAATTCTTTCGGATATCATCACCGGAAGGATGTCCGCTTGATCGCTGAGACGTTCCGATGCGATTTTAAATGTATAAAATCCTTCTCCGTATACCTCATGGCTGAAAGCCGCCTCTTCCGCCACGATACCCGTAACGGTCACTTTATTATTTTCCGGCCAATTGTTTATCTGCATGCTTTCTCCCCTTTTCTCTGCCAAAAAAAATTTCTTTTCAGCATTGCTTTTCTCTAAACAGTCTATTCTACAATATAATTTTTAGAAGTCTGTTTTTGAAAAAGCGCCTTCCCTCTTTTCCGCAGAGGAAAGAATTTTTTCAAATCTTCATGCCTGTTCTGCCGCCAGGTTTTTCCCATTGCGGAATATAAAACCAATCTTTACGCAGTCTATAGCAACAACCATCGTGTAATCCTTCGTTTTATAAATCATGGGCTGTCCGCCTTTTTTCACCACCACAGCGTCGATCTTCTTTCCCTCCGCTGTCCAGTAAGAAAGAAAATAGAAATCCTCACTTTCCTTTACTGTCCACTCCAGATCCAGCAAGGGCTTTATAAAAAAATCGCTGTCACATCCGAAATAATCCACTACTCTTTTTCTGGACTGCTCAAAATCCAGAACAGGTTCCTTCTTCGCCATACACGCCTCCATTGTTTGTAACATTCTCCCTCTATGGTACTGATTCGAAGGACAATTGTCAATATCCGCCTCTTGCCGCAAGACCGCTCTTTCCCCCGAAAAATGTTGGAAAATCAAGGAAAACTCCCTTTCCGTCAAAAAAGAAATTTTTTCTTGTTTTTTCGCATAAGCTCCAAATTCCAAATGAAAAAGCAAGTTTTATCATGCAACATTCACAGTTTATCAAGCCCAGCAGCCTCCAAACTCTCCCAAAATAAAATAAGCCAGAAGGTTCCAACTGACTACAGGGAAAATTCCGGCTTTTTCATTTCTCTTTTTTCCAAAGAAGCGGGCTTATTCTTCTTCTATGATACGCATTACAAAGCCCTCATCCTCCTTAGACTGGGCTTCTTCCTCCTCTTCTGTACCACAGAAAGGGCAGAACTGCTCCAGCAAACGGACAGCCAACAGCGCACTGGTAGCTACAAACAATATGCCGCTGAGGATCATAGCAGGTTTCTTTTTCTCTCTGGGCAAACTCAGCCCCAGCATTACGCCAAAAGCGCAGACACAGGTTTTGATCAGCGCCATATCTTTCCAGTCACATTCCAAAACGTAATCATTCAGCAAACCTAATAACTTTTTCATAGCCTTCCTCCTTATCTGTTGACTACTTCATATGTAAAATCATTATCCCGGCCCTCAAAGGTAAATGCCTCCGCCGCGCCTTCTGTGGCAATGACTCTGCCGTCTTCCGTAATAAATACCGCTTCAAAATCGCTGCTGCTTCGCCAGAAATCTATCGCTTTGTCCAATCCCATGACAAACAGCGCCGTAGATAAAGCGTCCGCTTTTGTACCGTCCTGGCTGAGGATGGTCACCGATAAAAGTCCGCTTTCCGCCGGATATCCCGTATCGGGATCTATAATATGATGATACCGCTTGCCATCCTGCTCAAAATACCGCTGATAACCGCCGGAGGTGATAAGGAAGCAATCCTGCACCTGAAACAGCCCCACGTAATCCGTTTCATCCAGTGGATTGGCCAGCGCCGCTTCCCAGAGAGAGCCGTCCGGCTTTGTGCCGATACATGCCAGATTTCCGCCCAAAGAGATCATAGCGGAAGCAACGCCTTTCTCCCGCAGAAGCTCAGCAACAACCGCGGAAGCGTATCCTTTGGCAATGGCCCCTAAATCCACCGCCATGCCCTCCTCTTCCAGAAAAGCCGTGGTGGAAGCCTCATCCAGCAACAGCAGATCCTCATTGACCAGCGCCATAGCCTGGTCGATCTCCGTCTGAGAAGGTACATGGTGCTCCTCCTCCGTAAATCCCCACAGCTTTACCACAGGGGATATGGTAATATCAAAACATCCGCCGGTCTGCGCAGAAATCTCCTTGCTGGTCTGAAGAAGTGAAAAGGTCTCCTCCGAAAGCTGCGTTTCTTCTTTCCCGGCATTCGCGTTGAGCCGGGATATATCGCTGTCCTCTTTTGTCACGGAAAACAGATTTTCCAGTCTCTGGATCTCCTGCTCCGCTTCCAGAAGGATTTCATCCCCTTGTTCGTGGTATACTGTCATATTGA
>CALWKZ010000108.1 GCA_944381385.1 uncultured Anaerotignum sp. | reverse complement strand
CCGGCACAGACTACGGAAGGCTGCCTGACGGAAGGCGGCGGCCCTGTGTTCAATTAAAACAGAACAGGAAAGCATATGGAGCGAAGGGAAGTGTGTTGTGGCCCTTCGCTCTTTTGTTTGCATCCGTTCCCTGTTTTTGTTAGAATAATGGGATATAGCGAGAAATCTACAGGGCGGGAAGAAGAGAAGGAGGCGGCCTATGGAAGAAAATAAGAGCGGCACGCAATATTATACAGACGAAGAACGGATGGTGGTGGAGGAACACATCGAAACTTTTTTCGGCAGAATCGAGGGGGTATTTCATGAAATATCCTCGCCGGATATCCACGTGGATATCTGTGTGATCCCGCCGGTGAAAGGCCGCCATTACTATACTCTGGTGACCATGGGCATGGGCGCCCGCACTATGCGTGTACCGGCGGAGCTGGCGGATCGGAAGCTGGAACGGGCGGAACTGGCTATGGCCTTGCCTCCGGATTGGGAAATCAACGGGGAGGACGAAAAATGGTACTGGCCTTTTCGGCTGCTGAAGGTACTGGCCCGTCTGCCCATAGAGATGGATACCTGGCTGGGCTGGGGCCATTCTATGGATTGTCAGGAGCCTTTTGCCGAAAATACGGAGCTTTCCGCTGTGCTGCTGGCAGAAGCCCAGGGGGAGGAAGGCTGTGAGACCATGCTCCTGCCCAATGGGGAGACTGTCAACTTCTATCAGGTGCTCCCTATTTATCCGGAAGAATTGGAAGAAAAAGCGGCATATGGCGCGGAGTATCTTCTGGCGGGAATGCGGAAAATGGGCTTTGTGGTATCCCTTGACCGCCCCAGAGTAGTTCTTTCGGAGGAGGATTTGAACGAGTTTTATGGAGAACTGGTTATGGATGATATGCAGTGGCATCTGGACAGCCTTTTGGAAAAGGAACTGCCGGTAGAAGAGATCACGGCCTGCAGCCATCTGGCTATTTATCTGCGCTGGTGTATAGAAAAGGGATTGATGTGCGAGGATTTTCTGGAAGCTCATGCCGATATGGCTGACAGAGTGAAAAATGCGTCGGCCTTTGTGGATCTGCGGCCCTTTGTCCAGGAAGAGCTGGAAGGGGTGCTGAAGATGCGCTACTTTAATGAGGAAGGCCGGGGATTCGCCGGATATTATTACGCGGACAATGGCGAGCATTATTTCCCTGCGGATATTGATGACCACGCTTTGGCGTATTTCGGGGAGGAAGGCTACAATTCCGAGGAATTTCAGGATGAGGCCTATCTGTTTGTGCCCTTTGATGAGGCCTATTATCAGGCTATGGCAAAGATCATGGAGGAACGATGGGAACAATGGCAGAAAGAGGAAGGAAGAAAATGAGAAGAGGAGAGAGAAACGATCTTTTTTGGTGATTTTGGCGAAAAAGAACGTAATAGAATCGTCATCTTGGCGATTGTGCCCAAAAGATGGGTGCGGTATAATG
The DNA here is from genome assembly GCA_944381385.1 of uncultured Anaerotignum sp. Taxonomy (GTDB): domain Bacteria; phylum Bacillota; class Clostridia; order Lachnospirales; family Anaerotignaceae; genus Anaerotignum. The sequence continues at coordinate 5,617 of CALWKZ010000108.1, read as the reverse complement.
TATGCGTAGAAAAAAAGTGTCTTCGGGGCAGGGTGCGATTCCCTACCGGCGGTATAGCCCGCGAGCCGCTTTCCGGCGGCAGGAGCCGTTGCGATTACGGCGCCGACAGTATAGTCTGGATGAGAGAAGATGTGCTTTTTGTTCTGCCGAATTTTGCTGCGCAGAAAAAGAAACATGGCCCTGTAAGACGGCCTGCCTGGGGCAGGTCGGAGGAAGCGGGGCTTTTTTTATTGCCCCTGATACAGAAAAGAGGCTGACAAAAATGGAAAAGTATTATCTTGGTTTTGACGCGGGCACACAGAGCGTAAAGGCGGCGGTTTATGACAGCAATATGCACTGTATTGCGGAACATAGTACGCCTACGCTGCTGCGCTATCCGCACCCGGGATGGGTGGAAATGGACGCGGATCAGTATGTGGAGGCGGCTGTGGAGAGCATACGGGCCTGCACAGCGGAAATGCGGGAAAAGGGTCTGCCGGTGGAAAACATCCGTTCTGTTTTCGGGGACGGCGTGATTCTGGGCATTGTGGGCGTAGACGAGGACGGCAACGCCATCACGCCCTATATCAATTATCTGGATTCCCGCACCCAGCAGGACGCGGAAGAGCTGGCGGCGCTGGGGCTGGAGATCTGGGCGAAGGAGACGGGAAACCCGCTGCCCAACTGTATGTTCCCCGCTTTGTTTGCCAGATGGTTTTTGCGCAACAGTGAGGCGTTCCAGAAAAAAGGAAGGAAATTCCTTCATAACGCGCCTTATATCCTGTCTCATTTGGCGGGATGCCGGGCGGAGGATGCCTTTATCGACTGGGGCACCCTTTCCGGCTGGGGACTGGGCTACCGCGTGGAGAAAAAGGAGTGGAGCCAGGAGCAGCTGGATATTCTGGGGCTTTCCCGGGAGTATCTGCCCCGGATCGTCAAGCCTTGGGATATTATCGGCCATCTGACGGAGGAATACGCTCAAAAAACAGGACTGCCGGCAGGCATCCCCATTTGCGCCGGAGCGGGGGATACCATGCAGAGCATGATCGGCTGCGGGGTAACGGCGGTCAATAAGGCGGCGGATGTGGCAGGCACCTGCGCCATGTTCTGTATCGCCGTGGACGGCATCAAGCCGGAACTGAGCCGGCCTGGCACGGATTTGATCTTTAACAGCGGTACTCTGGAAAATACTTATTTTTACTGGGGATTTATCCGTACGGGCGGTCTGGCTCTGCGGTGGTTCCGGGATAATATCTGCGGGAAGGAAGGCGACGGCGCTTACTTTGATGTGCTGACGGAACGGGCGAAGCAGGTGCCTCCCGGCAGCAACGGCGTGCTGTTCCTGCCTTATCTGACGGGTGGTTTTGGAGAAATTTCGGCGGCCAGCGGCTGTTTCTTGAATATGACTATGGATACGGACCAGGCAGTGCTGTGGCGGGCGGTTCTGGAGGCCATCGCCTATGATTATATCGGTGTGACGGACGTTTACCGGGCGGCTGGCGTGGAGCTGAAAAATATTACCGTGACAGAAGGCGGCAGCCGTTCCGGTCTTTGGAACCAGATCAAAGCCGATATGCTGGACTGCCGTGTGACGACGCTGAAAACGGCCCAGGGCGCGGTCATGACCAATGCGGCAACGGCGGCTTATGCCGTAGGGGATATCCTGGATTTACAGGCGGCGTTTGAAGAAAATCTGGAGGAAAACGCTGTTTATACGCCGAACCCGGCAAGACGGGATTTTTACCGTGGGATCTATGAAAAGAAAACGAAGCTGGTACGGGAGCAGATGAAGGAAGCTTTCGGCGCTTTGGAGCAGATCCGAAAGGCCGGAGAAAATATGGAATAAGCGGGGCAGGCATTGTATTTCAAAATAAGGAAATTGGAGATGGCTGACTTCATAAGAAAACAAATCAAATAAAATCTCAAAAAGAATAAGAAGGCTGGAAACCTGTGTCATTCATAAGGATTTCAGCTTTCTTGTTTTCTTAGGAAGATGTCCCGAAAGGCTGGCGGTTTTTTGCATTTTCTGATGTGTCGGAATAAGTTTAAATAGTGTTGGAATTTTCCGCGAGATCCGGAAGCAACAGGCAGTTGCTTTTCAGGAGTTCTGCGGTATGGTAGGATGAACACAGGAGGGGATGCCATGGAAACGAAAGAAGTATTGCTGCATTTAAGAAGGAAATATCATTTGACGCAGGAGGAAATGGCGGAGAGGCTGATGGTTACCAGACAGGCTGTAAGCCGATGGGAAAACGGGGAAACCTTGCCTAATATTGATACGCTGAAACTGATTTCCACGGAATTTGATATTTCTATCAATACACTGCTGGGAAGCCCCAGACAGCTGTTTTGCCAGTGCTGCGGCATGCCATTGACAGAGGATGCGCAGATCAGCAGAGAGGAGAACGGCCGGTTCAATGAGGATTACTGCCGCTGGTGCTATCAGGAGGGTGTCTTTGTTTATGATTCCATAGATAAACTTATAGATTTCTGCCAGCCTATGATGGCGGAGCATTATCCGCAAATGTCTGAGACGGAGCTGCGGGAATTGATAAAAGGATACCTTTCGGAATTATCTTATTGGAAGAGAAAACAGAAAGAAGAGGAATGAAAAATCCCGGATCGTTTTTGATCCGGGATTTTTTTGTCAGCCCTGATATTCTGTATCGTCTACGTCCAGCGCTTCTACCAGTTTCACTTCGGGATATTTCTGCATGAAATTGTTGAGGGTGTACTGGTTGGCGAAAAGCAGCAGCGGACGCTCAAAATGGTCATAAACCAGCGTGCTTCTGGCTACCAGGTATTCTTTTACGTCTTTGGGAGAACCGGGCGCCACCCAGCGGGCAACGCTGTAATCCAGAGGCTCCATACGCACCTCGGAATTATACTCATTGGTGAGACGGTACTCAAATACCTCGAACTGCAGCTGACCTACGGCACCCAGGATAACATCGTTAAATTCATTGTGGTAAACCTGGATGGCGCCTTCCTGCGCCAGCTGCTGTACGCCCTTTTGGAACTGCTTTGCCTTCAGGGAGTTGATGGGGTGTACCCGCATGAACAGCTCGGGAGGGAAGGTGGGCAGAGGCTCGAAGAAGAGCTTTTCCTTCCGGTCGGTCAGGGTGTCGCCGATCTGATAGTTGCCGCTGTCGTAAATACCGATGATGTCGCCGGCGATGGCGGTCTCAACGGTTTCTCTTTCGTTGGCCATCAGATGGGTGGACTGGCTCAGTTTCATCTGCTTGCCGGTACGGGAAAGGGTCACGTTCATACCGCGGGTAAAAGTGCCGGAGCAGATGCGGAAAAAGGCCAGGCGGTCTCTGTGGGCCGGGTTCATGTTGGCCTGGATCTTGAAGATAAATCCGCTGAAAAACTCATCGGTGGGTTTCACTTCACCGGTAGTGGTCTTTCTGGGACCGGGGGCGGGGGACCATTCCAGGAAATGTTTCAGGAAAGGTGTCACACCAAAGTCCGCCAGCGCGGAGCCGAAAAATACGGGAGACAGCTTGCCTTCCTTGATGGCCTGCAGGTCGAAGGGATTGCCCGCGCCGTCCAGCAGTTCCATTTCTCCGCGGAGGATATCCAGGTTGGCGTCGGAGATCACGCCCTCCAGCGCATCTCCAAATACGCCGTTGGCACCCAGCTCGATCACGCCGTCTTTCTGCTTATACAGATAGACCTTGTTTTCCAGACGGTCATAAATGCCCTCGAAGGTCAAACCGTTGCCGATGGGCCATGTAACGGCGGTGGAGGGCAGCCCCAAAGCATCCTCCAGATCAGCCATGCAGTCCAGAGGGTCCTTGGACTGGCGGTCCAGCTTGTTGATAAAGGTAAAAATAGGGATCTGGCGCATACTGCACACTTTAAACAGCTTTACGGTCTGCGCCTCTACGCCCTTGGCCGCGTCGATGACCATAACGGCGCTGTCCACAGAGGTCAGGATACGGTAAGTATCTTCGCCGAAGTCGTTATGGCCGGGGGTATCCATAATGGAGACTACCTTTCCCTCATACTCAAACTGCATGACGGAGGAGGTGACGGAGATGCCTCTCTGCTTTTCGATCTCCATCCAGTCGCTTTTGGCGAATTTGGCGTTTCTTCTGGCTTTGACGGTACCGGCTTCCCGGATGGCGCCGCCGTGGAGCAGCAGTTTTTCCGTCAATGTGGTTTTGCCGGCGTCGGGATGGGAAATAATACCGAAAATGCGCCGTTTTTGAATGGCTTCCAGATTGCTCATGTTCATTTTCCTTTCTGCTATATGAAATCTATGGGATGTTGTTGATTTTTCCACACATAACATTTCTATTTTAACCGAAAGCAGACAAAAATGGAATAAAAAAATAAAGAATTTCATGCAGAAGGTAAAAAATTATGTATCCGTCAAAAATACATTGACTGAGGTTTGTCTTTGGACTACAATGAAGAAAAGAACAAGCTATGTTTTATTTTTATTTGAAAAAAACGGAGGTAATGCAACATGTTTAAAGTAACAAGCACAGAAAAAGCACCCGCAGCAATCGGCCCTTACTCTCAGGCAATCGAAGTAAATGGTTTCCTGTTCGCTTCCGGCCAGGTTCCCATCAACCCTGAAGTAGGCGACGTTGTTGCAGAAGGCATCGTTGACCAGACAGAACAGGTTATGAAAAACATCGGCGCTATTCTGGAAGAAAACGGCCTGACATACACAGACGTTGTAAAGACAACATGCTTCCTGGCTGATATGGGCGATTTCGCTACATTCAACGAAGTATACGGCAAATATTTCACAGGCAAACCCGCACGTTCCTGCGTAGCAGTTAAGACACTGCCTAAGAACGTACTGTGTGAAGTAGAAATCCTGGCTGTAACAAAGAAATAATTTCTGAAAACGGCTGAAAGTGGGGCAGGATGTATTCCTGCTCCATTTTTTAAAAAAAGTGTAAAATAGCTGTTGACAAATGAAAAAAGTCGGTGTATACTAAACTAGCTGTCGAGGCGTGGCTCAGCTTGGTAGAGCGCTACATTAGGGATGTAGAGGTCGCAAGTTCAAATCTTGTCGCCTCGATGCAAGGCCGGAACCATAAGGTTCTGGCTTCTTTTTTGCCCTGGAAAAACAAAAAAGAAAAAATGAAAAAATATGTTGACAAATGAAAAAAAACAGTGTATACTGAACTAGCTGTCGAGGCGTGGCTCAGCTTGGTAGAGCGCTACATTAGGGATGTAGAGGTCGCAAGTTCAAATCTTGTCGCCTCGATGGAAAAATGCTAAGAACTTTGGGACACAAGGTTTTTAGCATTTTTTGTTTTCAGCAGTTTTTCTGAGAAAACCATGAAAAAGCGGGTTTTTTCTTTACCCCAGAAAAAAGCTATGGTATACTGGCAGAAACGGGAAAACCTGTTTTGCCGCCTTCTGCACAGAGTCGGGATAAGAAAGGGGGAAAAGAGCATATACTTGGTAACAGAAGCGCCAGAACCGTGGTGCAGACACGGTTGACGAGGTGGAAGTGATCGAAGGTTTCGGCGGATGCTTCCCGCCCTTTGGCACAGGGACGCAGGCCTTTCACAAATCGCAGGAGAGATCCGGCGGACAAAAGGAAGGTAACGTGCCAATAAAAAATAATGGAGGTATCAACCATGTGTGGTATTGTTGGATATATTGG
>CALWKZ010000107.1 GCA_944381385.1 uncultured Anaerotignum sp. | reverse complement strand
TTTAAGGGTAGCAGGTAACAGGTACGCAGTTGGCAGACTAGGTTATGCGTTTACGCATAAGCGAGGAACATAGGGCTATGCCCGCATATGAAAAACCACCCGCTTGGCGGGTGGATGTTTTTTGTGTTCTTGTTCCAGAGGGGATGTGTGCTTCGGATTCAAAAAAAACCTCCTATGCCGTTATGTTCCATGGCCCGCCAGGACATAGGAAAAGCATAGGAGGTTTTTATAAAAATAGTTTAGCACATAGTGAAAATATTACGATGATGCGTCAAGGAAGGCTCTTGATTCCCCGGCGGTATTCTGCATGGGGAAGGATCAATATGCTCTGCCCCAGTATACCATATGTTTCGCGGGTTTGCCGCAGCATACGCAAACATCGCTGATTTCTTCCTGTTCAAAGGGGATGCATCTGCTGGTTGCGGCAGTTTTTTCTTTGATGGCATCCTCGCAGGCCTGATCGCCGCACCACATCGCCTTGATAAAGCCGGGTGTTTCATTGATGGTTTTTTCAAATTCTTCCATATTATGAGCCACATATGTTTTGGAATCCCGTCTTTCTGTTGCTTTCTGCAGCAGGTTGGCCTGGATATCTTCCAGCAGGGCGGGGATCTTTTCTTCCAGCTCATCCAGAGAAACAACGATCTTTTCGCCGGTGTCTCTTCTTGCCAGTACAGCCTGGTTCTTTTCCATATCCTTGGGGCCGATTTCCAGACGCAGAGGCACACCCTTCATTTCGTATTCGCTGAATTTCCAGCCGGCGGATTTATCGGAATCATCCAGCTTGATGCGGCAGATGGAGGACAGGCGGTCCTTCAGTTCATTGGCCTTGTCCAGTACGCCTTCCTTATGCTGGGCGATAGGGATGATAACCACCTGTGTAGGCGCGATCTTGGGCGGCAGTACCAGACCGCTGTTGTCGCCGTGTACCATGATGATGGCGCCGATCAATCTGGTGGTCATGCCCCAGCTGGTCTGATGCACATACTGGAGTTTGTTGTCCTTGTCTGTGTATTGGATTTCAAAGGCTTTGGCGAAACCGTCGCCGAAGTTGTGGCTGGTGCCGGACTGCAATGCCTTGCCGTCGTGCATGAGGCTTTCGATGGTGAAGGTGTGCGCCGCGCCGGCAAAACGTTCTTTTTCTGTCTTTTCGCCCTTGATAACGGGGATAGCCAGTACATCATGGCAGAAATCAGCGTATACATTCAGCATGCGCAGGGTTTCCTCCTGGGCTTCTTCCGCTGTAGCGTGGGCCGTGTGGCCTTCCTGCCACAGAAATTCCATGGTGCGCAGGAAAGGACGGGTGGTCTTTTCCCAGCGAACAACGGAGCACCACTGATTGTACAGCTTGGGCAGGTCACGGTAGGACTGGATAATGTTCGCGTAGTGCTCGCAGAACAGTGTTTCGGAAGTGGGGCGTACGCAGATGCGTTCCTCCAGCTTCTTATCGCCGCCGTGGGTGACCCAGGCTACTTCCGGCGCAAAGCCTTCTACATGGTCTTTTTCCTTCTGGAGCAGGCTTTCGGGAATGAACATGGGCATATATACGTTTTCATGCCCTGTCGCTTTGAATCTTTCGTCCAGCTGTTTCTGGATCAGTTCCCAGATGGCATAGCCATAGGGGCGGATAATCATGCAGCCCTTCAGGGAAGAGTATTCCGTCAGGTCCGCTTTTTTTACAACGTCTGTGTACCACTGGGGGAAATCCAGCTCCATATCGGTGATGGATTCCACAAATTTCTTTTCTTTTGCCATGGTGCTTCCTCCTTATATAAAATGCTCTTTTCTTTTTAGGATACCGGAGGGACATTTTTTTTCATAAAAAAAGCCTTCGTCCCATACAAAGGGACCAAGGTATCATTGGCGGTGCCACCCTCCTTGACAGCGGAAAACGCCGTCCTCTCTGATCCGTTAACGTCGGAATACGCCGCATTTTCCCTGCGGGGCTTTCGGGGCAGGTTCAAAAAGCATTGCCAAGGCTCGCATCCACCGCCTGTTTTCTGGAGACAAGAGGCTTTTCTACTATTCCCGGTCATAGCCGATATCAGCTATTATCATAAACCGAAAGGTCCGCCGGTGTCAAGGGGAATTTGGCTCTGGACAGGAAAATATATGGCAAATGGGATGGTGTATATATAGCTGTATGCAAAAGCTGCTTTCTTTATGGTTGAAAGCCTTGTGCCGCCATGCTAAAATAATAGGGACGTGAAAAACAGAATCACCGGAAAGGACGGAAAATATATGAAAAAAATGCTGGTTGTCATTGACATGCAGAATGACTTTATCGACGGCGCTCTGGGCACAAAAGAGGCAGAGGCCATTGTGGATCGGGTGGTGGAGAAGATCGGGGAATATCCCAAGGATCATATTTACGCCACAAGAGATACCCATGGAGACGATTATCTCCAGACCCAGGAGGGCGAATTCCTGCCTGTGGCGCACTGTATCGAAGGCACAAAGGGCTGGGAGCTGAATGAAAAGGTGGCTGCCGCTCTGGAGGGCGCGGTGATTGTCAATAAAGGCACCTTTGGTTCTCAGGCTTTGGCGGATATGCTGTATTTGGAAGCGGTGGGCCATGAGGAAGTGGAGATCGAGCTGATCGGTCTGTGTACCGATATTTGTGTGGTATCCAATGCCATCCTCATTAAGACGAGACTGCCGGAGGCCAAGGTAATCGTAGACGCTTCCTGCTGCGCGGGCGTGACGCCGGAAAGCCATGAGGCGGCCTTAAAGACCATGCAGATGTGCCAGTGTGTTGTAAAATGAGGTGAGGAAAGATGAAGGATCAGCGGCTGGAAAAGCTGGCGGAGGTACTGGTCAGCTATTCCACAGAAGTAAAAAAAGGAGATAAAGTGGCCATTTCCGCCGAGGACGCGGCTCTGCCTTTTGTGAAGGCTGTTGCCAGAGCGGCAGTGAAAAAGGGCGCTTTGGTGGAATATTATATCGACCTGCCCGATGTGGACGCGGAGCTGTTGAAAAACGGCACGGAGGAGCAGTATGCCAGACCCAACATCCGTTTTGGGGCCTGCGCTTCTTCTGATGTCTGGATCAGCGCCTGGGGCAGTGAAAATACAAAAACCATGCAGTCGGTGCCGCCGGAACGGCTGAAAGAACGGAGGCTGGCCAATAAGGAAAACAGAAAGATTTATTCCAGCAGAATGGGCAGCGGGGAGCTGCGCTGGTGCGGTACCCAGTTCCCTACCAATGGGGACGCCCAGAATGCGGGCATGAGCCTGGAGGAATATGAGGACTTCGTCTATGCCGCCGGGTTTTTGAACGAGGTAGACCCTGTGGCGAAATGGAAGGAAATGGCGGCGTGGCAGGAAAGATGGGTCCAATGGCTGGACGGGAAAAAGGAGCTTCATATCCTCTCGGAGGATACGGATATCCGGGTGAAGGTGGAAGGCAGAAAATGGATCAACTGCTGCGGCCAGGAAAATTTCCCGGATGGGGAGATATTTACTTCTCCGGTAGAGGATGGCGTAGACGGCTACATCACATTTTCCTATCCCTCCATCCTCAATGGCCATGAATTTGAAAAAGTGCGCCTGACCGTGGAAAAGGGCAGGATCACAGAGGCCTGCTGTGCCGACGCGGAGAAAAATGAGACGCTGCTCTCTTACATTGACACAGACGAAGGCTCCAGATATTTTGGGGAAGTGGCTATCGGCACCAACTATGGTATCCAGCGCCATACGAAAAATATCCTTTTTGACGAAAAAATCGGCGGCTCCATGCATATGGCCATCGGAGAGGCCTTCCCGGAGGCAGGCGGAAAGAATACCTCCGCTATCCATTGGGATATGATCAATGATATGACAAAAGAGGGGAAGATTTACGCGGACGGAATTTTGTTTTATGTAAACGGGAAATTCCGGGAGGATGTTTTGGAAAAATTCTGAATCTTCCGTTTTTCTTAAAAAATAACAAGAGCGGTTCCTTTTTTGAAAAAAACAGGAACCGCTCTTGTTTTTATGGAAAAATCGGCGTAAAATCAATATGATATGATGCTTTGTCGGAATTTATACATCTTTTTTGCGGAAATATATTGACACCATACTTAATATTTCGTATACTTATTGTAACAGATTTGTAATAAATTCAAAATGTGTGGAGGAGACTTTTTATGTTCATTTCTAAAGCCATCCGCCAGGTTTGCGTGACAGCAGTGTGTGCTGCTTTGACTGTATCCACCGTTTTCGCGGCGGATCTGGGACAGGCAACAGGCACAGACGTAAATGTACGGGCACAGGCCAGCACAAGTTCAGATGTATTAGGCAAGATTGATAAAGGGACTGCTTATTCCGTAGTAGGAAAAAGCGGAGATTGGTTTCAAATTTCATACAACAATCAAAACGGTTATGTTTCCGATGATTATTTCAAACTGACACAGGCGACAGGTACCGTAACAGGCTCCAGCGTGAATGTCCGCGCGGAGGCAACAACAAATTCCGATGTGATCGGCAGTGTTGACACAGGTGATACGGTACAGGTCGTAGGAAGAAATGACGGCTGGTATCAGGTGGAATACAACGGCGGAGAGGGATATATCAGCAAGGATTATGTCTCCGGCAGCCTGCTTTCCTATCTGACCGTAATCGGAAACGCATCAGATGAGAGCAGTGATGGTTCCGCATCCAACCAGTATGCAATGGTAACCGCATCCAGCGGCTTGAAGCTGCGGAAAGAAGCATCGCTGAATTCTATTGTATTAACAGTATTGCCTTATGGCACAGTGGCAGATGTTGACAGAATTGGGGAAGAATGGGTTCGCATCATTACGGCGGACGGCCAGAAAGGCTATGTGAGCGCTGAGTATGTATCCATCCGCAGCGGAGAAGAACTTTCCCGTTCCACATCTTCTTCTGCAAAAGGACAAGAGATTGTAAATTACGCAAAGCAGTTTATCGGTACTCCTTACGTTTGGGGTGGTACAAATCTGAACACCGGCGTTGACTGTTCCGGCTTTGTATATGCGGTATTGAAGAATTTCGGTATCTCTGTTAACAGAAGCTCCGCTTCTATGGTAAATAACGGCGTTGCCGTTGCCAAGTCTGATCTGCAGGCGGGAGATCTGGTATTCTTTAACAGCGGCGGGGACAGCGGTATCAGCCATGTAGGCATCTACATGGGAGATGGAAACTATATCCATTCTACCGACGGCGCGGCTTATGGCGTCACCATTACATCTTTGAGCAGCAGCTACAGTGCAAGTACATATGTTACAGCAAGACGCGTGGTACGTTAAACCCAAGAAATGAAAACAGACGGAACCGGGATCTTTCCAAAAGAAGGATGCCGGTTCCGTTTTTTTGTGTGACCTGGTTACAGAACATTTTGCCTCCAAAGTGATATATTAACATCAAGAGAAGGAAATAAGAAAGAAGGAGGCATTCATATGAAGCATAATGTATATCAGATCACAAAGGATAATTTCCGTAAAGAGGTTTTGGATGAGAAGAAGCCGGTACTGCTGGATTTCTGGGCAGGCTGGTGCGGCCCCTGTCGGATGCTTTCCCCTGTGGTGGAGGAAGTGGCGGAGGAGTCCAGCGATGTAAAGGTATGCAAGATCAATATTGATGAGGAACCGGAGCTGGCGAGGGAATTTGGCGTCATGAGCATCCCTACGCTGGTGTACATGAAGGAAGGCAGGATCGTAGATCATTCCGTAGGCGTCCGGCCCAAAAGCGCTATCATGGATATGATGAGAAAATAAACTGCACAAAAAAAGCCCCTGAAATGATTTCAGGGGCTTTTTAATGATTATTTGCCGATAGAGCGTTTATATTCCTCTACGTCCTCATCTGTCAGGGGGCGCAGCTCTTCCGGGTCCATCCAGCGTACCCAGATGCGGCCCTGGAGCTTGTCGATTTCCAAAGGCGCGTCGAACTGGTCCTTATCCAAACCGATGACGGTATCATTATCGCCGTTGAACATGATTTCAAAGGGCTTGAACACACCGTCCTCAAATACCAGCATCTGTGTGCTGTAGAAATTCAGATATCCGGCCTCGCTGAGAAGATATTTTTCCAGTTCTTCCAGAGTGGGGATTGTAACAACGACCCATTCTCCTGTCGTATCAGAAAAATCATAAAGCTGGTAGCCGTGGAAGTCGATTTCTTCGGTGCCTACGGTGCCTTTGTCATCGTCTGCCAGGCCTTTCAGTGTAACGGGAGCGCCGTTTTTGCCATCTCTGAGGATTTCCGTCCCCTTCAAAAAGCATTTTACAAATTCCTGGATCTCCGTATCTCTGAATTTATCCCGGACCGCCCAGAAATCCCCGTTATCATATGAAAGACCGCCGACTTCTTCTAAAAAGTCTCTGATTGTACGAACCATTTTCATTACCTCCGTTAAAAAATTATCATCCTTGCTACTACTATTTAATAGCAATTTTCCCATTCTGTCAATAGCTTATACCTGCGGCTGAATTTGGAAGTAATGACTGGGCACATCTCCGGCGAAAACAAGATCTGCCAGCATGATGCGGCGTTCTATGGGAAAGGTTTCTTTGTGCAGGGGATTGACGACCTTGATCTGGGCGGAAACCTTCAGCCAGATCTGGAAATGCATCTGATTGATGCCGGATTCTTCCAGGGAGGTTTCGTAATCTACCTGCGCTATGCCGGCGGGCTGGAGCACAAAGGTCAGAGAAGGGCCGAAATTTGCCAGAAACTCCGTGCCGGACAAGGCGCCTATGGGAACGGGGATCCGTTCTTTTTCCAGCTCTTCCAGAGCGGCGGTCAGCTTTTCGCTGAGAGCGGCGCAGAATTGATTGATGCCGATGGCGTTGGCGGCAATGGCGCCGTCTGTGTTTTCCATCAGGAAATCACCTGCCGATAAACTGTTTTCCGCTATGGTGTCTGTCAGGGCTTTGTCTATGATGGAAACCAGAGCGTTTTGTGCCTGATAGGCGGAAATTTCTGTGGATATCCTGGAAAGCTCCTGGTCCATGTAAGAAAAACAGGAGACCGCCAGAAAAAAAATGCCGAAAAAAAGCAAAAAAGAAGGCAGGACAGACTTGCTTCTGTGATTTTTCATAGTAAGATACCCCCTTCTTCCATCTTATGCTTTCTTTACCCAAATTACATAAAAAAATCTTTTGGAAATGGGTAAAACTCGCCATTTTTCGTAAAATTTAATAAAAAATTAGGAAAAGCACTCAACTTTGCAGGCTTTTGCACTTTATCTATCGGGGGAAATCTGTTATAATCAAAGCCATAAAGGAGGGTTTACCAATGAATGATTCTCAACGGAGAGGGCGTCCCGCCAGATCCTCATCTGGCAGCCATCGGAGCGTAAATTCCAGGGGGAACGGTTCCGCTTCCCGCCGCAGTTCCGACGCGACACCTCATCCAAACGCGCGAAAACGCAGAAGAAAACCGAAACGCAGATGGCCCCGTGTTTTGCTGGTCATTGCGGTTTTGTTTGTATTTGCCATAGGCGGCATAGGCCTGGGTGCGGTAACAGGGATACTGCAAAGCACAGAGATGCTGAATGTTTCCGATGTTATGCCGGAAGCCTATACCTCTATCATCTATGATGATGCCGGCAATGAGGTGGACAAGCTGCATAAAGGGGAGAACAGAGAGTACGTAACTTTGGATGAGATCCCTGTCATGATGCAGCATGCAGCCGTTGCCATAGAGGACGAGCGGTTTTATGAGCACGGCGGTATTGACATACGCGGGATTTTCCGTGCTATGATCGAAAATGTCAAGACCATGAGTTTTTTACAGGGTGCCAGCACCATTACCCAGCAGCTGATCAAGACAGAGGTGCTGAGTGCGGAAAAGAGCATCTCACGAAAGGTAAAAGAGCAGTATCTGGCAGTAAAGCTGGAGAATATGCTGGAGGATCAGCTGGGCTCCAAAGAAGCGGCAAAGAATTATATTCTGGAATTATACTTAAATACGATTGCGCTGGGTCATGGCCTCAATGGCGTGGAAGCGGCGGCACAGTATTATTTTGGCAAGCATGTGGGAGAGCTTACCCTGGCGGAATGCGCCTGCATTGTCTCTATCACCAATAATCCGTCATTGTATTCTCCAGATTCCCAGCCGGAAAATAACCGGAAACGTATGACGCTGGTGCTGGATAATATGAAGGAACAGGGTTATATCTCCGAGGCGGAGTATGATTCTGCTCTGGCAGAGGATGTGTACAGCAAACTGGTCTGCACAGAACAGCAGGAGGAAGGCGGCACTGCTAACCACAACTATTTTGTGGAGGCAATGATCAATCAGTTGGCTGTGGATCTGCAGGAGGATCTGGGTTATACGGAAAAACAGGCTTACAACCTGATTTACAGCGGCGGTCTGGAGATTTACAGCACTATGAACACAGATATGCAGGAAATCGTTGACGATGTATTTACAGACGACAGCAATTTCCCCGCCGGGGACGGCACGCTGGATGTTACATATTTGATTTCCGTATTGGATACGACAAATCCTGACGAGGACACCAATCAGTCCCATTATGAGAGAAAAACAACGGTGACCAGTGAGGACGAGGTAGACGCTTTTGTGGAATCTGTGAAAGAAGAGCTCTTGGACGAGACCCATGAGCTAGTATTGGATAATCTGACGGTTTCCCGCTCTTTGCAGGCGGCGATGGTCATCATGGATCAGCAGAACGGGCAGATCAAAGCGCTGGTGGGCGGCCGCGGCCAGAAGCCCGGCGATTCTGTATTCAACCGTGCTACGCAGGCATACCGTCAGCAGGGTTCCGCTATGAAGCCGCTGGCATCCTACGCGCCGGCCATTGATACAGGGCTGCTGATGCCAGGCTCCATCATCATTGACGAACCGGTGACTTACGGCAGCTGGTCTCCTAAGAACTGGAATGGAAAATACTTAGGCCCTACCCCCGTCAGAGACGGTATCAAAAATTCCATGAACGTTTTGGCGGTCAAGACATTTATGATGGTTGGCGCTGAAACCTCTTTCGAGTATATGCAGAACATGGGTATCAAAAATCTGGTAGAAGAGGATAAAGCGGGAACAACGGCGCTGGGCGGTCTGACGAAGGGTGTGACCGTGCTGGAAATGACCAACGCATACGCTACCATTGCCAACGGCGGTATCCATTATGAACCGATTTATTATACCAAGGTTCTCAGCCATGACGGCGAGGTACTGATCGACAATACGGACAACCCCGGCGAAAGAGTGCTGAAGGCAACAACGGCATATCTGCTGACGGATATGATGAAGGACGTTATCACCGGCGGTACTGGTACGGCGGCGGCCATCAGCGGCATGACTGTTGCCGGTAAGACAGGTACGACCAACGATACGAAAGACTTGACCTTCTACGGTTATACGCCTTATTATACGGCGGGGATCTGGATGGGCTATGATTCTGCGAAAGTAATGAATGTATCTGGCAGTGCCCATACGACTATCTGGAAAAATGTCATGAGCCAGATCCATGAAGGCCTGGCAAATAAAGATTTTGAGCGTCCTGACGGCATTGTGACACAGACGCTCTGTGATGCAACAGGAGATATTCCTTCTGACCTGTGCTCTTCTGATTATTATGGATTCGGCACACATTCGGATTTGGCGGCATCTGATTTTAAGGGCGCATCGTCTGTATGTACGGCCCATCAGAGCTTCAATGTCTGCCGTGAGTCCGGCAAGCTGGCCAGCGCAAACTGCCCTTCGGAAGATGTAATGCAGGTGGTTCTGGCGGTGGACGGCACCAAGATCCTCAGCAAGCCGGGAACCATACCGGAAGGCAAGATGGATATTGACATCAGTCAGGAATGTACTATGGATCACAGCCAGACCAATGTGTCCACAGATCCGACGAACCCCAGTGATCCCAATGGGAACACGGGAACAGGGGAGCTGGGAGAAGAAGACGTAGAGATTCCTCCTTTTGGGGATGACCAGATCGAAAATCCCAATTTCGGCATACAATAATAGATAATACAAAGACGCGTTCCGCGTTCGGAAAAAAGGCGTGAAATCTCCAAAGCAGGCGGTTTCACGCTTTTTCTTGCCTGGATGGCGGCGTCTGTGAGGTGAGAGGATGGAGTTAAGACCTATAGAACAAAAAGACCTGTCCATGGTCCGCGGCCTGTATCAAACTGCTTTCCCCAGAGCGGAAAGGAAGCCCTTTTCCCGCATCCTGCGAAACTGCCGCAGGGGCAGGATGGAGCTTTTGGTGATTTGGGAAGAAAAACAGTATGCCGGTTTTTTTATCACGGCGGTGATGGAAGATATGGTTTTGGTGGACTATTTCGCTGTGCCGCAGGGAAAAAGGAATCGAGGCATCGGCGGCAGAGCTTTGGCGCTGCTGCGGAGACAGTATCCGGGGAAAGTGATCTTTCTGGAGATCGAAAAAATAGAGGAACAGGCGGAAAACGCCAGCCAGAGAAAAAAGCGGAAAGCCTTTTATCTCAAAAACGGTATGATGGAAACGGGGATATCCTGGAAGATGTTCGGTGTGCCTATGGAGATTTTGTCCTTCACGCCTTTTTCCAGAGAGGATACGGAAAGGATGTATGGTTTTTTGTACGGCAGGTTCTGGTTTTTGCCTATCCGGCCCATGTAAACAGGCACATTGCATTTTATTTTGTCATAAGATAACAGCAGAAGAAAAAAGCAGGTGAATCTTATGGCTGAATATTATGATGTCAATGGATTGGAGACCAGTGCGGATTTTATCATGCCTCTGCCGTTGACCCAGAACCAGATCCAGGAACTTCCCCAGGAAAGCCTGACGGTGGAAAGTCCCAACGAAACGACCAAAAGTCTTTATCCCGGCATTAAACTGCCCGGGAACCTGAATCTGACGGTGATCCCCATCATCCCCGGCATAACACTGTACAGCTATCTGCGGTTTTTCCATGCCTACCCCTATACAGGGGCCGTGGATATTTACGTGAACGGCAGAAAGGTGGTTTCTTCTCTGACCTATCGGAATTTCACGGAATACATGAAGGCTTTCCCCGGATATTACCGGGTAGCGGTGTTTAAGGCGGGGACAGTGACAAATCCATTGTTCGTCAACTATATGAACCTGATCGGCTACCGTATTTATACGGCGGCGATCACAGGTCCTTCCGGCAATCCTACTCTGGAAATGATTAACGACAACCGCAGATTCCTGCGGAAGGATACGGCTTATGTCCGTTTTGTACAGCTGTCTGCCAATGCGCCCCGGCTGGATGTGTACCTGGACGACAGTCTTGTGATCTCCGACTTGAATTATAAGGAAGTGAGCCGGTATATGGCCCTGCGTCCTGGCTCCCATAATATCAAGCTGCGGGACTATTTCAGCGGCGCTGTGCTTATGGAGGACCCGGATATGACGGTGGAGGGAGGCAAGGCTTATACTGTCTATGTCGTTGGCGATATCAACGACAGAGTGGGCTTACAGGTCATCATTCCGCTGGAGGGCACCTCTTATCTGGTATTTTAGCGGAAACTTTTGCACCAGACCTGTACGGAAAGGAAAAAGTTTGTTATAATATGCGCAATGAATGATTTTGAAAATACGGAAGGAAGAGGATGTTGCGAAATGTTAAAGGATAAAACAGTTCTTTTGGGAGTTACAGGCAGCATTGCCGCTTATAAAATGGCGAACGTAGCCAGTATGCTGGTAAAGCAGGGCTGCGATGTACACGTTTTGATGACAAAAAACGCTACCAATTTTATTACGCCCATTACCTTTGAAACATTGACGGGAAATAAATGCCTGGTGGATACCTTCGACCGGAATTTCCAGTTCCAGGTAGCCCATGTGTCTCTGGCGAAAAAGGCGGATGTGGTGCTGGTGGCTCCCGCTTCTGCCGATGTGATCGGGAAGATGGCCAACGGCATTGCGGACGATATGCTGACAACGACGGTCATGGCCTGCACCTGCAAAGTATTGGTAGCCCCCGCCATGAATACCAATATGTACCACAATCCCATCGTACAGGATAATCTGAAAAAATTGGCCGGCTACGGCTATGAGATCATCCAGCCGGAAAAGGGACTTTTGGCCTGCCGGGATGTGGGAGACGGCAAAATGCCTTCGGAAGATGTATTGGTGGGCTATATCCTGCGGGAGATCGCTTACGAAAAAGATATGCAGGGACTGAAAGTCATCGTAACAGCAGGCCCTACCCAGGAAAGCATTGACCCGGTGCGCTATATTACAAACCATTCCACAGGAAAGATGGGATACGAGATTGCCAAGGCGGCCATGCTGCGCGGTGCGGAAGTGACTCTGGTCAGCGGCGTTACCACGCAGAAGCCACCCATGTTTGTGGAGGTTGTGCCGGTAGTCAGCGCTGTGGATATGTTCGAAGCCATGAAGGAACGCTTTTTGGATAACGATATCATTGTAAAATCCGCCGCGGTGGCAGATTATAAGCCCAAGAATGTTGCGGAGGATAAGGTCAAGAAAAAAGACGGGGATATGACCATCGAATTGGACAGAAACCCCGATATCCTTCAGTATATGGGCACCCATCGCAGAGAGGGGCAGTTCTACTGCGGCTTCTCCATGGAGACCCAGAACATGCTGGAAAATTCCAGAGTAAAGCTGGATAAGAAAAATATCGATCTGGTCATTGCCAATAACCTGAAGGTAGCGGGCAGCGGCTTTGGCACAGACACCAATGTGGTCACCATGATCTCCCACGAGGAGGAAGTGCAGCTGGAACTGCTGACCAAAGAAGAGGTAGCCCATCAGGTGCTGGATGAGATCATGAAGCTGAGAGGCATGAAAGCCTGAAGTGCAGAATAACGGTTTTTTGTTCATGGACTGTCCTCCGTGGACAGAAAACCGTTTTTGTTTTTCAATGTGCAAAAATGCGGTCAGACAAGCAGGGAGAATATGGAAAATACATTGACACAAAGAGGAACAGATGATATGCTGTTTTTATAGAAGTGCGTTATAGCGTACAAATGAAAATGGCTTTTCTAAAAGTATCCCTGTTCTGACGCTTGTGGCGGAAGAAGAAGGAAAGGAGCATTTCTATGGACGAAATGAGCAGGCAGATCGCGGAGAACCTGCGGAAAATACGAAAGGAAAATAAGTGGAGTCTGGACAGTGTGGCGGAGATGACCGGTGTCAGCAAAAGCATGCTGGGGCAGATCGAACGGGGCGAGTCCAGCCCTACCATTGCGACGCTCTGGAAAATTGCCACAGGGCTGCATATTTCCTTTACGGGGCTGCTGGAGCAGTCGGAAGAAGAGGCGCAGATTATCCAAAAAGCGGAGATTACACCGCTCATCAGCGACGGCGGCCATTTCCGGCTCTATCCCTTTTTTCCCGCTTTGCAGGACCGTCCCTTTGAAATGCTGTCGATCGAGCTGGACCCTGGTTCCTGCTCTTCTTCGGAAGCCCATGAAGAAGGGACAGAGGAGCTGATCCTAGTTTATGAAGGCGTTTTTGTGCTGGAATTAGATGGGAAGGAGCACCGGGTAGAAGCAGGCAACGGAATCCGTTTTCATGCGGGTCAGCCCCACATCTATAAAAACGGAGCGGAAGGCCAGACCAGGATTTGTATGCTGATCTACTACAAAAAATAGGACAAAAGAAAGGATGAGCAGCATGAGCGCAACACCGAGAGTGGAAAGAATTCGTTTGAACTATGTAAACAGCAAACCGGCGATTTCTTACGAAAGAGCCAGAATCTGGACAGAGTCCCACAAAAGAACAGAAGGCCAGCCCGTTGCCATTCGCCGTGCCCAGGCGTTTTATGATACCTGCAACGAGCTGTGCGTCAATATTTTTTCCGATGAGCTGATTGTAGGCTGTACTGGGGAGTTCCGCAAATGCGGCATCTTGACACCGGAGTTCTCCTGGACCTGGGTAGACAGAGAAATGGACAACTTCGCTACCAGAGCACAGGACCCCTATGAAATGACAGACGAACAGCGGGCTTTTGTCAGAAAAGAAATCTTCCCTTATTGGGAGCACAAATCTCTGGAGGAAGCCTTTTTGGCCCAGACATCCGAGGAGACAAAGCGTGTTGCCGTAGATACTGGCTTTGTGGATACGGACTCCAAATGGCGGCAGGCCGTAGGCGAGATCACAGCGGATTACCAGGATGTATTGTTTAAAAAAGGCTTTGGCGGCATCAAGAAAGAGGCGGAAGCATATCTGGCGGAGCTGGACGCTGCCTCTTTGGATGGTATGGAAAAAATGGAATTTTACCGTTCCATCGTTCTGGTGTGTGACGGTATCATCCGCCTGGCGAACCGTTACGCGGAAAAAGCCAGAGAAATGGCGGCAGAAGAAGCGGACGAAACCAGAAAAGCGGAACTGCTGCAGATCGCTGAGGTCTGTGATGTTGTGCCGGAGAACCCGCCCAAATCCTTCCGGGAAGCCATCCAGTTCATGTGGTTCACACAGCTGGGCGGCATCCTGTCCGAGAACCCTTTGGCATGGAATCCCGGCCGTTTCGACCAGTATATGTACCCCTACTATAAAGCGGATGTGGATGCCGGCGTTTTGACAAAGGAAGACGCTTTGGAATTGATCGAATGCCTGTGGCTGAAACTGTCCGAGTGGGTATGGACTATTTCCGCCAATACCGCGGATTTCTTTGCTGGATACAACCAGTTCCAGAACCTGACAGTAGGCGGCAGAACCAGAGACGGCAAGGACGCCACCAATGAGCTGTCTTATCTGTGCCTGCAGGCCACAGAGGATACGCTGGCACACCAGCCCGGTCTGAGCGTTCGTATCCATCCCGACTGCCCTGATGAATTCCTGGCTGCGGTAACACATTTGGTAAGCAAGGGCACTGGCTTCCCGGCCATCCACAGCGATAACGCCGGCTATCAGATGCTGATCAACGCCGGCTATGAACCCGAGGACGCAAGAGACTGGTCCAACTGCGGCTGCGTTGTGCCTCATTTCCGCAAAACAGGGGAATGGACTTCCGCCGCTAACCTGAACTTCGCGGCAGCTCTGGAATTTGCCACCAATGAAGGCAAGAGCCGTCTCAGCGGCAAAAAGATCGCCCTGGATGAAAAAGATCCCCGCACCTTCTCCAGCTATGAGGAAGTGGAAAACGCTTTCTTCAAGCAGTTCGCGTACCTGATCAAACAGGCGGTCATCAGCTTGATTACAGCCCAGCGGCTCCATGTGGAAATGGTGCCCAGACCCTTTATGTCCGCTTGTATCGAGGACTGCATGAAAAACGGCAAAGACCTGACAAAGGGCGGCGCAAAATACAATATCGGCCCCGTTATCACAGGCATTGGTATCGCTGTTGTGGCAAACTCTCTGGCAGTCATCAAAAAGCTGGTATTTGAGGAAAAATCCGTTACGATGGCGGAGATCATCGACGCTATTGACCATAACTGGGAGGGCTACGACGAACTGCGGGCAAAGGCCCAGGCAGTGCCCAAATACGGCAACGACGATGATTATGTAGACGATATCGCAAGAAAGATCGGCAATTTCTTCTATGAAGAAGTACATCAGTATAAAGATATCCATGACAAGAATTTCCTGTCCGCGTTCATGGGCATCTCCAACTACCTGCCTACCGGTAAGGTGCTGGGGGCAACACCTGACGGCAGAAAGGCTACAGAGCCTATTTCCGAGGGCGTATCTCCCTACGTTGGTACAGATACCTCCACACCGCTGGCGGCAATGCGTTCCGCAGCGAAGCTGAATCAGGATATTCATAGCGGCGGTACACTGCTGAATCTGCGTCTGAATCAGGATCTGGTGGCAACTAAGAGAGGGCAGGCAAACCTGGGCGCTATGATCCAGTCCTACTTCGCTTTGGGCGCGTTCCATGTGCAGTTCAATACCGTATCTACGGAAACCCTGCGCAAAGCACAGGCCCATCCTGAGGATTATAAGGATCTGCTGGTGCGTGTAGCAGGTTACAGCACACAGTTTGTCAACCTGTCCAAGTCCATGCAGGATTCCATTATCGCAAGAAATGCCCATGAGACATTCTGATGGAATTGAGAATTTAATATAACTGCTTGATACCTTGCCTCCCCGTGAGCGAAAAAGGGCGTAACGGCCTGTTCTCATGGGGAGGCTTTGAAGCATAGGGGAGGAAAAAGAACTATGAAGGGTAGGATATTACAGCTGCAGCCCTTCTCCGTCAATGATGGGGAAGGCATCCGGACGACCATATTCCTGGCGGGGTGTCCTTTGCGCTGCAAATGGTGCTCCAATCCGGAGGGCTTTGACAGTAAACCCAAAACCGCCTTTTACGAAAAGCTCTGCATTGGCTGTGGCCTCTGCACCACTGTTTGCCATCTCCATGGCGGCATCAACCTCAATGAGCCATCCCAGCGGGCCATGTGCGACGGCTGCGGCGCTTGCGCTGATATTTGCCCCAAACAGGCAAAAAAGCGGATGGTAGTGGAGACAGAGGCCGATGAAATTGTGGAGAGCGTAAAGAAGCACCGGCTTTTTTATGCCCGCTCCGGCGGTGGCATCACATTTTCCGGCGGCGAGGCGACCATGCAGACGGATTTTCTGGATGAATTATCGGAAAAGCTCTATGATATGGGTTTCCATCTGGCCATAGAGACCAGCGGATACTTTGATTTTGCCCGGGTGAAACCTATTTTGGAGCGGATGGACCAGATTTTTATGGATCTGAAGCATATGGATGAGGAAAAGCATCTGGAATATACGGGTGTGTCCAATCAAAAGATTCTGGAAAACATGAAACGTCTGGGAGAATTTGACGCGGAGGTTATCATCCGTATTCCGGTCATCGAGCCGGTCAACGCCACCGAGGAAAATATCCGGAAAAGCGGAGAGTTTGTCCACACGTATCTTCCGAAAGCCAAAATGGAGCTGCTGCCTTACCATAAATTTGGCTTTGGAAAATACGAAGCATTGGGGATGGAGCTGCCCAACGAGGATTTCTCTGCGCCATCGGAGGAACGGATGGAAGCGTTCCGCTCTATCCTGGAGGAAATCGGCGTGGAAGTGGTATCATACCGCTGACAGAGGAGATTTGTACTCGTCGGGAGACCAAAATGGTATCTTCTGAAATACATACAAATTCTTAATAAAAAAAGCGGTTTTTTTGTCTTGACACACCCAGCGATTCCCTGTAATATGCAAAAGTACGAGAGAAACGGCAAAAAACAGATCAAACAGGGAAAGGAAGAAAGAGATGAAAAAATTACTATGTGCGCTTTTCGTATCCGCTTTTCTGACGGCAGCTCTGGCTGGATGCAGTTCTGATCCGGCTGCGCAGCAGGATACGTCCCAACACACCGTAATTACCATGGAGGACGGCACTCTGGTCAATGAGGCATTCGATCAGGAGACCATGACCACATTGGACGGCACATCCTTTTTGATGGAGAATGTAAACACATACTATACCTCTCCGGAAATGGGCTTTGGCGTTGTGTTTACGGACCCAGTAAAAACGGCTCTTGCCAACGGCCATTTTGAGATGGTTCCTTTTTCGCCTTATGCGGTATATGGCATTTATCTGCCTTCTGCCACAGCCGATGCGGTCATGTCGGCGGAAACGGAAGAGGACGCTATGGCTATTTTTGAGGAACAGTCCTTCTGCTTTGCCGGGATATTCCGTCTGCCTGCGGGGGACGCAGAGGCGGCAGAGGATTTTGCGTATTTTAAGGAGGCTTTTGCGGATACAGAAAAGATCTGTACTGCCTTTGACGCGGATTATTATTTTGGCAGCAACACGGCTTACGCCAATGACGGTATGACGGAAGAAGAAAAAGGGGAAGTGGAAGCTCTGATCGCGGACCGGGAGAATCTGATGAAAAAGACCTTCATTTTCCCTCCCACAGAAGTACAGGGGAGCAGCTTCGAGGGGGATTTTTCTCAGTTTGAGACACAGACACTTTCCGGGGAAACTGTGACACAGGATATTTTTGCCGATTACGATCTGACTATGGTAAAGCTGTGGACCACATGGTGCAACTACTGCATCACGGAGATGGAGGAGATGCCGGAGCTGAAGGATTCTCTTCCGGAAGGCGTGAATATCATTTCCATCTGCCTGGACGGCGCGGATGATATGGAACTGACCCAGGAGATCGTAGACTATATGGGCATCAATTATCCTACGCTGCTGGCTTCCGAAAGCCTGAACAGCTGCGCTTTGCAGTATATCTCCAGCGTGCCTACCACATTGTTTGTAGATAGCACCGGAAAGGTGATCGGGCAGCCCATCACAGGCGTACCCGCCAAATCCGGCGAGATCGTACAGGCTTATCTGGATGAGATCGATATGAGACTGGCTCTGGAGAAATAAGTCTCCGGAAATAAACCGTTGGGATGTGACAATATGCATAATACAGACATCAGGGGATATTTCAAATATCCCCTTCTTATTCTTTCCATGATATTTATCTTTGTGGGCCTGCTGCGGCAGGAGCACCTGGTAGTGCTGAAAAAAGCGGTAAATATCTGCCTGGAATGTATTGGGGTGGGCTGATATGGGAAAAAGCGAAAAGAAACGTACGTTGATCCAGATTTTGGCGGCAGTGGTCTGCAACGGCTATGCGGCTGGGTTTTTACAGGGCAAGATCTATCAGGGGGACCAGAAATTCCTCTGTGTCCCCGGCCTGAACTGCTATTCCTGCCCCGGTGCCCTGGGAGCCTGCCCCATTGGCGCTTTGCAGGCGGTGCTGGGAGATCGCCGGTATAAATTCACCTATTACGTTTTCGGCGTGCTGTTGTTTTTTAGCGTGGTGCTGGGCCGGCTGGTTTGCGGTTTTCTCTGCCCATTTGGATTGGTGCAGGATCTGCTCCATAAGATCCCGCTGCCCAAGTGGGAGCTGCCCAGGAAAATAGACCGGCCTCTGCGGTATCTGAAATATGTGATACTGGCTGTGACGGTTGTCCTTCTGCCCTTGACGCTGACAAACGCTTTTGGTATCGCGCCACCGTATTTCTGTGAATATCTTTGTCCTGTGGGGGCACTGGAAGGCGGCATCCCGCTGGTATCCCAGTCAGAATCTCTGCGGCAGATGATCGGCGGTCTGTTTTACTGGAAAATGTTCCTATTGGTGCTGGTGGTGATCGCTTCGCTGGTGATCTACCGGCCCTTCTGTAAATATCTGTGCCCTTTAGGTGCGTTTTACGGCCTGTTCCAGCGGGTAGGCTTTTATCAGATGGAGGTGGACCGGGCGAAGTGTGACGGCTGCGGCCGGTGCGAAAAGACCTGTCCCATGCAGGTGGATGTGCGGAAAAATATCAACGGCGCGGAATGTATCCGCTGCGGCAGATGCAAAGACGTCTGCCATACCTCCGCTATTTCTTCCGGTTTCCGGTTGGGGCCGGGGAAGGCAGAGCCAAAAGGGAGTATGGCGAAAGAGAAAAATATAGTATGATCTGAGCATGAAAAAAAGGCTGAAGTTTTATCACTTCAGCCTTTTTCTTTTGAAAATACTATTACGCCAGGGCAGCAATAACAGCGTCAGCGAATTCCTCTGTAGAGGCAGTACCGCCCATATCCTGCGTCAGGGTCTTGCCTTCGGAAATGACCTTTGTAACAGCCTGCTCAATGCTTGCGGCTACCTTTGTTTCGCCCAGATGAGCCAGCATCATGGAAGCGGACAGAATAGCTGCCGTAGGGTTGATCTTATGCTGTCCGGCGATGTCCGGAGCGGAGCCGTGGATGGGCTCAAAGATAGCGCCGCTGACGCCGATATTGGCGCTGGGAGTCAGGCCCAGACCGCCTACCAGACCGGCGCAGAGGTCGGAAACGATGTCGCCGTAGAGGTTAGGGCATACCAGTACGTCATAGTCCTCGGGATGCATCACCAGACGCATGCACATGGCGTCCACAATGCTGTCGTTGAACTCGATCTGAGGATATTCCTTGGCGATCTGTCTGGCGATATCCAGGAACATGCCGTCGGTGCATTTCATGATATTTGCCTTATGTACGGCGGTGACTTTCTTTCTGCCTTCTCTGACGGCGAAGTCAAAAGCATAGCGGATGATGCGTTCACAGCCCTTGCGGGTGATGAGCTTGATGCTTTCCGCCGCGTCTTCGCCTACCATGTGCTCGATGCCGGCATAGAGGTCCTCTGTGTTTTCCCGGACAACCACTAGGTCGATATTCTCGAACTTGGTGATGACGCCGGGATATGTTTTAGCGGGGCGCACATTGGCGTACAGGTCAAAAATTTTACGCATGGCCACGTTCACGCTGCGAAACCCGGTGCCCACAGGTGTGGTAACGGGGCCTTTCAGGGCAACGCCGTTTTTGCGGATGGATTCGATGGTCTCGTCAGGCAGGGGTGTGCCGTATTTCTCAATCATAGCAGCGCCGGCTTCCGCCTGCTCCCATTCAATGGCTACGCCGGTAGCTTCCACAACTTTTTTGGCTGCGGCAATGACCTCAGGGCCGCTGCCGTCGCCGGGGATCAGTGTTACTTTATAAGACATAGGGATAGCCTCCTTAGTTGGATTCTTTGGTATAGTTCAGCAGACCGCCCGCCAGCAGGATGTCTCTCTGGCGTTCGGAAATATTCAGACGGGTAGGGATTTCCTCGCCGGTCTTTACACAGGTTACATTGACTATCTGGCCCTGGGCCGCGCCTTTGATCTGATCCGCCGCGTATTGGATGACAAATTCATCGCCGATCTTGATATTGTCATAGTCCCATTCGTTGACGAATACCAGAGGCAGGATGCCGTTGTTGATGAGGTTAGCCATGTGGATACGCGCGAAGGATTTGGCGATAACCGCTTTTACGCCCAGCTGCAGAGGAGCCAGCGCTGCGTGTTCCCGGCTGCTGCCTTGGCCATAGTTCTGGCCTGCGATAATGAAGCCGCCGCCTGCTTTTTTCGCTCTGGCGGGGAATTCCGGATCGCAGGGCGTCAGGCAGTAATCCGCCAGATAAGGCACGTTGGAGCGGAAGGGCAGCAGCTTCGCGTTGGAGGGCATGATATGGTCTGTGGTGATGTTATCCTCCACCTTGATCAGCGCGCCGCCTTTGATCTCTTTGGGTACCTTTGTATTTTTAGGGAAGGGCTGGATATTCGGCCCTCTGACTACTTTTACGCATTCGCCTTCCGGTGCAGGCGGGATAATCAGGTTATCGTTGACCAGGAAATGCTCCGGCATGGAAACCAGAGGCGCTTCGCCCAGTGTATGAGGATCTGTCAGCTTGCCGCTCAGTGCGCTGGCAACGGCGGTTTCCGGGCTGACGATATAGACCTGTGCGGATTTTGTGCCGCTTCTGCCTTCAAAGTTCCGGTTTACCGTACGCAGGGAAACGGCATTGGTCGCGGGCGCCTGGCCCATACCGATGCAGGGGCCGCAGCCGCATTCCAGAATACGCGCGCCGGCGGAAATGATGTCTGCCAGAGCGCCGTTGGCTGCCAGCATGTTCATGACCTGCTTGGAGCCGGGAGCGATTACCAGACTGACATTAGGGTCAACGGTTTTGCCTTTCAAGAGAGCCGCAACGGTCATCATATCCGTATAGGAAGAGTTGGTGCAGCTGCCGATGGCTACCTGATCTACAGCCAGGTCTTTGATCTCACTGACTTTTTTGATGTTGTCGGGGCTGTGAGGACAAGCCACCAGAGGCTCGATCTCATCCAGCGCGATCACCACTTCTTCGTCGTAGATGGCGTCGTCGTCTGCCTTCAGTTCGATCCAGTCCTCTTCACGTCCCTGTGCCTTCAAAAATGCT
>CALWKZ010000106.1 GCA_944381385.1 uncultured Anaerotignum sp. | reverse complement strand
CGGCTATGATGGGCTTTATCATGCTGGCGGGCATGGTCGTTAACAACGGTATCGTGCTGGTAGACTATACCAACCAGCTGATGAGCCGCGGCATGAGCTGCTATAAGGCCCTGACCACCGCCGGCCCTCGCCGTCTGCGTCCCATTATGATGACGACGTTGACGACCATCCTGGGTCTGGTGCCTATGGTGGTGACCCAGCAGGAAGGCAGTGAAATGATGCGTTCTCTGGCTCTGAGCGTTATCTTCGGCCTGACCCTTTCCTCCATGGTTACACTGGTATTCATTCCTGTGATTTATGCCTGGATGAACCGCCGGAGGGAAAAACGCCTGCGCAAAAAGGTGGCCAAACGGGCGGCCAAAGCGGCTAAGGCAGCGGAAACAGCCGCCACCGAGGGCTGACTCCCAAAATAAATACATCCAAGGCATCGCCGGAGTTTTTCCATTTGAGAAGGGCTCCGGCATCTGTTTCTGAAATAAAGAAAAGAAAGGAAGCGAACGGCATGAAAAAAATCGGTCTGGTATTGGAAGGAGGCGCCGCCCGTGGCGTTTACACGGCGGGCGTTCTGGACTATTGGATGGAGCAGGGCATTTCCTTCCCCTATCTGGTGGGTGTGTCGGCAGGGGCCTGCAACGGTCTGGATCTTGTTTCCGGCCAGATCGGCCGAACCCGGGACTGCATGATCCATACAGACAAAAAATACGCCTATACGGGCTGGAAGGTCCTTTGGAAAAAGCATGTCCTCATGGATATGGATATGATCTTCCGGCATTATCCCAACAAATATTTCCCCTTTGACTTTGACGCCTATTTTCAGTCAGAGGTATACGACGAATACTGCTGTACCAACTGTCTGACAGGCGAGGCGGAATTTTTCCATGAGAGAGAGGACAAAAAACGGCTCATGGAGATCGGCAAAGCCTCCTGCACCATGCCTGGGGCCGCTCCCGCCGTACTGCTGGAGGGCACCCCTTATCTGGACGGCGGGCTTTCCGATTCCATCCCCATCCAGCGGGCCTTTGACATGGGCTGTGAGAAAGTAGTGGTCATCCAGACCAGAAACCCGGATTTCCGCATGACACTGGGGAAATCGGCAAAGCTCATCGGAAAAATGTACCGGCAGTACCCCATGGTGGAAGAGCTTCTGCTGCGGCGGCCCAAAACATACAACAGGACCCTGGCGGAGATCCGCAGGCTGGAAAAAGAGGGAAAAATCCTTTCCTTCCGGCCGGAGATCCCCGTCGTAGGCAGAATGGAATCCGATTATCATAAGCTGATGCAGTTTTACCTTCACGGCTACCGCCACGCCCAACAGCGGCAGAAGGAGCTGGAGGATTTCCTGAAGGACTAAAAAAGGAGCGTACCTATGGAACTGAAGCAACTGACGAAAAATATCTATTACACTACCCATGAAGAGCGTCGGGACCGGCCCTGCCTGGGCTATATCAAAGACAGCCGTTATCCCCTTATGGTAGATGCCGGCAATTCCCCCGCTCATGTGGAGGAATACCGGGCTCTGCTGGCGGCGGAGGGACTGCCCCGGCCGAAGCTGCTCTGTGCGACCCATTCCCATTGGGACCATACTTATGGCATAGAGGCAGCAGACTGTTTCTGCCTGGCTTCCCAAAAAACAAACCAGCTGCTGAAAACCATGGCAAGCTGGGGCTGGACAGAGGAAGAAATGAAAAAGCGGCTGGAAACCGGCGAGGAATCCCTCTTCTGCGATACCCATATCCGGGAGGAATACCCCCGGCCTATGGAGATCCGGGTCCGCCCCGCTGACCTGACATTTCAGGGAGAGATCACCCTGGAGCTGGATATCCCCATCCGGTTTTTCGAGCTGGTCTCCCCCCACGCCCAGGACTGCGCCGTCCTTCTGGCAGAGGGCGTGCTCTTTCTGGGGGATGCCTACTGCTCTGTGCCTGTAGGAGAGGACTGGGTCTATGACAAAAAACTGCTGGCGGCCCATATTGCCGCTTTGGAGGAAATCCCCTTTTCCCTCTGCGTCAAAGGCCATCACCCGCCCCAGACAAAGGCAGAGCTTTTGGCGGAACTACGGCGGGAGCTTTCTTTATTGTAAAAAAAGCCTTTTCTCTTTCATCAAAGGGAAAAGGCTTTTTTTCAGGAATAAATCGTTGTATACTGGAAGAAAAACGCAAGGAGGCTCCTTATGAAGCAGACACTGGTCATCGGCTCCACCGTCGTTGACGTTATCATAAACATCGACCATCTTCCTGTCAAACAGGAGGATATCCATATCCTGAAACAGACACGGTCCCTGGGCGGCTGTGCCTTTCTGGTCAGCGATATCCTGCGCCATTTCGGCGCGGCCAACAGTCTTTGCACTGCCGTAGGCGGTGGCATTTACGGAAATTTCGTCAGGGAAAAGCTGGAGGAACGAGGCGTACCTATTTACGTCCGTGTGCCGGAAAAAGAAAACGGCTGCTGCTACTGCATGGTAGAGGCCGACGGCGAGCGCACCTTTATTGTGGATCACGGCATTGAATACACCTTTTACGAAGAATATCTGGAAAATATCCATACAGAGACCATCGACAGCGTCTATACCTGCGGTCTGGAAATCGAGGAATACACCGGCTGGAATATTATACATTATCTGAAACGGCATCCGGAATACCAGATTTATTTCGCCCCCGGCCCCCGTATCCTGAAAATCCCCGCTGACCGCATGGAAGCCCTTTTCGCCCTCCATCCCATCCTCCACTTAAATGAGGAGGAAAGCCTGTCATATTCGGGAGAAACCACCTATCAAAAAGCGGCTCGGTGGCTTTATGAAAGAACTGAAAGTCCCGTTATCATCACTTTGGGCGAAAATGGCGCCTATTGCTTCGACGGCAAACAGGAGTATCTGGCGGCCCCCTGCCCCACCAAAGTGAAGGATACCATCGGTGCCGGGGATTCCCATATGGGCGCCGTCATCGCCGGCAGACGCTTTGGCTGGGACTGGCAGAAAACCCTGGAAAGCGCCAACCGTGTTTCCGCCGCTGTGGTAGCGAAGGAAGGCGGTCTGCTGGAAAAAAATGAGTTTGAAGCATTGCACCTGATCTAAGCGTCGAGAAAAAATACGGCGGCTGTGTTTTTCTGAAAAAAATGGCCGGAGTCCTTCGTTTTCCAAGGATTCCGGCTAATTCATTTTCCGATAAAAACGCTGTTGTTTACCCCTTTTCTGTATCTTTTCTGTTTTCTTCCTCCTCAGGCAGAGGTTGCCAGGCCATAGGCTCCTTAGGCGGAAACAGACGGTCTTTTATCCCTTCCAGTATCCCGTCCACAAAATGGAACCACATCTGCCCCAAAATCACAATCCCCAGCATCACCAGGAAGAGAATCCCCGCTTCTTTCAGCATTCTCACCACCTCATTTTGTGGAGAACCGGTTCATGAAGAAATCTGTAAAGGCTTTCAGCTCTTCCTCCTGGGAAACGTAAACATAGAGCTTTTCATCCTCCAGCCAGTCATAGGCGTTGATGCCGATATAACCTTTCTTGTCGGGATAGATCACAAAGGCGTCTGTGGGATATTTGTTCCGGTACGCCTTCAAAATCTCCGACTGGCGGTAATAGGTAGGGTCGCCGCAGCCGGAAAGATCCGGCACTGTAGGCACTACCACAATGGTATTGCTTTCCTCGTTCCAGCCTACGATCAGATTGCCGATCTTCGTTTTGCTGCCATGGACAAAACCGTAATTGAACCAGGCCACATCCTCTGTATAGCCAAAGATCAGACGGTAGTCCTCCCCGTTTTCTACTACCTGGTTAAAGAGCAGACGCATTTTCTTGGCGTTAGCGTCGCTTTTTTCCATGTCGATCTCCGGTCCCTTGAATAATTTTCCGAATAAACCCATATGCTTTCCCTCCTAAAAAAATATTGCCTTAAAACGGCCTTTTGCCGTTCAACAGCCTTAAAAATAAAGATTTTTTTATAAATTTGTCTTTATTTGAAGTAAAAGTATATCCGTCTAAAGAATTTTTCAGACGGATTTTAACTTTCTTCTTTCATTTCCTCCAAACAATCTACAATAGAACGAATCTGAAAGCGGACGGTCTCATCCACTGCCTCCGGCACCAGCATCGGCAATGTTCCGGGAATGGCTCTGCGTAAAATCATGACCGCCAGACTTAGATTGGTAAACAGGGCGATACGGTCCGCATTGGCCTTCACGCCAAATATTTCCAGGATACCGCCGAAGAGCGCCACCTGTTTCCGCCGAAAGGTGCCATAGCTTTCCGGGGAAAGGCGCCGGAAGGTCATCTGCTGTTCCTCCGTAGTCATAATGGCGATACCGTTCCGCTCCCCATAACAGCAGGTATGGAGGAATTGGGTTACAGCCTCCCGCCAGCTGAGCGTAGGGTCTGATACCAGTTTTCTGGCAAAATCCAGTACCTTCGGCTGCTGTAAATACAACGTCTCTACCACCAGATCCTCCTTTGTGGGAAAAAAGGTATAGAAAAAGGTACGGGAAATCCCTACTTTTTTATAGATCTGCTCTACTGTGGTATGCTGGATGCCCTGCTTTGCCATCAGCTCCAAAGCGGTCGTAAGCAAGTCTTTGCGGATCTGTTCCCGTTCTTCTTCTGAATATCCAACCTTTGGCATAGACATCCCCCTAAAAATAAAAACAAATTTTTAAAATCATTTTTATTTTATCATACATACTGAAAATTAGCAACAAAGAATACGAAAGGCTATCTACGCTTAGAAATTTATTTTTTCAGAAACTGGAGAACACCTTAAGATAAATTTAATTTATTTCCATTTATTTCTAGGCTATACTCACTTTTAAGGATAAAAACAACTGAAGAAAATAAAACGGAGAGTGGGGATATCATGAAAAAAATATGGAAAACTCTATTTATCTGTATTATGATTCTTGGATTTTTCATCTTGGTAATCCAGGATTTTTCCAAATCCTTAACAGATTATGGAACCATACTCCGTTTGAATTGGGGGCTTTCTCTGCCGTCTTCTTCCCATTATACGGAAATCTACGAAGCCAATTCCGGCCCCAGTATCCATGGAGACGGCATACGCTATCATGTTTTTTCCTATGAAAAAGAAGAACCTGTTGAAAACATGATTTCCTGGCAGTCTGAAGAACAGAAAACAAAATGGAACGGCAGCTATTCCAAAGCTGTCTCAACGTGGCTGGACCAGATTTATGTGCCAGCGGACCAGCGGCCTGATTTCTCGCAATGTAAATATTGGTATCATTCAAAAGAAGATTCCAGCGAGATCATCCTTTTATGGGAACAGGATCAGGAGCGGCTGTATGTTGTTGAAAATATTCTTTAAAGAATCACTTGGTAAAAACAAAAATAAAAGTACCCTCTATCGGTGGAAAAAAGCAGATTTTCTTATGAGAATTCTGCTTTTTTGTCTTTTTAGAATCAGCAGAATTTGAACCTGCGAAGTCCCACCTCGAAACACAGCCGTCCAAAGGCCGCAGGAAAATAAAAAAAAGACCATACTTTATGAAAAGTATAGCCTTTTTCAAAATAGCGGAGACAGGATTTGAAGGATACCCCAACCGCAAAGCGGCCGGGGACCCCGAAAATATCAGCTTCTGCATGAGACATTTCCGTAATATACAAAAAAACACCATACCAAATGGTATGATGTCTTTTAGAATAGCGGAGACAGGATTTGAACCTGCGACCTCCGGGTTATGAGCCCGACGAGCTACCGGACTGCTCTACTCCGCGGCAGTATAAAATGGGCGGAGAAGGATTCGAACCTTCGAAGCTATCGCAACAGATTTACAGTCTGCCCCCTTTGGCCACTCGGGAATCCACCCATATAATGGAATCATTTTTCGATTATGAGTTTCCGACCTTGCAATTGCTTTGCAATGCACGAGGAAACGAATGAAAAATGATGGAATGGTTTTTCTTCCGCCAGGAAGAAAAAATACTCCTTATTCGGAATCATTTTTCGTTTATAAAATCCCGCCCATGCAATTGCTTTGCAATGCACAAGGGATTTTATGAAAAATAACGGAACGGTTTTTCTTCCGTTAGGAAGAAAAAACATACCTTATTTACTTGGAATCATTTTTCGTTTACTCGTTTAAAAAACATAAACGAAAAGAAAAAAGCCGATGAACGGACTCGAACCGTTAACCTGCTGATTACAAGTCAGCTGCTCTGCCAATTGAGCCACATCGGCGTATTATATCAAATTCTTTTCATATGCGAATATAATAATAGCATAAGAAAAAAGATCCGTCAAGTATTTTTCTTTATTTTAATAAAAAAAATTCTATGGGAATACAAAAATATACAGACCGGAGACTCTTTGGAATCTCCGGTCTTTTTTCCTCGCATCAGCCGTATTTTACCGTCAGGTTAACATAAGAAATATGCTCCCGCATGGCGGAATATGCCGTCTGATAATCCCCGTTTTTAATGGCGTCCAAAATCTTTCCATGAAGTTCAATGGTTACGTCAATAACTCTGGGGTTCTGGGTCAAGGATTCCCGCATAGCCAGGCGGATGCCTTTTTCAAAGGATTCCTTGGCGGCGATCATGGTGCTCATCAGCAGCTTGTTATGGGTAGCCGCGGATACCTGCATATGGAACATGGAGTCGTAATCTACAAAAAGATTGACATCATTTTTATACTCGATCATCTTCTCATAGCAGTGGACCAGCTGGGCAATATCCTCCGGCGTCGCGCGTTTGGCGGCATAGCTGGCCGTTTCCGCTTCCAGCATATACCGAAACTCCAAAAGATCGTTCAGATCAGAATTTTCCACCGTAATGCTGAAGGGCGCGATATTGACGATATTGTCGATCTCATTGACATAAGTACCCGCCTTGGAGCGGCGAATAAAGCCAAAGACGGCCAGGGCGGTATATGCCTCCCGCAGTGTGCTTCTGCCTACGCCAAGATGCTCGCTGACAATATTTTCATTGGGCATCATATAGCCTGCCGGCAGCTTCCCGTCAATGATCAACTCCTTGAATCTTTGAAACAGGGTTTGGGAAATATTGTGTTTTCCAAGATCTTGCTTTAAATAATCCACATTTTCAAAAAAATAATCCCGTTCCATAAAGCCCCCTCCTTTCTCTATCGTATTTTTATACATTTTTTCTTTTGTACTTCTCACTTTCTATTTTAGCACCGTATGATAGGAACAGCAAGCCGGAAAAGTGTTTTTTCTATTAAAAATACAACTTTTTTTAAACATTCTATCCTCATATCATAAATTTTAAGGTTTCGGGAAAATATACTCTTCCTGGATCTGTTCCAGAGGAATGTCACGATCCAGCAGGAAGCAGGCTGTTTCCTCATGAATTTCCAGCAATCTTTGGTAATCCTTGGGCCGCACCACGTCATACCGCTGACTCTCCGGCAGGGTAAGCATTTCATATACACTGCGGACCACGAAATGATTCTCATTGGCCGCGTTGCGGAACTGGGTCCAGATGGGCACAAAGGAAACTTCTTTCACATTCGGCGGATTATCCGCTGTCTGTTCTACGGTGATATGGAGCACTATAGACGCGTTTCTGGGCGGCGTAGTCTGGGAGGATATAAAATTCCCCAGGGAATAGATAATAAATCCGTCATGTACACCGTCACCGTGGTCCACCTGGCGGTATTCCATAGGCTGGAGCACATGGGGATGGCTGGCCAGCACGATATCAGCGCCGGCGGCGAACATCTCATCGGCCCATTCCACAAAAACATCCCTGGGATAGGTTTCGTACTCATTGCCCATATGGGGCAGCACCACCACAATATCCGCCATTTCCTGAGCGCGGGAAATATCCGTCAAAAACTGCGAGTCCTCCAGCCGGTTCACCAGATAATCCTCCGGCACAGGAATGCCATTGGTGCCGTAAGTGGCGGAAACAAAGGCAAAAGTAATGCCGTTGACCTCCTTCGTATAAATCTGATCCCGTTCCTCCTGGGAGGCATAGGTGCCTACATGGTCGATGCCGTATTCATCCAGCAAAGATATGGTCCGCAGTACACCCTGTTCTCCCGTATCCATGCTGTGATTATTGGCCGTAGTCAGCAGATTGAAGCCGGCGTCCTTGACCGCGTCCAGAAAACTGTCCGGCGTATTGAAACAAGGATAGGAGGAATAAGGCCGGTCTGTTCCCCCAAAGGTCAGCTCCAGATTCCCGATCACAAAATCATAGCCTTCAAAGAAACGTTTTACATCCTGAAAATTATGCATAAAATCATAGGTATCTGTGGCAGCGTCATAGGCCTCGTTATACTGATAGTCATGAACCATGATATCTCCTACGACGGCCATGGTCACTTCCTTCACCACAGGAGAGGATGCCCCCGCCGATGCCGTATATTCCGCCTCTTTTTCACATCCCCCGAAGCAAAGAAGCGCCGCCAGTATACCAAAAACCACCAACTTTTTTTTCATATCTATGCCCTCCTTTTTTTCCGCCTGCATGGCTTTCTACTGAAATTATACCATTTCTTCCGGAAAACCATAGTATTTTGTCGAAAAATGACAGAGGAATTTTTTTCACGAAAAAAAGGCACCCACTTTTTTCTGTTGAAAAGCAAATGCCTTTTGATATACTTTAAAATCTGCCGCCGCCTCCGCCAAAACTTCTTCCGCCATGGCTGAAGGTAGAGGAACCGCCACCCCAGGAGGAGCCGCCGTGGTCATTATTTTTCGGGATCTCCGTCCGTATGGTATGGGTGGAGACAAAGGAATCCCGGTCGATCTGCATATGCAGGCCATTTTCCTTCAAATAGGCCCGTCCGTCCGTATAGGGCCGCACATTATCGTGCTCCCGTTTCATCATGACTACGGAAAGACCCGCGATGACAATGGACAATACAAAGGCAACGCCCATGCAAAGCAGCAGCCGGTTATCGGCTTTAGCCATCTGGTACTCGGAAACATAGCCCTCCGGATCCGCCAGATACTGCTGGTACTCGCCGCAGTAATAATTCACGTCCTCCAAAAACAAAGACATGGCTTCGTAGTAATTCCCGTCGGAAAGATACGGCTTTACCTTATTCCAGATCCCATCAATATAATAATCCGTAAATATATCAATGGCTGTGCCCGCAGTCACCATCTGGGCGTCTCTACCGCCCATATCAATGATAAAAACGATACCGCTTTTCTCTGCTCCCAGACCGAAATCCCCGTCGATATAAAATTGGGCGGCGTATTCTCTGGCGGAAAGCCCCTGGGTATCCTCCGTTGTCAGAAAGAATACATCCAGATCCCATTCCTCGCCGATCTTCTGAGCGCTTTCGGAAAGGGCCGCCGCTTCCTCCTGGGTAAATAATCCGGCATTATCAAAAACATAGCCCTCATAGCCCGGCGTGCGCCCAAAAGCAGGCACACAGAATAAAAACAGCAGGAGCAAACTCAGGCAGATACCTCTGATCTTTTTCATAAAAGAACACCTCCCACCAAAAAGGCAAGGATGCCCGTAATCACCATGGAAATAAAGAAAATGATAAAGAACCACTTTACGCTTTTTCCGCCGTCTACGGGCAGCTGGCCCACGATCTTCCCTGTCTGGCCGTTCATAGCGAAGAGATAATTTTTATCCTTATACCGGCTCATGAGCATCCAAACAGGCAGCAGCAGATATTCCTGCTTCTCCGATTTGAATTTCGTATCACAGCGGACGCTGTGCACCGAATGATACGGCCGGCTCCCTTCTCCCGCCTGCCGCTGGACGCCGGGGGAAATACGATTGGTCATCCGCTCATACAAATCCTTGGGCGCATACGTATATTTTTCCGCCAGATAACCGCTGAGATACCGGATATCAAAGGGTTCCGCCTTGGAAAAATCAAAAGGCTCCAAAGCGTCCATAAGATCATCCTGCATTTTTTCCGAAGCATCCAAAGGAATATGCTCAAAATCCATGACGCCGGCCCGATGGATATGGTACAGATCAATTTTCGTATAATTGAAATTGCCGTCGCTCCAGCTGGTATGTATCTCGCCGGTGGCATGGTAATCGAAATCGGCGCTGCAGTCAAACAGCCAGAAAGGCACATAAACGCCTGTGATCTTTTCCAGCCGATGCTCCGATGTGTAACCGGAAGGCAGCAATTTTTTCCCCTTGCACAACTTTAAAAAGGCTTGTTTTGCCTGCTCTTTGTCTGTCTGGAAAGGGATGATGGCGGAAGGCTGGTATTTCCCGCTGAATTTCTGGGGCAGGATGGTCGGATTCTGGCAAAATACGCAGAAGGTCGCCGCTGTGACGTCATCTGTGATGATCTCCGCGCCGCAGCTGGGACAATGATAGGCACGAAGATGCTCTTGTGCCTGCTGTCCGCTGACGTTCTCCTGATAATCAAATTCCAGCTTTCCTGTCTCTCCGCTGTCGCCGGGGCTGACCTCATAACTGCTGTCCTCCTGGACAGCACCACGCTGTTCCAGCTCTTCCCTGGTATATTCCGAATCGCAGTAGTCACAGACCCATTTTCCCTTGCCGCCGTCATAACGCAAATAGGCGCCGCAACCAGGACAGAGATAGGTAACGGTCTCCATAAACGATCCCTCCTTTTACAGAAAAATGCCTCCCATCAGCAAAAAGCTGACGGGGGACATTTTTATTTTTTCTTATTCTTCCGACATCTGAGGTTCCTCGCCGTCTCCGGCAGTTTCCTCCTGATCGCTTTCCTCGTCGGCGATGTCATCTTCCGTGATCTTCGCCACACTGACAACGCTGACGCCCTCATCCAGATTCATGAGTTTTACACCCTGAGAAACTCTGCCGATCTGAGAAATATCCCGGCTCCGCAGACGGATGATGACGCCTTCGGAGGTAATGAGCATCAGTTCCTCATTTTCCTCAATAACCAGAACACCGGTCAAAAGACCTGTTTTTTCCGTCAGCTGATGGATCTTGACGCCCATGCCGCCTCGATACTGGAGCTTGAATTCCTCCAGAGAGGTACGCTTGCCATAGCCGTTTTCCGTTACATTGAGGATATCGGCCGTAGGGCTCAGCTTGCAGGCGGAGACTACATAATCCCCTTCCTTCAGCTGGATAGCTTTTACGCCGGTAGCCGCTCTGCCCATAGGGCGGACGTCTTTTTCACTGAAACGAATCCCCATGCCGTTTCTGGTGGCTGTAAAGATTTCGTCCTCGCCTTCCGTATTCATAACGGAAATCAGGCTGTCGTCCTCCCGCAGATTGACAGCGATCAGGCCGCCTTTGCGGATATTGGCGAAGCTGGCCAGGTCCGTTTTCTTGATGATGCCGTTTTTCGTTACCATGACCAGATACCGGTCCTCCCGGAACTCCCGGACAGGGATGCAGGCTGTGATTTTTTCATCAGCGGCAATTTCCAGCAGGTTGACAATGGCCATGCCTCTGGCCGTTCTGCCGGCCTCCGGCACTTCATAGCCTTTCAGGCGGTACACTCTGCCATGGTCCGTGAAGAACAAAATGGTATCATGGGTAGAGGACAGGAACAGATCTTTTACGAAGTCCTCTTCTCTGGTCTGCATACCCACAACGCCTCTGCCGCCCCGGTTCTGGCTGCGGTAAGTCATCAGCGGCGTACGTTTTACATAGTTCAGATTAGACAGGGTAAAGACGCAGGTCTCTTCCTCAATCAAATCCTCCACGTCAATTTCCCCAGGATTGGGGATCAGCTCTGTCCGTCTGTCATCAGAATATTTGTCGCTAATCATTGTAATTTCGTCTTTAATGACTCCTAACAGCAGTTTTTCGTCTGCCAGCAGAGATTTATAATAAGCGATCTTTTTCTGGAGTTCCGCATATTCCTCATCGATTTTTTCTTTTTCCAGTCCCTGGAGCCTGCGCAGCTGCATTTCCAGAATCGCCTGAGCCTGTACCTCAGACAGGCCAAAACGCTCCATCAGTCGCTCCTTAGCGTTGTCATAGCTGGTGCGGATGATACGGATGACTTCATCGATATTGGAAATGGCGATCCGCAGACCTTCCAGGATATGGGCCCGTTTTTCCGCCTTATCCAGATTGAACCGGGTCCTTCTGGTAACGACTTCCTCCTGATGCTTCAAATACTCAGAAAGGATCTCTTTCAGATTCATGATGGCGGGCTTTCCATCCCGCAGGGCCAGCATAATAGCACCGAAACTCTCCTGCAGCTGGGTATATTTATAAAGCTGATTCAGCACCACATTAGCGTTGACGTCTTTTTTCAGCTCAATGATAATTTCGATATCATCCCCGGCGGAGGAATCCCGCAGGGCGCTGATGCCGTCGATGCGTTTTTCCTTGGCCAGCTCCGCGATCTTTTCGATCAGACGCAGCTTATTGACCATATAAGGGATTTCCGTTACGACAATTCTTTCTCTGCCGCCGGAAATAGGCTGGATCTCCACTTTGGAGCGCACCAGAATTTTCCCTCTGCCGGTGCGGTAAGCGGCACGGATGCCGGATTTTCCCAAAATGGTGGCGCCGGTAGGGAAATCGGGGCCTTTGATATATTCCATCAGTTCCTCGATATCCGTATCCTCTCCGGCGATCTTATGGTCGATCATGCAGGCCAGACCGTTGACGACCTCCCGCAGGTTATGGGGCGGGATATTGGTGGCCATACCTACGGCAATACCGGAAGAACCATTGATGAGCAGGTTCGGGATTCTGGAAGGCAGAACCACCGGCTCCTTTTCCGATTCGTCATAGTTGGGCACAAAATCCACCGTATCTTTTTCGATATCCGCCAGCATAGCCTGGGTGATCCGGGACATACGGGCCTCTGTATAACGGCTGGCAGCGGCGCCGTAGCCGTCAATGGAGCCAAAGTTCCCATGGCCGTCTACCAGCATATAACGCATGGAGAAATTCTGTGCCATACGCACCATAGCCTGATAAATGGAGCTGTCCCCGTGGGGATGGTACTTACCCATGGTATCACCGACGATACGGGCGGATTTTTTATAGGGCTTGGTCGGCTCCAGATTCATTTCACTCATGGAGTATAATATTCTTCTCTGTACCGGCTTCAGACCGTCCCGGACATCGGGCAAAGCTCTGGAGACAATGACGCTCATGGCGTAGTCGATATAGCACTGCTTCATTTCGTCATTGATGTCCACGGAAACGACCTTATCCAGTTCCTGATTCATCTCACTCATGCTCTCACCTTAATTCCTTTCCTCAGAAGTCCATTTCCGCGTACTGGGCGTTTTCTTCGATAAATTCCTTTCTGGGCTCTACGCTGTCCCCCATAAGCATACTGAAAATCTCATCCGCCAGAAGGGCGTCACCAATAGTGACTTTTTTCAGAATACGGTGCTCCACCGCCATGGTAGTGTCCCGCAGCTGGTCATAGTCCATTTCCCCCAGACCTTTGTAGCGCTGTACTTCCTTGATGTTGTCTCTGCCGATCTCGTTATACAGCTCTTCCAACTGAGCATCGTCGTAAACGTAATAATGCTGTTTATTCTTCTCTACCCGGTACAGCGGCGGCTGAGCGATATACACCTTGCCCTCCTCAATGAGCTGAGGCATATAGCGATAGAAAAAGGTCAAAAGCAAAGTACGGATATGGGCGCCGTCCACGTCGGCATCGGTCATGATAACGATTTTATGATACCGCAGTTTTTCCAGATCGAAATCATCGGAAATGCCTGTGCCGAACGCCAGGATCATATTCTTGATTTCCTCACTGGAAAGGATACGGTCCATTCTTGCCTTTTCCACGTTCAGGATCTTGCCCCGCAGAGGCAGGATGGCCTGTGTC
This sequence comes from uncultured Anaerotignum sp., assembly GCA_944381385.1. Taxonomy (GTDB): domain Bacteria; phylum Bacillota; class Clostridia; order Lachnospirales; family Anaerotignaceae; genus Anaerotignum. The sequence continues at coordinate 25,108 of CALWKZ010000106.1, read as the reverse complement.
AGGGGATTCCTCGCCTTGATGGCGGAACCGCCGGCGGAGTTCCCCTCTACGATATAGATTTCACATTCCAGAGGATTGTTGCTGGTGCAGTCCGTCAGCTTGCCCGGCAGTCTGGTATTTTCCAGCCCCGTTTTATGACGCACCAGTTCCCTTGCCTTTCTGGCCGCTTCTCTGGCCCTGGAAGCCATCATTCCCTTTTCGATGATGATTTTACCAATGGCTGGGTTTTCTTCCAGGAAATAGGTCAAATACTCGCTCAGAACTGCCTCCACAGCCGCCTTGGCTTCGGTGGTGCCCAGTTTCGCCTTTGTCTGGCCCTCAAACTGAGGGTCCTCCACCTTGATGCTGATGACGGCGCTCATGCCCTCTCTCACATCATCGCCGGAAAGCTTTTTGTCGGCGTCTTTAATCAGGCCGATCTTTTTGCCGTAGTCGTTGATGGTTTTTGTCAGCCCGGACTTAAAGCCCACCAGATGGGTGCCGCCGTCGGGCGTATTGATATTGTTTACGAAAGTAAACATGTTTTCCGTATAGCCGTCATTATGCTGGAAGGCTACCTCTACCAGAATGCCGTCCTTTTCGCCGCTGGCGTAAAAAATATTGTCATACAAAGGCTGGCGGTTTTTGTTGATATACGCCACAAATTCCTTGATGCCGCCCTCATAATGGTAGGTCCTTTCCTGTTCCATGCCTTCCCGCAGGTCAATCAGATTGATTTTCAGCCCCTTGGTCAAAAACGCCGTCTCCCGCAGGCGCTGCTTCAGGGTATCATAAGAAAATACCGTTTCCTCAAAAATCTCCGCATCCGGCAGGAAATGGACATAGGTGCCGTGTTTATCTGTCTCGCCGATCTCCGTTACAGGGCAGAGCACATTCCCGCGGCTGTATTTCTGCTCGTAGATCTTCCCGTCCGTATGCACCCGCACCGTCAGCCATTTTGACAGAGCGTTTACAACGGAGGCGCCTACACCGTGCAGGCCGCCGGATACTTTATATCCCCCGCCGCCGAATTTGCCGCCGGCATGGAGGATGGTAAATACGACCTCCAGAGCGGAAATGCCCTTTTGATGATGGATGCCTACAGGCACACCGCGGCCGTTATCCAAAACGGAAACGGAATTATCCGGGTGGATGGTCACAATAATTTCCGTACAGAAGCCCGCCAGAGCTTCGTCCACCGCATTGTCCACGATCTCATACACCAAATGGTGCAGACCTCTTTCCCCAGTAGAGCCGATATACATACCGGGACGCTTGCGGACCGCCTCCAATCCTTCCAGGACCTGTATCTGACTTTCGTTATATTCTGCTGACATACTTTTCTCTCCTCACGTCTGTCTGATCCTATGATTTCTCTCTAAAAAAATACACAGAGTCATTATATCATTTTTTTCCTTTTTCCACAAGGAGAATGAATTGATTTTTCAAGGAAAACCAGTGTTTTTTATCTCTTTTTTTGACTTCTTTGCTTTCCTTATAAATGTTTTTCGGTTTTCTTAAGGTAACTTTTCTTTTTTCCGCACACAAAAAAGCCCCTTGTTTTTTAAAGGGGAATTGCTTTAGGGACATTTTTCTGAAAAAACAATGCCAGAGTCCTTCTCAAAACTCCGGCAATTCTATTTTTCTTATTTTTTTAAATTCCATCCTTCCAGGCGGCGCCTGTGATCCTGCCCCGGGAAACATGGAAAAGGTTTTCCCGGCCCAGATACTTTTTCACTGCGTCCTCAATGCCGGTACAGGTCAGAAAGGCCTGCATCCCTTCGATGATTTCCATGAGGAAACGCTGCCGGTTCTCGTCCAGCTCCGAGAGCACATCATCCAGCAGCAGCACCGGGTCCTCCCCCGTTTCCTCCCGGATCAGATCAATCTCCGCCAGACGGGCGGAAAGGGCCGTGGTCCGCTGCTGCCCCTGGGAGCCAAACAGCTTGACATCCCGGCCATTGACCAGAAAAACGATATCATCCTTATGGGGGCCGTTCTGGGTGCTGCCCAGAAGAATGTCACGTTCCGTGCTGCGCTCCAGACGCTCCGCCAGGGTACCCCCCTCACAATTTGGCTTATATTCCGTTCTCAGCTGATCTTTGCCGCCTGTAAGCAAATCCTGCTTCCTGGCGGCGATCTCGTCCAGACGGGCCAAAAAACGGCTTCTGGCGGCTATGATCTTTTCTCCCCGCTCCGCCAGCTGACTATCCCATATGGAAAGGGTATCGGCCAGAGCCGGTTTTTTCCGGATTTCCTTCAGCAGATTGTTCCGGTGCTTCAAAATACGGTAATACTGCTGCAAGTCGTAGTAATAGACCTTATTGAGCTGACAAAGCTCCATATCCAGAAACCGCCGCCGCTCTCCCGGTCCGTTTTTTACCAGAGAAAGGTCCTCCGGTGAGAAGATTACTGTATAAAGGGTACCGAAAAGATCGCCCAGCTTCCGGACGGGGATACCATTGACGGCAATGCCCTTCTTCTCCTCCCGCTTCAGGTGTACATCGATGCGATCCTGCCGGTGAGCGGAAGCCAGCTCCAGACGGATATGGCTTTCTTCCGCGCCGAAGGCGATCAGCTGCTGTTCCTGACGGCTGCGCATGGAACGGCCCATGGCGCAGAAATAAATGGATTCCAGAAAATTGGTCTTTCCCTGGGCGTTATCGCCATAAAACAGGTTGATGCCTGCCGACGGCGTCATATGAAGGGGTTCCAGATTCCGGAACCCCTGTAAAAAAACTTCTTTGATATACATAAATATGCACCTTGGTTTATTAAATATAAATTATGCATAATACCCATGGAATTATTTTCCTGTTTATGCAATCCTTTTGCCTTGCGCGTCCTCTACCAGAAAACGTCCGTTTTGGTCATAGGGCAAAAACGGGATCAGACAGGGCCGCTCTCGGATATCATAGCTTTCCTCGGATATTTCATCCCGCAGCACCGCCGCCCTTTCGTCTTTCACATAGACAAACTGACAGCGCCCCTCCGGCCCCGGCACATCATAGACATAATATATATCCTGCACAGCCCAGGAAACTTCTTCCCAGGAACGGGAAAGCCAATAACGGTCTCCGTTGGACTGTATTTTTACAAAATCCCCTTTCCCATTCTGCTGAAATACCGCCAGACATGGCATATCCTCAGATGGTTCCCTTTTTGGGGATTCCTTGTCTTTTTTCAGATATACAGCACAGCGGTAATTTTCTCCTGCTTCTTCCATATTCTCCACCAGAAGCAGCACAATCTCCTCTTTTTCCATTTGATGAAAAACAGCGATGCTCTCCTGTATCTCCTCGGCATCATTGCCTAAAAGACTGGGATTTTTCCATTTGACCAAAAGGATATAAAAAATAATGACAATGACCAAAAATACCGCAAAGAAAATTAAAGGTTTCTGTTTCCTTCGTTCCATAGGATATGCCCCTTTCCTATAAAAACGGTCTTATTCTTCCGCCAAAACCTCCACTTTGCCGATGCCCTTTACTTCCACCACATCACCGGGATGAATTTTCTTTCCCCGTTCTGTGGCTGTAACTCCATTGACCAAAACCTGGCCTTCCGCCAGAAATACCTTCACATCAGAGCCCTGATCGATAAAACCTGCCAGCTTCAATACCTGCTGCAGTTTGATAAATTCCGTATGGATATACACTTTTTCCATCATTCTCCACCCTTTCTTACATCCGCAGAGGCAGGATCAGATACTTATAAGCGTCTCCTTCCACCGGCGCGATAATGCAGGGGCTGAGAGAACCTGTAAAACGAATGGAAACCTTTTCGTCGTCAATGGCCCGCAGGGCTTCGATCAGATATCTGGGGTTAAAAGCGATCTGCAGCTCATCCCCGTCTGTCTCGTTGACTACTTCCTCATAAGCGGTGCCCATATCACTGCGGGAAGTGATGACCAGCACATTAGGCTTCAATTCCAGACGGACCGGTGTTTTCCGGTTGTCTCTGGAAACCAGGGAAGCTCTTTCCAAAGCCTGGATCAATTCATTGGTATCAATGAGGATCTTTGTTTTGTAATCCTCGGAGAAATTATTTTCATAGCTGACATAATCCCCTTCCAAAAGACGGGAAACCATAATGGCCGTACCCAGATCAAAGAGAACATGTTTATCTGTAAAGTAAAGATGTACCTTGTCCTCTTCCTCCTGGGAAAGGATCTTAGTCAGTTCATTTAAGGTCTTGCCGGGAACCACAACACTTTTTTCTGCGAACTCATGGCTCAGCGGGCTTTTCCGGAAAGAGATCCGGTAGCCGTCAATGGAAACCACATGGAGGCTGTTTGCCTTCATCTCAAACAGCTCGCCTGTAAGGATCTGTTTTGTGGATTCCTGCGAAATGGAGAAAATGGTCTGGCGGATCAGCTCCCGCAGCTCGTTCTGGCCCAGGGTATAGGCTTCTTCCTGGGCTACAGAAGGCAGTCCGGGAAATTCCTCTCCCTTTTGTCCCATAATGGTAAACTGAGAAGTGCCTCCTGTAATGGTAATGGTGTTTTTCTCATCTGTTTCCAAAGTCACCATTTCCCCATTGAGGCGGCGGATAATCTCAAAGAATATCTTCGCCTCAATGGCGATTTCTCCCTGTTCTAGAATCTCCGCTTCGATGGGTGCTGTCTGGATACCCAGCTCCAAATTATTGGAGGTCATGGTAAAACCCTTTTCGTCCGCCGTCAGCAGGATACATTCCAGAATGGGCAAAGTGGTTCTGGCCGATACGGCCTTGTTTACAATATTGATGTACTGCAGCAGCACATCCTTCTGGCAAAGCAGTTTCATAGTTGTACACATCTCCTTTTTGCACAGCGTAAAGATATACTAATATCATTTATTTCGTCGTAATCGTAGTAGGAGCTGTGAAATTGTGGAAAAGTCTTTTTTTCTTGGTTTTTCAAGGAAAAATAGCTTGGATAACCCTGTGGAAAACAGGCCTTATTTTTTTCAGTTATACACATTGTACACAAAAATAAATGTGCCTGAAAGGCTGTCCACAGCAAACCTCCGTTTTTTCACAGCATATTGTGGATAAATTGTTTAATAAAAATAATAAGGATTATTTTATTGTGGATTACTGGTTTTTGATCTCTTTTTCCAGCTCCATGATGGTATTTTTCAATTCTGCGTCAGCCTCCATCTGCTTTTCGATCTTGCCGATGGCGTGGATAACCGTCGTATGGTCTCTGCCGCCAAAGGCCTCGCCGATCTTGGGTAATGTCAGATCCAGCATTTTTCTGCACAGATACATGGAGATCTGTCTGGGAAAAGCGATATTTTTCGGCTTTTTGTTCCCCTGGATATCCTCAACCCGGATATTGTAATGGTTTGCTACTACCTCCTGGATCAATTCTGCCGTCAGAGGTACCTGGGCACTGTCACTGTAAATGTCCTTCATGGATTTTTCTGCCAGAGAAAGGGAAATCTTCTGGGTGGTCAGTGTGGCATAGGCCACGATTCTGGTCAAAGCCCCTTCCAGTTCCCGGATATTGGATACGATATTTTTCGCGATATAAGCCATAACATCATCGGGAACTTCCAGATGATCCCGTTCCGCCTTAGTCCGCAGGATGGCGATTCTGGTTTCATAGTCCGGCGGCTGGATATCCGCGATAAGGCCCCACTCAAACCGGCTGCGCAGTCTGTCCTCCAGTGTTTTGATCTCTTTCGGGGGACGGTCGGAGGAAATGATGATCTGTTTATTGGATTCATAAAGGGCGTTGAAGGTATGGAAAAATTCCTCCTGTGTCCCTTCTTTTTTCGATATAAACTGGATATCGTCGATCAGCAGCACGTCGATATTCCTGTATTTGTTCCGGAACTCCTCGTTTTTATTGTTCTGGATGGATAAAATCAGCTCATTGGTAAAGGTCTCACTGGTAACGTAAAGGACCTTTGCCGCCGGATTTTTGTCCAGTATGAAATGGGCGATGGAATGCATCAGATGGGTTTTGCCCAGCCCGGAGTTTCCATATAAAAACAGCGGGTTATAAGCCTTTGCCGGGGATTCCGCCACGGCCAGGGACGCTGCATGGGCCATCCGGTTGCTGTTGCCGACAACGAAAGAGCTGAATACATATTTCGGGTTCAGGTTCTGGGGCAGTTCCGGACGGCTGCTCTCCTTTTTCTGTGTCGGTACAGAGTCGATATCCTGATTTTCTTCCAGGATTACGATTTGATAATTTACTTTGGTTACTGCCGCCAGAGCGCTCTGGATCAGGGGCAGATAACGTTTTTCCACCATATCTTTGTAGATGGGGTCCGGAATGCGGAATATAAATTTGTCTTCTTTGATCCCAACGGGCACCAAAGGCTGGATCCATGTCTGGAAGCTGAAGGATGACGAGATCTCATCTTCGATGATCTTCAGCGCTTCCGACCAGTATTGATTGATATCCATAATTCTTCCTCCTGTTTATGATGATGTTTTTTTCTGCGCTTTTCTGTGTATAACCCTTTTTGTTGTCCACATTTTTCGTGGATGGACCCGTGGAGAACTGAAAAAGAATGGGAGTTATACACAGGGTGTGAAAAAAAGAAACAGAAGTTTTACACAAAATGAATTTTCCGTAAAAATCTGTTATTTCATTCCCATTTCCGTAAAAAACCCACAATATTTTCACAGGAAAGAAAAGTTATACACAAAGTTATCAACACTGTGTGGATAACATAATTTTATTCTTCTGGAAAATGTGGATAGCTTAGAAAAAATTATGTTTTTTCTCAGTATAGCAAAAGTTATCCACAATCGCAAGAAAGAACAAAACGTTTTTTCCCTTCGGGCGGTTTTTTCGTATTCGGGAAATTTTTTTTTGCAGCGCAAAATATAAGGTTAATATCAATATATGGAAAAAACAGTCGCATTTCGTCTCAATATATTTGTTTTCCAGTAAAAAATAAAGGGAGCTTCTTCTCGTTTTCCTTTATTTTTCATAGGTTTCGTGAAATTTTTTCTTGACGGCGGCTTGCTTTTTCAATATAATAGTAGCAGTGCTCGTAAAAGGGCAGTCATGAAACTGCAAGGAAGAGGAGGTGTGTTGGAAATGAAAATGACATTTCAGCCTAAGAAAAGACAGAGAAGCAGAGAACACGGCTTCAGAAAAAGAATGAGAACAGCTAACGGCAGAAAAGTGCTGGCTGCAAGAAGAAGAAAAGGTAGAAAAGTATTATCCGCATAATTTTCGATCATACCAGATAAGATTAAGGCCGCTGAATGTGGCCTTTTGTTCGTATAGGATCATATTCGGGTAAAAAAACGGTTTTTGTGAAGGAAGGGAAAAAGGATGCTGTTTACGGAATCCCTGAAAAAGAATTTTCAGTTTCGGTATGTCTATCAAAAGGGAAAATCTTTTGCTAACCGCCAGCTGGTCATGTATGTGATCAAAAACGGCACCCAGAAAAACCGTTTGGGCATCTCTGTCAGCAAAAAGGTGGGCAAGAGCGTCATGCGTTCTCATGTGACCCGCCTGATCCGGGAGAGCTACCGCAGTATGGAGCCGGAATTGAAAAAAGGCTATGATATTGTAGTCATTGCCCGGGTATCCTGTAACGAAGCTACTTACTGGCAGGTGCGGGACAGCCTGCGTCATTTGTTTAAGAAACATAATTTTTTGACTGCGGTTCCTTCGGGGGCCGATGAAAAGAATCGAGATGAAAATTGATGGCAAAAAAAATTCTTCTGTTTCTCATTCGGTTGTATCAGCTGGGGATCTCGCCTTATATCGGGCCCCACTGCCGTTTTACGCCGACCTGTTCCAGATATGCTTATGAGGCCATTGTAAAATATGGCGCTCTCAAAGGCGGTTATCTGGCGGTGCGGCGCTTATTGAAATGCCATCCTTTTCATGAGGGCGGTTACGATCCCGTACCATAAGAAAAATGAAAAAAGGCTGTTTGAAAGAGAGAGCAGCGACAGCGGCAGCCGTCAGGCGGGGCGGAAGGCCCGGGCCGCTGAAAAAATCCGTTATTTCTTTAAGGAGGCAAAAGCGTGATTGAGTTTAGTTTGTTAACGGCCATGAAAATGGTTCGTGAGCCGGGGATCTTCAGTCCCATTGCGGCTTTTCTCGGGAAGTTTTACAATATGCTGTTCAACGGCATTTACGGCAATGTCAGCGCCGGGGCGCTGGGTCTTGCCATCATCGTATTTACATTGGTTGTAAAACTGATCCTGTTCCCTCTGATGGTAAAGCAGCAGAAATCTTCTTTTAAGATGCAGCAGCTGCAGCCGGAGATGAATAAGATCAGGAATAAGTATAAAGATAAGAAAGACCAGCTTTCTCAGCAGAAAATGGCTATGGAAATCCAGGATCTGCAGAAAGCCAACGGTGTGCATCTGATGGGCGGCTGTCTGCCTCTGCTGATCCAACTCCCGATTCTGTACGCCCTGTTTTATATTTTCCAGAACGCTTATGTATATGTAGACGTCATTGGAAACAACTATACGGATATCGCCAACGTGATCCTTCAGATTCCCGAGGCTCTGCGTATGGAAGTATTTGGTCCTTTCGCTCAGGATATCGTCAATACATATAAAATTCAGGAAGGTATTGACATGAAGAGCCTGAACGATGTTATTCTGCTGATCGCAAATATCAAAGCGGATGACTGGACCACTATCCTGAACACCCTGGGTGACAGCGGAAACGCGCTGCTGCCTCTGCTGGATGTAAAGAATAATATCGAAACTTTCCTGACCATTCCTTTGGTCAGCAAATGCGGCCTGTCCTTCCCCGGCATCATCGTGCCCATTGTGGCAGGTATCACCACTTACGCACAGTCTAAGATCATGCTGATGATGACCTCCTCCAATACGGCGGCGGCAGCCGGCAACGATCAGGCTATGGCTATGACCAACAGCATGAATAAAATGATGGTTTACTTTATGCCCTTTATGATGGCATTCTTCTGCATCAACGTACCCGCAGGTCTTGGCGTATATTGGACCATCAGCAATATTTTCGGTATTCTGCAGCAGATTTTCCTGCAGAAATTCTACAAAAAGAAATTGGCAGAGGGGGCGTTATAAGCAATGGATGAAATCAGAAAAAGCGGAAAAACCATTGACGAGGCTGTGGCTGCGGCGCTGGCAGAGCTGAACGCTTCCAAAGAAGAAGTCAGCATCACTGTCATCGACGAAGGCTCCAAAGGATTTTTGGGCATGTTCGGCGGCAAAGACGCAGTGGTTTTGGTAAAAAAGAATTTTAACCCGGAAAAAGCGGCGGAAAATTTCCTGCGGGAAGTATTCCTGTCCATGGGATTGATTATTAAGATTACCACACAGATGGAGGACAAGCATCTGCTGGTAAATCTGACCGGCGACGATATGGGCATTCTGATCGGCAAACGCGGTCAGACTCTGGATGCGCTGCAGTATTTGGTCAACCTGGTTGTCAATAAGCACAGTCCTTCCTATATCAGCGTGATGCTGGATACGGAAAACTACCGTCAGAGAAGAAAGGAAACACTGGAAACGCTGGCCTTTAATCTGGCGAAGAAGGTAAAGCATACCAGAAAGAACGTTGTTTTGGAGCCTATGAATCCTTACGAAAGACGGATCATCCATTCCGCGCTGCAAAATGACAGATATGTAACAACCTTCAGTGAAGGGGAAGAGCCTTTCCGGAATGTAGTCATCGCTCTGAAAGCAAAAAATCCCAAGGATTCCAGAAGAGCGGAACGGACGGAAAGAACAGAAAAAACAGAAACAGCGGAATAATGCATACAAAAGACGGCCGTAGGAAAACGGGCGTCTTTTTGCATACAGAAAGGAGTCCTTTTATGCTGCAAAAAGCAAATTTTCTGGATGATATCATCGCGGCCATCTCCACCCCTTTGGGCAGCGGCGGCATCGGCATCGTCCGTATGAGCGGGGCGGGCTGCATTGAATTGGCGGACCAGCTGTTCCAGGGCAGGAAGCCTTTGACGGAAAAAGCCACCCACACCATTTCCTACGGAAAAATTACCGATGGAAAAGACGGAGAGGTCATTGATGAGGTGCTGGTATCCGTTATGAAGGCGCCTCATACCTATACGAAAGAGGATATCGTGGAAATCAACTGCCACGGCGGTTTTCTGGTGACGCAGCGGGTGCTGCAGGCTGTGCTCCAGGCCGGCGCCAGAATGGCGGAGCCGGGGGAATTTACGAAGCGGGGCTTTTTAAATGGCCGGATTGACCTGACCCAGGCGGAGGCAGTTATTGATCTGATCCAGTCAAAAACGGAATTATCCCGTCAGGCGGCGGTAAATCAGCTGGAGGGCCGTCTGAAAACAGCCGTCCGGCAGATGCGCAATACTTTGATCGATATGATCGCATCCATTGAGGCGGTCATTGATTATCCCGATTACGACATCGAGGAGGAAACCTACAGCAGCATGGAAGCTGGCGCGGAAAAGATCTTGGCGGAAATGGAACAGCTCCTGGCCGGCGCGGATCGTGGAAAAATTCTTCGGGAAGGTTTACAGACGGTCATTGTGGGGAAACCTAATGTGGGCAAATCCTCTCTCCTGAACTGGTTTCTGGAGGAGGACCGTGCTATCGTAACAGATATCCCCGGCACCACCAGAGATACCGTAGAGGAATATATCAATATCGACGGCATTCCCGTAAAGATCGTAGATACGGCAGGTATCCGGGAAACGGGGGATATTGTGGAAAAAATGGGCGTGGAAAAATCCAAGGCCTACGCCGAGCAGGCGGATCTGATCCTGATGATGCTGGACGCCTCCCGTCCTTTGGAGGAGGAGGACAGAGAGATCCTTTCCTTTATCCGGGAAAAGCACAGTATTGTTCTTTTGAATAAATCCGATTTGGAACAGGTGCTTTCTTTGGAGGAACTTTCTCAGTTCGTGCCGAAAGAGCAGATCCTCTTTGTTTCCGTCAAAGAAAACACAGGCTTTGACGCTTTGATCGACGCCATCAAGACCATGTTCTTCAGCGGACAGACGGCAACGGCGGAGGACGCTCTTTTGGGCAATACCCGTCATAAAAACGCATTGTATCAGGCAAAGGAGGCCATGGAGCATTGTCTGGTGACCATCCGCACCAGAATGCCGGAGGACTTTATCTCTATGGATTTACAGGACGCCAGCCGGGCTTTGGGTGAGATTACCGGCGACGTGGCCGATGAGGAAATTATTGATCGTATCTTTACGAAATTCTGTTTAGGAAAATAAATATCAAAGAAGGTGCCGCCTATGGAAAAAGAACCTGCGCTTCGGCAGAGCCGGGAACAGGAGAATCCGCTGGGGACGGAGAATATCAAATCTTTACTGAAAAAATTGGCTTTTCCGGCCATTACGGCCCAGGTAGTCAATGTGCTGTATAATGTGGTGGACCGTATTTATATCGGCCACATCCCGGAAACAGGAGCTTTGGCCCTGACAGGGGTCGGGGTTTGTATGCCTATCATCATGCTGATTTCCGCTTTCGCGGCTCTGGTCAGCATGGGCGCCGCGCCGCGGGCCTCCGTGCTCATGGGAAGAGGGGAGAAGAACGAGGCGGAAAAAACGCTGGGCAACAGTTTTATTATGCTGCTGCTGATCGCGGTCATTTTGACAGTATTTTTCCGGCGTTATGCCGAGGATTTCCTGCTGGCCTTCGGCGCCAGTGAAAATACCATCGGCTATGCCATGGATTATATGCGGCTGTACTGTCTGGGAACGGTATTTGTCCAGCTGGCTTTGGGTCTGAATGCCTTTATTACAGCCCAGGGCTTCGCGAAGATCAGTATGCTGACGGTCATGATCGGGGCTGTCATCAATATTGTGCTGGACCCGGTGTTTATTTATCTGCTGGATATGGGCGTACAGGGCGCCGCTTTGGCCACCATCCTTTCTCAGGCCGTATCCGCTCTCTGGGTCATCCGCTTTTTGCTGGGAGAAAAAACCATCCTGAAGCTGCGGGCGAGAAATTTCGGCCTTCGGGCAAATGTAGTATTCCCCAGTCTGCTTTTGGGGATGTCTCCCTTTATTATGCAGGCTACGGAAAGCGCCATCAGCGTCTGCTTTAATTCCTCCCTATACCGTTACGGCGGGGATACGGCCGTAGGCGCCATGAGTATTTTAACCAGTATCATGCAGTTTTCCATGCTGCCCCTGATGGGACTTGCCCAGGGAGCCCAGCCCATTACGGGCTATAATTTTGGTGCCAAGCAGCCTAGCCGTGTCCGGGAAACCTTCCATCTGCTGTTAAAATACAGTCTGGCTTATTCCCTGAGCCTTTGGGCTATCTGTATGGTATTCCCCCGACTGATCCCTATGATGTTCAGCAAGAACCAGACCCTTTTGGATTATACGGCATGGGCGCTGCGGTATTATTTTGCCGGGGCGGGGATCTTTGGCATACAGATCGCCTGCCAGCAGACCTTTATCGCCATTGGCAACGCCAAAACATCGCTGTTTTTGGCCATTTACCGGAAGATCATCCTGCTGATTCCTTTGATCTATATTCTGCCCGCTTTGCTGGAGCAGAAGGACAGGGCCGTATTTCTGGCGGAGCCTGTAGCAGATATCATCGCGGTGGCTACGACGGCTACTTTATTTTTCTTCCAGTTCCGCTGGGCTATGGCAGGCTTGGAAAAGGAGCAGAACCAGCCAAAGACGGCGTAAAATACGGATTTTTTGCGCAAACCCCCGAAAATGCTTGCATTGCGGGGGTTTTTCCCATAAAATGATACAATGGAAAATGGATAAGACAACAGCGAAAGACAGTGTTTTTTGATATATAGAGGTGATCGGAAAATGTATGAAGCGGAAACCATAGATGTAGCCGTCATTGGCGGGGGACATGCCGGCTGTGAGGCGGCGCTGGCGGCGGCAAGACTGGGTATGAAAACTGTGATGTTTGCCATCAGTCTGGACAGCATCGCCATGATGCCCTGCAATCCCTCTATCGGCGGCAGCTCCAAAGGCCATCTGGTTCGGGAGATCGACGCTCTGGGCGGGGAAATGGGCAGAAATATCGACAAGACCTATATCCAGACGAAAATGCTCAATACGGGAAAGGGCCCGGCGGTTTATTCCCTGCGGGCCCAGGCCGATAAGACAAGATACCACGAGGAAATGAAGCATACTCTCGAAAAAACGGAAAACCTGAAAATTAAGCAGGCGGAAATTTCCGAGATTCTCATGGAGGACGGCCATGTTTCCGGCGTGGTGACCACAGCGGGCGCTGTATTCCGCTGTCGGGCGGCGGTGCTTTGTATGGGTACTTATATGAAGAGCCGTTGTCTCAGCGGCGACCATATTGTGGAAAGCGGGCCCAATAATCTGATGCCGGCCACAAAGCTGAGCCAAAACCTCTTGGATATGGGTATCCGGCTCTTCCGTTTCAAAACGGGCACCCCTGCCAGAATGAACCGGAATTCTTTGGATTTCAGCAAAATGGAGCCCCAGTACGGAGACAGGGATATCGTTCCTTTTTCCTTTGAGAATACGCCGGAGGGCATTGCCAGAGAGCAGGAGCTGTGCTGGCTGACCTATACCAATGAAAAGACCCATGAGGTTATTCGGAAAAATCTCCACCGTTCTCCTTTGTTTGGCGGGCTCATCGAAGGCACCGGCCCCAGATACTGTCCCTCCATTGAGGATAAGGTAGTGCGCTTTGCCGATAAGGAACGGCACCAGCTTTTTGTGGAGCCGGAGGGGGAAAACACGGAAGAAATGTATATCCAGGGCATGTCCTCCTCTTTGCCGGAGGATGTGCAGATCGAGATGTACCGTACCATACCCGGTTTGGAGCATTGCGAGATCACCCGTTTTGCCTATGCCATTGAGTACGACTGTATCGATGCCACCCAGCTGAAGCTGTCTCTGGAATTCAAAGACTTCCATGGTCTTTTTTCCGCCGGACAATTCAACGGTTCCTCGGGCTACGAGGAAGCGGCGGCCCAGGGGCTTATGGGCGGCATCAACGCGGCCCGGTATATCCAGGGGAAGGAGCCTGTGGTTCTGCGCCGTTCCGATGGCTATATCGGCGTTTTGATTGACGATCTCATCAGCAAAGGCAGTAAGGAGCCTTACCGTATGATGACTTCCCGGGCGGAGTTCCGCCTGCTTTTGAGACAGGATAATGCCGACCAGCGTCTGACGCCTTTGGGCTATGAAATCGGCCTGATTTCGCAGGAGAGATATGACAGCCTGCTGGAAAAAGAACGCCGGACGGCGGAGGAGATTCAGCGTGTAAGGGAGATGACCGTCGCGCCTTCCGAAGAGGTGCTGGCTTTATTGGAACAGTATCACAGCTCTTTGATCAAAACCGGCGTTAAGCTGGCGGATCTGGTAAAACGGCCGGAGCTGGATTATGAAAAGCTGGCGCCCATAGACAGGGAGCGTCCTGTTCTGCCGCCGGCGGTACGGGAGCAGGTGAATATCCAGATCAAATACGAAGGATATATCCAGCAGCAGCTGAAACAGGTAGAACAGTTCCAGAAGCTGGAAAACCGCAGGCTGCCGGAGGATATCGACTATGAAACCATACAGGGGCTGCGTCTGGAGGCCAGACAAAAGCTCAATGCCATCCGCCCCGAATCCCTGGGACACGCCTCCCGTATCACCGGCGTTTCCCCGGCGGATATTTCCGTACTGCTCATTTATATGGAGCAGCACAAACGGGGCCGATAAATAGAAAGGAGGTAGAAAACCATGTTTTTTCTGCCTTGGCACCAAAGAAAACAGGAATATAAAATAAAGAAGCTGTACCTGCCGGCGGTACGCCGGAGGTTTGCCATCGAAACGGCCGCTCTGCGGTGTGTGAAACAGCCCTATTTCTCCATTTCCGATACCCGCGGTACAGTATTGGCCTTTTTGCAGGCCCTCCAGAGCAATCGGACGGAGGAGGCCAGAGGTTATCTTTCCCGGACGGTGGAAAACGGGGCGGATATGGAGCAGATCCGGAAGTTCTTTTCCTCCGAAGGCAGCTACTGCCTGTTTCTGGAGGAAAAGGGGGAGCGCACCAGAACCGTTTCTCTGGCCTGTGCGGACCGCCGGGAGATGATATTTCTGCGGCTGGTAACGGAGCCGGACGACTACGGCAGATGGAAGATCTATGAGATAGAAAAGGAGTAAGCCATGGAGCATAAAAAACTGCTGATGGAATGCGCGAAGGAAATGGGCATAGAGCTGACGGAGAAAATGGCGGCTCAGTTTGAGGCGTATTACGCTTTGCTCATAGAATGGAATGAAAAAATGAATCTGACGGCCATTACAGAGGAGCGGGAAGTGGTATTAAAGCATTTTGCCGACTGTATCAGTGTACTGCCCCATCTGTCCTTGACGGGGGAGGAAACGGTCATTGATGTGGGTACCGGCGCTGGTTTTCCCGGTATCCCTTTGAAGATTGTTTCCCCTCCTTTGAAAATGACGCTGCTGGATTCTTTGCAGAAGCGGATCGGTTTTCTGGAAGAAGTAGGGCGTCAGCTGGAATTGGACGGCGTGACCTATATCCACAGCCGGGCCGAGGACGGCGGACAGGACCCGGAGCTGCGGGAGAAGTTCGATCTCTGCGTTTCCAGAGCTGTGGCTAATCTGGCGGTGCTTTCGGAATACTGTCTGCCTTTCGTGAAAGTAGGGGGCAGATTGGCGGCTTTGAAAGGCCCCGACGCGGCCCGGGAGCTGGAGGAGGCCCAGGGCGTGCTGGAAAAACTGGGCGGCACTCTGGAGGGGGTAATAGATGTGGAGATCCCCTTTACTGATCTGCGTCATAAGCTGGTGATGATCCGGAAAACAGAGAACACACCGGCAAAATATCCCAGAAAGGCGGGGAAAATACAGAAAGCTCCCCTGCGTTGAAACAGAATGACGGCGTTTTCCCGCTTTTTGTGGGAGAACGCTTTTTTTCTTGGGCTTTTCAGACAGTGGAAAAGGCGGATAAAACGGTTTTCTGTCGAGAGGCCGTTTTTTTTGTTGTACGGTTTTTGGGGAGAAGGAAAAAGGCTGTGTTAAAATGAGGAAAACAGGGAAGTATGCCCGTCTTTGGGCTGATGAATCATACAAAAGGAGTGATTGCAATGGAAGCGTTGAAATTTCCAGATCTGCGTGTAAGAAAAGAAACGGCGGTCCATCAGCTGCCCTTGGATAAGATCCGTCCCAATCCTTATCAGCCGCGGAAGTATTTTAACCGAATGGCTTTGGAGGAGCTGGCGGATTCCATTGCCGCCTATGGCCTGCTGCAGCCCATTACGGTGCGGAAGATGCATAATGGCTATTATGAGCTGGTGGCGGGAGAGCGGCGGCTGCGGGCCGCGGAAATGGCTGGTTTGACGGTGATTCCTGCCATGGTGCTCCAGGTAGGGGAGAACGAAAGCGCCCTTCTGGCTTTTATCGAGAATATCCAGCGGCAGAACCTGTCCTTTCTGGAGGAGGCGGAGGGCTACCGGAACCTGATGGAGGATTATGGCATGACCCAGGAAGAGCTGGCGGAAAAGCTGTCGAAAAGCCAGTCCTTTATCGCTAATAAGCTGCGGATTCTCCGGCTGGAGGAAAGTGTGCAGCGGATGCTTATCGACCATCATTTTACGGAGCGCCATGCCAGGGCACTGCTGCGTCTGCCTGATGAGGAAAGCCGTATGATGGTGCTGGAACGAATGATACGGGAGGAGCTGAATGTACGCAAGACGGAAGAGTTGGTGGAGGATACCATGGAGCGGCTGCGGGAAAAAGCCACGGAAAAGCTGGAGCAGCGGGAAAAGCGTTGTGTAACGGATTTCCGTCTTTTTACCAATACCATCAAGCAGTCGGTAGAGGTGATCCGCAGGGCTGGCGTAGAGGTAGCCTATGAGGATAAGGAGCAGGAGGACGGATGCGAGATTGTGATTCGTATCCGGAAGAAAACAGAGGTATGATAAATTAGAAGAATTATACAGTTCATCTGTTGTTTTTTTATTGTATTAGTGCTATATTTTACTTAATACCATAGATAAAAGAAATTATATTATCTATTTTGTGTAGAGAATGGAGCGTATTTTTCTGTTTTTTGCATTTTTTTGTAAAGGAGGACAGAAAGAAAAATACATATGAGGTAAAATGGCAATGAAGGGGGAATGTACAATGAAGAAACAATGGAAAATATTTGGAGCTATGGGTCTGACATTGGCGCTGCTGGCAGGCAGTGTGCCTGCTTATGCGGCACATCCGCAGGGGTATTGGCCCTATCTTTCCGCTTTTACGGAAGCGAAAAATGCCAATAATAAAGACCAGATGCTGGTAAAAGGCAATGCGCTGTTACAGTATTATCAGAATTTGCCTTTGGATGCGGATGTGGCTTCTATACGCTATAATGTTAATTATGCGAACTATCCTATTTATGAGTCCAAAGGAAATTATGCCAAGGCTAAGGAGGCGCTCCAACAGGTGGAGGTCAATGGTGCTTATCTTGGCTTTACAGATGCTGTTACTATGGCCAAAGAACGGGAAAGAAAGATCGATCCCATGACTCAAGTATATGCTTTGACCAATGGGCAGGCGCCTTATTACGGTGCGAAAAATGAACCCAAAAGCGGCACTTGGTACGGACGTGTTTGGACGGAGGCCAATAACGCGGCGGCAGAAGGGGAGTCTATCGTTTCCTTCTATGTAGAATTGGGACAGAGCACAGCGGATGAATTAGATCGGTATATTTCGCCTTTTGATGATGGAAAGCACGCCATCCATATCGCTTGGAACTTCCCTCAGGAGGGGAGTACGGTTTCCGCCATCAACGCGGGGACCTATGACGCCAATATCCAGAAAACACTCAGCTATTTGGCTACGTTAAAAAGCCCTGTGCTGCTGCGTATTGGTGGGGAGATGAATGTATGGACCAACGCAACAACGGGAGAGGCTTTTAAAGCGGCCTATACCAGAATCGCCCAGAAAGCGCGGTCTATTGCGCCTAATGTGGCTCTGGTCTTTTCACCCAACTATACTTCTTCCTTTGGCGGCAGTATGGAGACATATTTCCCGAATGCGTCTTTGGTGGACTGGATTGGCGCGTCCTTGTATACCAATAAATATCAGTCTGCTTTTAGTCCGCAGGCAGGACAGGATGCCAATGAGATGTATTTTGGCATCGGCAACTACGCAGATCCTGTGAAGAGCTTTTCTCACGCGGCGGATCTGGCGAAAAAATACAATAAACCTATGATTGTAACAGAAGGAGGAAGCGGCCACAGTATTTCCGGTTCCGCGTCTTTATCCGATTTTGCGGCGGAACGGGTGAAGGAAATGTATACTACGCTGAATATGGTCTATCCTCAGGTAAAAGCCATCATTTATTTTGACAGAAACGGCAGCGGCTATGATTATACTTTGCAGAACAACGCTTCTGTGCAGGCGGCTTATGTCAGCGCTTTGAAATCCAATCCGACGCTGATCTCTCAGGTGGGCCAGCAGGCACAGACCTTCCAGCCTTTGTCTTCTGTAACTGGTGTCAGCGGTGTGGTAACGCTGCGGGCTTACTGTGACGTAATCGGCCAGACAGTGACGGCGACATATTCCGTAGACGGGAAATGGCTGGGTACACAGACCTCTATGCCTTATCGCTGCCAGCTGGATACCAGTACGCTGACAGTGGGAACCCATACCATGAAGGTGATTTTCCAGGCCCCCAACGGTTTCAGCCAAACCTTGAATTATCAGCTGACGAAGGCGGCAAACGGCAGCGTATCCTTTAAACAGGTATAAATAATCCATGAAACGCAAGATATCAAGAAACGATTTCCAGCATAGAAACCTTTGTTATTTTCTAATTTCTTGAGAAGAAAATATTTATGGAAATAAAATAACCGGAGTCCTTACAAAGGATTCCGGCTATTTTTATTTTTCATGAAACAATATGGGAAATAAATGTTTATACGGGAGTGGGGAAGGTCTGTTCCAGCTTCATAAACGTGGCGTTGGATACAGCCGCCAGGATATCCTCCCGTTCCAGCCATGCTTCCGCCGTAAGGTGGAAGATGGTCCGGCCCATGCGGGTGATCCGTACTTTATAGTGTATGGTATCCGTTTCCTGTACAGGCTTTAAGAAAGTGGTGTCGATGGAGATGGTGGAGATCATATTCTGTTTGGCGTAATAATGGCACAGCAGGCCAAAGGATACGTCAAAGCCCGTAACCAGTATGCCGCCGTGGAGCCCCTTCTGGGGGTTCAGCTGCCAGTTTTTTACGTCAAAGGCAAATTCCGCCGTCCGTTGGATATAGTCGCAGCAGACCAGTCTGGGTTCCAGGATTTCCAGAATGCTGTCTTTTACCAGGCCAAACTGGGGATTATTCAGCTGCTGCAGCCAGGCCTCCATATTTTTCTGGGAGGAGGTTTCTTCTGATAAATATAGCATGGTATTTTTCCTTTCTGTATTCCATCATTCTTTTGTTTTCTGGGCCTCCATCAGTTGTTTTGTCTTATAATGGAGGATCTTGAAGGTGCCGGTGGCCGTAGCCGCCAGCTTGCCGTTGCTTTTGGTATAGACCTCGCCGTCCACTGTTACCAGACTGCGGCCAAAGGATTTGATCTTGCTGTGGTAGATCATGGTATCGCCCAGGCGGATGGGCCGCAGGAAGGCTGTGGACAGATTGACGGTGGTCAGGATATTGGGTTCAGCATAGTAATGGCAGAGCATACCCAGAGAGGTATCGAAGCCTGTGGAGGTAATGCCGCCGTGGATCATATCCTGAGGGTTCAGCTCCCAGTCCAGTACATCGTAAGCCATGATGCTTTCCCCCGCTTCAAAGTCACAGTGGAGGAAAGAAGGCTTCATTTTGCCGATAACGCCGAACTCCAGTAGAGAAGAGCCGGGGGAAACGGCGTTTTGAAACCATTCTTCCATATGTTTTTGGGACAAGCCCGGTATTTCGTTAAAACGCAATGATAAAACCGTCCTTTCGTTATTCCAGAAATTCTTTTGTTAAGCGGACAAAGGCCGCCGTGTTTTCCATATGCGGCAGTGCCGCCGTATTTTCAAAGAGCAGGAATTCTCCATTCTGCCGTTCTTTTTCCGCTTCTTCCATGTACTGCCAAGGGTTAGATGCGTTTTTTTCGCCCCAGATCAGCAGGAAAGGCTTTTCCAGCTGGCGGAAGGCGTCTTTGGTATATGCCGCGGGGAATCTCGTTTTCAGCGCCGCGTACATGACCTGCGCATGCTCGCCCCGGCGGGCGTTTTGGCAGACGGCATCCAAAAACGCGGGCTGGAGCCGTTCTTTTTCATAAAACATTTCTTCCAGCATAGCCCGCAGGCGTTTCTTTTTGGTGCCTTCCAGAAAACGCTGTGTGCCTGCGATGGGAGAAAGCAGCATTTTCAGGGGCTTCATATCCTCTTTGGTGGCATAGCCCCGGCCAAAGCCCTCCGGCGAGATCAGCACCAGCTTTTCCAGATCCTCCGGGTAGAGCAGGGACCAGATCAGGGCCAGATCCGCGCTGCCATTGGCAGCCAGGACCGTGACAGGCGCGCTTGTTTCTTTTTGTACGAAGTCATGGAGAAAAGCGGCGTACTGGTATGCCGTCCATGGCTTTTGAGGCTGCTGGGACTGGCCGAAGCCGGGCAGATCCATGGTATAGACCGTATGCTCTGCGGAAAAGGCCTCTGCCGCCGCCGTCCATTCCATCCGGCAGGCGCCGGGGAAAAGGCTGTGGAGCAGGAGCAGGGGCTTTCCGCAGCCTGTTTTTTCAAAAGCTGTTTCTATTCCGCCGAATTCCTTTTTCTGGCAGAAGGCGAAATCTTCCTTTTGGTTGGCCCGGCGAAGCGCCGCCTTCTGGTATAATACCAAGGCCCCCAATGTGGCGCCGGCGGAAGCCGCCAAAGGAAGGGAAATTTGATTCAGAAGTTTTTTCATTTTGGAAAATCCTCCTTTCCAAATATATTCCTGTCTTTTTATTATGAACCGAAAAACGTCATTTGAAAAGAGGGTATTTCATAGGATAGAATGAAGTTTTTTACGGCGGGAGGCGTTGGTATGGATGGATTTATGGCTTTGGCGGGGCAGCTTTTTCTGATTCTCTGCGTCCAGTCCATACTGGAGGTGCTGGCGGCGTCCCGCTGGTCCGGAAATTTGCAGAAGATCATTTCTCTTGGCGCGTATCTGGCGGCCCTGGTTCTGGTGCTGCGGTTCATGCAGGAATATATGGATGAGATCCTCCGCATGATCCTGCGCGTTTTCTGAACGGAAAGAAAGCCGCAGTTTTCTTGATTTTACACGGATTTTATGTTAAATTATCATAGGACAGCTATGGTATTTGCAAAAATATGACCATGGCGGAACAATGATTTATGTAAACTAATATGCGGAGGTTCATGTTTATGGATATGAAATTAGAACTGGCGAAATGTCTGGCGGAAGCGTCCGGCGTGGATGCCCAGGAAATATATCAGGGGTTGGAAGTGCCCGCCAATAAGGAAATGGGGGATTATGCCTTTCCCTGCTTCAAGCTGGCTAAGGTACTGCGCAAAGCACCGCCCATGATCGCGGCGGAGATCGGCGAAAAGCTGAAAAAACCCGATTTTATCGAAAAAGTGCAGATTGTAGGCGCCTATATCAATTTCTTTATGGACAAGCATTTCTATGCCAAAATGGTGCTGGAAAGCGTTCTGACGGAAAAAGAAAACTACGGCAAAAGTTCTATGGGCGAGGGCAAGACCATTGTGATCGACTATTCCTCCCCCAATATCGCGAAGCCTTTCCACGTAGGCCATCTGCGTTCCACAGTCATCGGCAACGCTTTGTACCAGATCCATAAGGCCCTGGGCTATACCTGTGTAGGTGTCAACCATCTGGGGGACTGGGGCACACAGTTCGGCAAGCTGATCGTTGCTTATAAAAAATGGGGCAGCCAGGAAGCCGTAGAGGAAAAAGGCATCCAGGAGCTGATGCGGATTTATGTAAAGTTCCATGACGAGGCGGAAAAGGCGCCGGAGCTGGAGGATGAGGCCAGACTTTGGTTCGTGAAGATGCAGAATGGAGACGAGGAGGCCCTGACGCTCTGGAAATGGTTCTATGACATCAGCATCAAGGAATTTGAGCGGGTGTATGATATGCTGGGCGTGAAATTTGACGCTTATACCGGCGAGAGCTTTTACAATGATAAAATGGCTCCCGTTGTGGAAGAATTAAAAGAGAAGGGTCTTTTGGAAGAAAGCGAAGGGGCTATGATCGTAAAGCTGGAGGAAGAAAATATGCCTCCCTGCCTCATCATCCGTAAAGACGGCGGTACGCTGTACGCTACCAGAGATATTACGGCGGCTCTGTACCGGAAGAAAACATACGACTTCGACAAATGCATTTATCTGACGGCTCTGGACCAGAACCTGCATTTCGCTCAGTGGTTCGAGGTCATCCACAAAATGGGCTATGACTGGTACAAGGATCTGATCCATGTGCCCTTTGGTCTGGTAAGTTTGGACAGCGGCAAGCTGTCTACCCGCCATGGTAATGTGGTATTGATGGAAGACCTGCTCCATCAGGCTATCGCGGAGACAAAGAAGATTATCGAAGAGAAAAATCCGGATCTGCCCAACAAGGAAGATGTGGCAAAGCAGGTAGGCATTGGCGCGGTGATCTTCAACGATCTGTATAATACCAGAATCAAGGACGTAGTATTTTCCTGGGAGAGAATGCTGAATTTCGATGGGGAAACAGGCCCTTATGTACAGTATACCCACGCCAGAAGCTGCAGTATTTTGAAAAAGGCGCCGGAATTTTCCATGGATGCCATAGATTATAGCAAGCTGGAGGACGAAGCCTCCATGGATGTCTGCAAGCTGCTGGAGGCTTTCCCGGATAAGATCAAGGATGCGGCCGCAAAGCTGGAGCCTTATCTGGTGACCCGTCATCTGGTGGCTATTTCTCAGGCCTTCAATAAGTTCTATCATGACAATCCTATCCTCAACAGCGAGCCGGAAGTACGCCAGGCAAGATTGGCTGTAGTGGTAGCGGTGAAAACGGTTTTGGCGGAAGGTCTGGCTCTGCTGGGCATCGAGGCACCGGAGCAGATGTAATCTCTTGGCAAGGAGGGTGACATATGAAAAAATTAAAATTGATTTATAATCCCTTTTCCGGCAACAAGAGCTTTAAATTTGATCTGGACGTCTGTTTTGGCGTGTTCCAGAAAGGCGGCTACGAAGTTCATCCTTTCCGGACGCTGACGCCCGGTGATATTGAGGCCCATATCGCTGAAATGGATGAGGATTATGACGCTGTGGTTGCCTCCGGCGGCGACGGCACCATCAATATCGTGCTGAATGCCCTGATGCATCGGGGCCTGCGTATCCCTCTGGGGATCATCCCCTCCGGTACCGCCAATGATTTTGCTACCTTTCTGGGATTGAAAAGCGGAAATGTGGAGGAAGCCTGCCGTGTGATCGTGGAGACGGAACCCAGAAAAATAGATATCGGTGTAGTCAACGACGATCTGTATTTTATCAATGTCTGTGCCGGGGGACTTTTGACCAATGTTTCCCAGACGGTGGATAAAGATGTAAAAAATGCTCTGGGGAGCCTTTCCTACTATTTAAAAGGGGTAGAGCAGCTGCCTAACTTCCATAAGATCCCTTTCCGGATTACGGCGGGGGAGCAAGTCATGGAAGAAAATCTGTACCTTTATATGATTATGAACAGCACCGGGACCGGCGGATTTACGAAGCTATCTCCGGAGGCTTCCGTGACAGATGGGAAATTCGAGTTGATCGGCGTAAGAGGAAAGTCTATTCTGGATATTCCGCCTGTATTTCTGAAAATGCTGACGGGCGATCATATCAAGGACGAGAAGGCTATCCTTTATCTGCGGGAGGATTCCTTTAAAATAGAATGTCTGGATGAGGATTTTAAAATCATGGAGACGACAGTAGACGGGGAAATGGGGCCGAAGATGCCTCTGACCGTAAGAGTCCTGAAGCAGGAATATCCTGTTTTCGGAAATGTGACTCCGAAAAGTGTTTCACGTGAAACAAAACTTCCTTTTCCTGTGAAAAAATAAAAAATTAAGAGATGTTTCACGTGAAACATCTCTTTTTCATTTGCAGTACAGAAAAAATATGCTATAATTTACTGTACAAAGAAAAAGGAGAAAGGCAGGTTGGAGGAAACATGGGAAAAGTAAGAGTCATCGCCATAACGAACCAGAAGGGCGGCGTGGGCAAAACCACCACTGCCATCAATCTGTCTGCCTGTTTGGCGGCAGCCGGAAAGAAAGTGCTGGCCATTGACGCGGATCAGCAGGGGAATACCACCAGCGGTCTGGGTCTGGAGAAAAACGAAATGGAACGCACCATTTATGAGCTGCTGCTGGGAGAGGCGGAAATCTCCGAGGTAAAGCAGCCTACCTGCGTGGAGGGGCTGGAGGTGATCCCTGCCAATATTCGTCTGACAGGGGCAGAGATCGAGCTGATCGGCAAGGAAGGCCGGGAGTTTATTCTCAAGGAGGCGCTGGATCCTGTCAAAGAGGAATATGATTTTGTCATTATCGACTGTCCGCCTTCTTTGAATCTTATTACCATTAACGCCCTGACGGCGGCGGATACGGTGCTGGTGCCCATCCAATGCGAGTATTTTGCTCTGGAGGGCTTGGAACAGCTGCTCCATGCCGTAAATCTGGTGAAAAAGCGGCTGAACCGTCATTTAGAGATCGAAGGCATCGTATTTACCATGTTTGACGCCCGCACCAACCTTTCTTTGCAGGTGGTAGAAGAGGTTAAACGCAGTTTGGGCGAAAATGTATATCGTACCATTATCCCAAGAAACGTGCGGCTGGGAGAATCCCCCAGCCATGGTCTGCCCATCCATCTGTACGACCCCAAATCCAAAGGGGCGGAAAGCTACGGACTGCTGGCGGAAGAAGTCATGGAAAAGGAGTGGAAATGAAATGTCTGCTGCACCGAAGAAAGGGCTGGGGGCCAAGGGATTGGGCCTGGAAGCCCTCATTAACAATAAAATGGAAGATTTCCAAAACGCCGGGGACGGTGTACTGGAATTGGATATCAATAAAATCGAGCCAAACCGGAAGCAACCCAGAAAGCATTTTGATGAAAAGGCATTGGAAGAGCTGGCGGCTTCCCTGAAGGAGTATGGCGTCATTCAGCCTTTGGTGGTCCGGAAAAACGCGGAGGGCTATTATGAGATCATTGCCGGAGAGCGGCGGTGGAGAGCGGCAAAGATCGCCGGTCTGCGCAC
>CALWKZ010000105.1 GCA_944381385.1 uncultured Anaerotignum sp. | reverse complement strand
ATGACAAAGCTGGGCGCTCATACAGGCAGCGGCTATCAGCTCTGTGATACGACTGCCTGCCAGGTATATAAAGGCTATAGCACAGAAACAGAAAAAACCAACAGAGCCGTAGACGAAACAGCGGGGCAGGTTATCTGCTACAACGGCAGCCCCATTGAAGCGGTGTTCTCCGCTTCCACAGGCGGTTACACAGAAAACAGCGAAAATGTATGGTACAATGTTGTGCCTTATCTGCGTGCAGTACCGGAATTGGGGGAATATGGCGATAATTCCTGGACGGTTACGCTGACACTGGAGCAGCTGGACGAGCTTTTGCAGGCAAAAGGGGAAAACATCGGCTCCGCAAGAGATATCAAAATCACGAAGCTCTCTACCGGCGGCAGAGTACAGGAGCTGCAGATCGTTGGTACAAAAGGTACCGTTACTTTGACAAAAGAAAATATCAGAACATACTTCTCTTCCGCCTGCGGCAGTCTGCCGGGTAAAATGTTCACCATCAACGGAAAGGGCGGCGAGATCGGCGTATATGGCGAAGCCTCCAATAACAGCAGCACAAGCACATCCGGCTTGGCGGGCGCAATGGCTTCCGGCGGCATTACTTTGGTAACAGAAGGAACGCTTTCCGATCTGAACGGTAAAAGTCTGACCGTATCCGGTGTAAGCTCTTCTTCCTCCGGTACGGTTTCATCTGGTGACTATGAGGTTTACAGCGTAGATATCAGTACCATCAACAGCAAGGATACCTTTGTGTTTGAAGGCGTAGGCAAGGGTCACGGCGTTGGTCTGAGCCAGAACGGCGCTCAGTATATGGCACAGCAGGGCTATACTTACGAAGAAATCTTAAAGCACTACTACACAAGTGTAACGATCGAGGGATAAGAATGAATTGGAAGGAATATCTGCTGTCCTGCCGCGGCTGGCAGGACGGCATAGGAAATACCGTTTCCTTTTCCCAAACCAATCTTTTGGGAGAAATCCCGGAAGAGGGCATATGGCTTTTTCTGGACGAAGGGCTGCGCTGCGGCGGCAGAAACGCCTGCGTCCTGTCCATGGAAGAGGTGGAACAGGTTCTTCTGGGATGCGGGAAAAAGGAATTGTGGAATATCTTAAAGGAAGATTGGGAAAGGGTGAAAGAAGATGTATTCTGAACGGCTGACGGAAAAGCAGATCCGGGAAATCATGGATCTGATCTCAGATGACGGCAAAGTAGAGATCATTCAGGTACGGGCTTATGATTCCGGTTTTGAGGACTGTGTGAACTTTTCTAAGATCCCTGAAGTAAAAGCAAGATTTCAGGAAACCGAGGAAACCTATCGCCTCCATGATTATCGGATCGAAGGATTCCACCGAGCGGGCGCCGGTTCCGAATATATCTACCGGAAGAAAATGTACGAATACTTCGGGGATGAGTATGCTATCCGATTTTTATTGGAAAACTAAGAAAGGGGGAGGCTGTATATGTTTGTAAAGAGACTGCGTGACGATCAGATCATAGGCATCATTCAGGCCATATCCGATCCGGACGCGGAAGTGACGGATATTCGCCGCCCCTATACCGACCCGGAGGTGACGGCTCTTTCGCAGGACATGGAAGAGCATTATGTGCTCCATGACTACGATATTGAGGGGTTTGAATTTCTGCCCGATGACGCGACTTATATCTACCGCAGAAAAATGCTGGAGTATTTCGGCATAGATTATGCATTGAATTATCTGCTGAGAAAATGAGGAAACAACATGAAAACAAGTGATTTTTATTATGAACTTCCGGAAGAGCTGATCGCTCAGGAGCCCCTGGCGGACAGAGCGTCTTCCCGACTGATGGTGGTGCACAAAGATACAAAGACATTGGAGCACCGCCATTTTCGTGATGTAAAAGAATATCTGCGTCCCGGTGATTGCCTGATCATCAACGACACCAGGGTACTTCCTGCCAGACTTTACGGGGAACGGGTAGGGACCGGCGCTCATATCGAGGTGCTTCTGCTGGTGCGGAAAGACATCCACACCTGGGAGGTTTTGGTAAGAAAGAAAAAAAAAGCCAGACCCGGCGATAAAATTTCCTTTGGTGGAGGAAAGCTGGTGGCGGAAGTACTGGAAACCATTGAAGGGGGCAACCGCATTATCAGATTCGAGTACGAGGGCGTTTTTGAATCTATATTGGATGAGCTGGGAGAGATGCCTCTTCCGCCTTATATTACCCATAAACTGGAGGATAAGGAGCGGTACCAGACTGTCTATGCCAAACACGACGGCTCCGCGGCCGCGCCAACAGCGGGACTGCATTTTACACCTGAGCTGTTGGAGGAGATCAGGCAGATGGGCGTTGCCATTGCCCATGTGACCCTCCATGTGGGCTTGGGCACCTTCCGTCCTGTAAAGGCGGAGGATATTCTGGATCACGAAATGCATTCGGAATATTACGTGGTAGAAGACGATCAGGCGGAAATCATGAACCGGGCCAGAGCCAACGGCGGCCGACTGATTGCCGTCGGCACGACAAGTACAAGGACTTTGGAATCCGTTACGGATGAAAATGGGATCGTACATGCCGGAAGCGGCTGGACAAAGATCTTTATTTATCCCGGCTATCAATTCAAAGCCATTGACTGTCTGATCACCAATTTTCATCTGCCGGAGTCTACGCTGATCATGCTGGTCTCCGCCCTCATGGGAAAAGACCTTGTGATGCATGCTTATGAGGAGGCGGTAAAGGAAAGATACCGTTTCTTCTCCTTTGGGGATGCCTGTCTTTTTCTGACAAAGTAAAAGAGGTGCGCTCTATATGGACTTATTTGAATACAACAGAGAAAAAAAATCGGCATCTGACGCGCCTTTGGCGGCACGGATGCGTCCTCGTACATTGGATGAATTTGTAGGACAGCAGCATATTGTGGGCAAGGACCGACTCCTTTACCGTGC
>CALWKZ010000104.1 GCA_944381385.1 uncultured Anaerotignum sp. | reverse complement strand
AATGCCATGCGTCTGTTGCAGCTGGATAGCCGTGTTCAGAATTTTGTGGCGGAAAATAAGCTCACCGGCGGCCATGCCAGAACGCTCCTGCCTGTGGAGGAGGGAGATCTGCAGTTTGAGCTGGCGGAACGGATCATTGAGGATGGACTCAGTGTCCGTGCCGTAGAAACGCTGGTGAAGCGGGTGCTGGAACAGAAAGCGAAAGAGCCGGAAGCGCCTGTGCCCAAAAAAGAAAACGCTTATGTGAAGATCGAAGAAGAATTGAAGCAGATCTTCGCTACAAAAGTGAAGGTAAATCAAAAGAAGAATAAAGGGAAAATCGAAATAGAATACTATTCCGAAGAGGATTTGGACCGTTTGCTGACAATGATGAAAAAACTGGAAACAGAAAGGTTATGAAGCACATGACAGCTTTTTTTCAGGAATATATGGCGCTGCTGTTCTGCGCCTTGGGAGCTGCCGTACTGTTTTTGCTGGTCTTTTGCATTATACTGCTGGTGAAGATCAATAAGGAGAAAAAACGGTATGACTATTTTATGGGCGCCAACCGGCGGCCGTCTCATAATTTGGAAATGAAAATACAGGAATATTTTGAGACCTCCAAAGGTATAGAGGAAAAATACGAAAAGCTGCTGGATATGGTAACAGATATGGATAAAACCATGAAGTCCAATGTCCAGAAGGTAGGTCTGGTCCGCTATAACCCCTTCGAGGAAATGGGCGGCAACCTTTGCTTTGCGCTGGCGCTTCTGGATGGGGAGGACAATGGTGTGGTACTCAACGGTATTCACAGCCGCACCGGTTCCTTTACCTACGCAAAGCCCATAGAAATGGGCGTCAGCATCTATATGCTTTCGGAGGAAGAGAAGCAGGCCGTGAAAAGGGCCCAGGATCATGCTTATGTTCCGGAGCATGAGAAAGTGTTGAAAGTAAAATTCAAGCCTTTGTTCAAACGCCGCTACGCTGTTATGGATCAGCAGCTGGAACTGGAGGAAATGCTGGCGGAGGCCAGAGAAAAGATCAAATCCATCGGCGATGTGACTATGGCGGAAAAGGAACAGATCCAGGAAGAGGAGACAGAGGCAGGACGTATCGCCGCGGCGGAGGAAACGGCGCCGGTAATCCAGGAAGCGCCTGTGTCTATTTCCAGGGAAGAAGTTCTGGAAAACGAAGAGACAGAGGAAGAATTGGAAGAAGTAGAACTGGAAGAAGAACTGGAAAAGACCAGGATCATGCGTTCTCGGAAAGAAAGACAGGAAGGCACATCCGAAGATACGCTTTAACGAAAATATAAGGAAGAAAAAAGCAGTCTTCTCTTAAAAAGCATTTTTGATTTTGAGGCTGCCATGGCTGTCTTTATAAGAAAACAACTCCAATAAATATAAAACCGCTGGAACCCTGGAAGGATTCCAGCGATATTTGTTTTCTTATGAGGACGCCCCGAAGCTCCGCCGTTTGTTTTTTGCAACGGCGGTTCTCTTTCCATCTATTGATTTTGTCTACGAAATAATGTGGAAATGTGAATAAATCCTGTGGAAAAGTCCACAGAAAAGAGAAGTTATCCACAATTTTACTGGAAAATCTGGAATTTAATCCACATTTCCCTTGGTCTTTGTCCACAAAAAGTGGGTGCTTCCAAAAAAACTTATGTAAACATAGGAGGAATGGCATATGGCCTATAAAATGATATTTTCCGATATGGACGGTACATTGCTGAAAAGCGAAACGGAGATTTCTCAGAAAAATGTGGATAAAGTGATCCAGGCAGTGCGTATGGGAACAGAATTTGTCATCTGCACCGGCAGAGGCGTTTATGGCGTGGAGCGTTTTCTGGATCAATTAAAGCTCATGGGCAGAGACGGCTATGTGATCTGCCAGAATGGGGCGGCGGTTTATGATCTGCGGGATATGCGGCTGGCCATACAGCATAATTTCACTGCCGACGTGCTGCGCCCGGTGGTGGAAACGGCCAGAAAGCTGGGGGTAGCCGTATATTTGTACGACGACAGAACTTTTATGGCGGAAAAAATGACGGAGGAAGTGGAAGCATATTGCCGCGTGATGCACACTGATATGCGGATACTGCCGGATGGCCTGGAATATGAGGGGAGATATACAAAATGCCTGCTGAGCGGCCCCACGGAAAAGTTAGAACGGCTGAAGCTGGAGGTGGCGCCTGCCATTGATGGACAGCTGAATATGTTCTTTTCCAGCCCTACTTACCTGGAATTTGTAAAAAAGGGCGTCAATAAGGGGAAGGCCATGGAGGAAACGGCGGCAAAGGCGCATGTGGATCTGAAGGAGGTCATTGCCATTGGCGACAGCGAAAACGATCTGTCCATGATCCAGAAAGCCGGCCTGGGTATCGCCGTAGCCAACGCCCAGGATCACGTGAAGGCGGCGGCGGATTTTGTGACTCGAGGCACTTGCCGGGAGGACGCTGTGGCGGAGGTCATTGACCGGTTTATTTTGGGCAAGTAATTTTTCGAGAAATTACATAAGAAAATGAAATACGTCGGAAGCCTGGATATTGTAAAGGCTTCCGATGTTTTTTTGGGGGAATTGGTTCCTTCCTTTTCAGAATCAAAAAAATATCTTTGAAGGGAAAGGCTGCCGCATGGCTCCTTTATTTGAAAAGACATGTCCCTAAGGGACAGTACTTATTTTTTCGCAAAAAAAACACCCGATGATCGGGGAACCATCGGGTGCCGGACGCACGATGCGTCCTGGGGCATAGTTTATGTACAGGAAAAGGGGCCTCCTTGTACATTATCTATTATACAAAAGGAACCTAAGAGAATCTCTAAAGAAAAATTAAAATTTGATTAGAATATCTGCGAATGCTCTGGAAAAAAGACAAAAAAAGTGCTTGCCTTTTTTTGGCCTTGTGCTATAATATTCTTCAATAAGGCGCAAAACGGCGTAATTACGCCGTCACAGGAAAACTAAGCCCTGGAAATTCCTCCAGAGAGCCGGCGGTTGGTGTGAGCCGGCGGAAGGAACAAGGCCCTCCACTTTCTTAGCCGCCGGTGAAAGCCGGAAGGGTAAGCCCTTTATCGCTGTTTAAAGTGGTTCGAAACTTCGTTTTCGGGCAATGCGGGTGGCAACGCGGGAGTAACTCTCGTCCCTGTTTTTGGGATCGGGGGTTTTTTTATTTTCCGAAAAACCCCGAAATCCCCGAGATTCGTATAACAAAAGAAGGAAGAAAGGAGAAAAACAATGTTAGACATCAAATTTGTAAGAGAAAACCCTGAAATCGTAAAGGAAAATATCCGTAAGAAATTCCAGGATGACAAACTGCCTCTGGTAGACGAGGTCATCGCTCTGGATGCGGAAAACAGAACCATCAAGCAGGAAGTAGAAGGCCTGCGTGCCCAGAGAAATAAACTGTCTAAGGAAATCGGCGGTTTGATGGCAAAGGGCCAGAAGGACGAGGCGGAAAAGGTGAAAGCACAGATCGCCGCTGACGCAGAACGTGTAGATGAACTGTCCGCAAGAGAGAAAGACGTTGAGGAACGCATCAAAAAGATCATGATGACAATCCCCAATATCATCGATCCTTCCGTACCTATCGGCAAAGATGACAGCGAAAACGTGGAAGTGGAACGCTTTGGCGAACCCGTTGTTCCTGATTTCGAGATCCCTTATCATACAGATATTATGGAGAGCTTCGGCGGCATTGATCTGGACAGCGCAAGAAAGGTAGCCGGCAACGGTTTCTATTACCTGATGGGCGATGTAGCAAGACTGCACTCCGCTGTATTGGCTTACGCAAGAGACTTCATGATCGGCAGAGGCTTTAAATACTGCATCCCTCCTTTCATGATCCGCAGCAACGTTGTAACTGGCGTTATGAGCTTTGCGGAAATGGATGCTATGATGTATAAAATCGAAGGCGAGGACCTGTACCTGATCGGTACCAGCGAACACTCCATGATCGGTAAATTCATCGATACCATGAACAAAGAAGAAGACCTGCCCCAGACACTGACCAGCTATTCCCCTTGCTTCCGTAAGGAAAAAGGCGCTCACGGCATCGAGGAAAGAGGCGTTTACCGTATCCACCAGTTCGAGAAGCAGGAAATGATCGTTGTCTGCAAGCCTGAGGACAGCCCTATGTGGTACGATAAGCTGTGGCAGAACACCGTTGATCTGTTCCGTTCTATGGATATCCCCGTAAGAACTCTGGAATGCTGCTCCGGCGACCTGGCAGACCTGAAAGTAAAATCCGTAGACGTAGAAGCATGGTCCCCCAGACAGAAAAAATACTTCGAGATCGGCAGCTGCTCCAACCTGGGCGACGCACAGGCAAGAAGACTGGGTATCCGTGTGGTAGGCAAAGACGGCAGAAAGTATTTCGCGCATACACTGAACAATACCGTAGCCGCTCCTCCCAGAATGCTGATCGCTCTGCTGGAGAACAACCTGCAGGCAGACGGCAGTGTTCGTGTGCCTGAGGTACTGCGTCCTTACATGGGCGGCCTGGAAAAACTGGAAAAGATCCAGAAATAATTCCGTATTTTTAATGAAAGACCATAGCCCCGCTTTTGAAAGAAAGCGGGGCTTATTTTTGTCAGATGTGATGTGTGACGGCGGCATATGTGTTTTGGAAGAAATGCAAATAGGTGTGAACGGCTGATTTTCCTTTTTGGAAGAAGAAAAAGGAAGGGGGAAATTTTGAAAAAAGGTTTGACATAAGGCGGAATAGATGGTATACTATTTCTTGCAGTAGGCTGTTTGGAGAAGTACTCAAGAGGCTGAAGAGGTGCCCCTGCTAAGGGTATAGGTCGTTAACACGGCGCGAGGGTTCAAATCCCTCCTTCTCCGTCTAAGACATCAACGAAGGTTGATGTCTTTTTTTAATTTAAAAAATTATTATTTTCTTAAAGACATCAACGAAGAAGTTCCCTGCGGGCAGGACTTTGTCTTCGCCAAAGGTCCACGGATGTCTTTTTTTAATTTAAAAAAGAACCTGAGCGCCGCGGCGCGGGATTCTCCGTCGACCGCTGCCGGTGGCAGGGGGAGGGAGACGGAGAATGCGAGAGGAATTCTTTTTTCCTGCGGAAAAAACCGCAAAACGCGCATCCATTCGGCCTTCGCGGCGCAGCAGCGCAGGGTCAGGCCATCGTAAACGGATGCAGAGTTTTGCTGAACGGCCCGTTCAAATCCCTCCTTCTCCGTCTAAGACATCAACGAAGAAGTTCCCTGCGGGCAGTGCTTTGTCTTCGCCAAAGTCACACGGATGTCTTTTTTTAATTTAAAAAAGAACCCGAGCGCAGGGGGAGAGAAAACCAGGCTGTATTCCTAAGAAAATCAAACGTCAAAAAAAGAATTGCCGGAATCCTTTTGTGATAAGGATTTCGGCAGTATTTGTTTTCTTAGGAAGATATTTTTTTATTTTTCGGCCTTGTACACCATTTCTCCGCTGTAACAGATTTCTACCATACATTCCGTCAGATCATCTCTCCTTGTCAGCAGTCCCTTCCATTTTGCCTGCCAATAGCCATAGGTTTCGTCCAGAATCTCCAGACGTTCCAGTTGGGGCAGAAAATGAAGCAATTCTATTTTTTTCACGGAAAATGTGCCGATATTGCCCAGACCGTCAAAGAGATATACAAAAGAAGAATCCCAGTCTACATTGGTAAAGCAGACACAGGCGCTTTCCGTCTGGGAAAACGGCGGTGTTGTGTCTATGATTCCGCCGGGGAAATGGCAGACCAGAGTTTCCCCCAGGTGTTCCATTTTGGTCAGATACATATCATGCAGGCTGTAAGGCAGTGTATAAAAGGGCTGTGTCATTGTTTTTCTCATAGGCGGTTCCTCCATAGGCGTGATTTTGTTTATGATACCGGAAAAGAAAAAGTTTTGTCAACAAGGGATCTTTTCAGATTTTTTTCCGAGAAATATAAATGCGCTGGAACCCTTTGTAAAATAAGGATTCCAGCGCTTTAGTTTTTTCATTTGTTTTTTTTTTAAGACAGCGATTGCTCTTTCCTTTCAGAAATCAAAGAAAGACTGATTTCAAAGTGGGAACCTGCGCATTTTTTCAGAACCCATATACCGCAGTAATATTAGCGCTGACCTCGATATTTTCATAGGAGATCTCTGTTTCGCCTCTGGCCGCGGTGCTGTCCATGGACATAGCCTCTTCCACGGCATAATTCATCTGCTTATAAGTGGTGGAGCTGTTGCGGCTGTTTTCTGTTACGGAAAGGATCTGTCCCAATGTTCTGCCATAAGCCTGGGCAATGGCCTGTGCGGAGGACTGTGCCGTTTTTACGGCTTCCTGCAGCGCCTGATTATAATACTGTTCCGGTGTTTCCAGAGAGAAGGAAACACCGTCTGTACCTGTAGCCCCCGCTTTCAAAGCCGCGTCTACATACTTCCCGGCATTGTCCACGTCATTGGTGGAAACAGAAAGGGAGGTGTACGCCTCATAGCCGCTGAGTTTTCTTTCTCCGGTATTGTCGTCATAGCGATAAGTGGCGTAGACGGAAACATAGGAGGTGGTCATATCCTCTTCCGCGACGCCCAGGGCCTTCATGGCGGTTTGGATGCTGTCCACTTTCGTATTGACTTCTTTCTGCGCCTGTGCCGCGGTGGACGCTGTTTTTTCCACTGTCACATGGATCGTAGCCAGATCCGGCGCCACAGAAACGATGCCCTGGCCGTTTACGGTGATGGTGCCGGGCTCCGCCGCCAGAGCTGCGGTGCTCATGCCCAGTGTCATCAGGGCTGCCGCTGCCAAAGCAAGACATTTTCTTTTCCAGTTCTTCATACTTCCAACCCCTTTCGTTGAAAAAAACATGATATGGTTATGCTGTTGGACGAAGGAAAGAGGGGAAAAGTTTCCCTTTTCTGGAAAAATTCAAAAAATAGCGTCTAAAATATCCAGAAAGCCTTCTATGAGAAATTCCACAACGGCGGAAAGCAGATTTTTCTTCTTTTCTTTGTTTCGTTTTTTCATTTCAGGCGGTTCCATTCCTCTTCTTTGAAGCCTACCAGAACGAAGTCCTCCCCGATGATGAGGGGCCGCTTTACCAGCATCCCATTGGTGGACAGCAGATCATACTGCTCCTCGTCGCTCATCTGGGGCAGCTTGTCCTTTAACTGCATTTCCTTGTAGAGCATACCGCTCGTATTGAAAAATTTTTTCAAGGGTAGGCCGCTGAGGGTGTGCCACGCCTTTAATTCCTCTTTGGTAGGGTTGTTTTCCACAATATGACGGTCCGTAAAGTCTACGCCGGCCTTTTCCAGCCAGGCCTTAGCCTTTTTGCAGGTACTGCATTTGGGGTATTCCAAAAATAAAACAGACATTTGTCCCACACTCCTTTGTTATTTTTCTTTAGTATATAGGAAGGAAAGGCTGATGGGAAGATTTTTTATGGGAATGAAAAAAAGTTTATTGCTTTTTGAAAAAAAGGGGGATACAATGAAATTAAATTCATACATACGGGAGGTTAAGACCATGAAAATTGTGATTTTGGAGCCTTTGGGCATTACAGACGAAAAACTGGCCATCGCTGCCCAGGCAGTGAAGGATGCCGGTCATGAACTGGTGGCTTATGCTACAAAAACAGAGGATCAGGACGAGCTGGCGGAACGGGGCAAGGACGCGGATATCCTGATAATCGCCAACCAGCCTCTGCGGAAAAATGTATTGGAAAAATGCGAAAAAGCGAAATTCCTGTCTGTGGCCTTCACCGGTGTGGACCATATCGACGTGGATTACTGCAAGGAACGCGGCATCGCCGTTTCCAACGCGGCCGGCTATTCCACCAACGCCGTAGCGGAACTGGCCTTCGGTCTGGCCGTATCCGTACTGCGCAATATCCCCGCCTGCGATAAGGTATGCCGTGAGGAAGGCACAAAAGCCGGTCTGGTAGGCAGTGAGCTTTACGGTAAGACCTTTGGTGTCGTTGGCACCGGCGCCATCGGCTGCAAGGTGGCAAAGATCGCCCAGGCCTTTGGCTGTGACGTGGTGGCTTACAGCCGCAGCAAAAAGCCTGAAATGGAAGCTCTGGGCATCCCCTACCTGTCTTTGGAGGAGCTGCTGGCAAAGAGCGATATCGTTTCCCTGCATGTGCCTCTCAATGACAAAACAAAGGGCCTCATCGGCGAAAAAGAAATCGGCCTGATGAAAGAAAACGCTATCCTGCTGAATACGGCAAGAGGCGGTGTTGTTGACAGCGCGGCTCTGGCGGCAGCTCTCAACAGCGGCAAGATCGCCGGCGCCGGTATCGACGTATTTGAAATGGAGCCTCCTGTGCCCGCGGACCATCCTCTGATGACAGCAAAGCACACAGTAGTAACGCCTCACGTTGCCTTCGCCTCTCATGAAGCCTTGTTTACCAGAGCACAGATCGTATTTGAGAATATCCTGAAATGGGAGAGCGGCAGCCAGCAGAACATCATCTGCTAATAGAAAAAATCCCCCTGGGGAGGGCCTGAAAAATAGGGCTCTCCCTTTTTTTCGTTATAAGAACGTGTTACAATGGGACAAAAGAGATGCGTATCAAAGGAGGGCTTTAGATGAAATATGGATTTATTGGCGCCGGGAATATGGTCAGCGCCATTGTCAAAGGCATGACGGCGGCGGGCTACGCCGGAGAAGATATTTATATCACCAGCAAAACGGTAACGTCCGCCTGGAAGCTGGCGGCGGCCTGCGGCGCGCAGGCCTGTGATTCCTCGGCACAGGTCATCGCGGCGGCGGATGTAGTGGTATTAGGGGTAAAGCCCCATATCCTGACGGAGATCCTGCCGGGATTGAAAGAAGATTTTGCCCAAAAGAAACCTTTGGTGGTCTCCATAGCCGCCGGGAAAACGTTGGAATATCTGGCGGGATTTTTCCCGGAGGGGACGCCTATTATCCGGGTGATGCCCAATATCAATGCCAAGATCGGCGCTTCTACCACGGGTATCTGTGCCAATGCTTTCGTGACAGAGGAACAGCTGGAGGGCGTGAAAGGTGTATTTGCCACCATTGGCAGCGTGGCGGTGATCCCGGAGAACCATTTCAGCATTTTCAGCGTTATTGGTGGGGCTTCCGTGGCCTTTGCCTATATCTATATGGATGCTTTGGCCAGAGCGGCCCTGAAGGCCGGGATGCCTAAGCAGCAGGCTTTGCGGATCACGGCGGAAACGGTGCTGGGCAGCGCTAAAATGGTGCTGGAAAGCGGAGAGGCTCCCTGGCCTTTGGTGGATCAGGTCTGCTCTCCCGGCGGTACGACCATAGAGGGAGTAGCCGCTTTGCAGGAGCATGGCTTTGAGCATACGGTCATGGCGGCCTTTGACGCGGTGCTGGAAAAGGACCAGCGCATCGGCAAGGCATAAGAAAAAAATATCCCCGGAAGAAAATACAATAAAAATAAAAGCGCCGGAATCCTTCGTTAACATAAGGATTCCGGCGCTTGCGTATGCGCCAGTCTTAAAAAATGGCTTTATTTTCTGTTTTTTTTAGTAGAACAGATAGAAATTATCAAACTTCCAACTGCCGTCCTCCTGGATCAGATCGAACTGATAGGTCTTGGTAGTATAGTTTTCCGGGTCCTCGGGAGCGGTGTAGAAGATTTCCGCTTCGTTGGGCGTGTCAATAGTATAGTAGGCGGTGGAGGTGAAGAGGATCTCTTTGTCTGTCTGGCTGTCTACGGTCATAACATAGCCGGCGAAGAAGATATTGGTGCCTCTGTTGCCGTCCAGGACATACAGGCCGCCGTCATCGCTCTTAGCGAAACGCAGATTGCTTTCCGCCAGGATCTCTTCATCAATAAAGTCTTTTGTAAAGTACTTGTTCAGATAGCTGTAGAAGCTGTCATAGTCACGGAAGCGGGAATCTGTTACCTTAAAGTATACCATACCGTCTTTTTCCAGTGTATCGGAAGAATCCATTTCAAATCCCGTCAAAGAGATCTGTTCATACAGCGCCTGGGCTTCCTGATACAGTGTCTGCAGATCCTTGTCCAGAGGAGGCAGGCTGCCGTCCTGTTCATATTCGATATTGGAACCGGGCGTAGTTACTTCTTCCTGCCCTTCCGCAGTGTCTCCGGAGTTGGAGGAACTACAGCCAAAAAGCAGGATCGCCGTCATGGCGCAGGCCAAAAATAAACATAATTTCTTTTTCATATGGAAAAACTCCTTTCAAAATAACTGCATTATATGCACAGTATACCATGTTTTCCGGGGAAAAACATGAGCTTTTGCAAAATTTTATGCAAAATTTAAGAATTGCCTATGTGAACAGACGGAAATGGTTTTTATGATAGTCCAAAAGACCGTCTTTTTTCATGCGGCTCAGCTCCGCCGACATGGCGCTGCGCTCCACCGCCAGGTAATCCGCCAGCTGCTGCCGGTTGAAGGGGATGGAAAACACGGCGCTGCCGCTTTTTTGCGCCTGGGAGGAAAGATAGGACAGCAGCTTTTCCCGGGTGGTGCGGCAGGTGATATGGGAGATCTTTCCCGTCAGGGTCAGATTTCGCTCCGCAAAGGACAGCAGGAACCGTTTCGCCAGTATGGCCAGGTAAGGGTCCTGGAGAGATTCCGGTGTCAAAATACGGTGCAGATGGAGATACAGCACCGTGGTATCCGCTGCCGCCTGTACGCTGACTTCGGCATTTTTCTGGAGCAGGGCGTAGGTCTCCCCAAACAGAAAGCCTTCCGGGATCTGTGCCACCAAAGCCCGGTTTCCCCAGAAATCCTCCCGTAGGATATGGACCTCCCCGGAAAGCAGAAATCCGGCGGTTTCGATAGGATCACCTGTATGAAGCAGGTATTCTCCTTTGCGGTAGGATTTTTCTCCGGCGGAAAGAAAGACCAGTATTTTTTCCAGCGCATCCTCCGGGATATTTTGAAAGAAAGGAAGTTTCGTGAGTCGTGAATCCATGATATCCTCCGTTTGTTGTAAAAACAACATATTTTTTTCTTGCAGTATAGCATACTGGTAGCAGAAAAACAAGAAGGAGTGAGAATTTATGATCAGAAGAATCATTGAGATTGATAAAGAAAAATGCAACGGATGCGGGCTTTGCGCCAATGCCTGCCACGAAGGGGCCATCGGTATGGTAGACGGCAAGGCCACACTGCTGCGGGACGATTACTGCGACGGTCTGGGGGACTGTCTGCCCGTATGTCCCACCGGCGCCATTTCCTTTGTGGAGCGGGAAGCGGCGGCCTATGACGAAGCGGCGGTACAGGCCAATATGCAGAAAAAAGCGGCTCCCTGCGCCTGCCCTGGCAGCCAGAGCAGAAGCCTTTCTCCCGCGGCGGAGAAAAAAGAAGAGAGCGGCGTCGTTTCCTCCCGCCTGCGCCAGTGGCCGGTGCAGATCAAGCTGGCGCCCATCAAAGCCCCTTACTTTGACGGAGCCAAGCTGCTGATCGCAGCGGACTGCACCGCTTACGCCTATGGAGATTTCCATAGAAAGTTCATGGAGGGAAAAATCACTCTTGTAGGCTGTCCCAAGCTGGATATGGTGGATTACAGCGAAAAGCTGACGGAGATCATCAAACAGAATGAGATCAAAAGTGTGACCATTGTCCGTATGGAGGTGCCCTGCTGCGGCGGCATGGAGCTGGCGGCGAAAAAGGCGCTGCAGGCCAGCGGGAAGTTCATCCCCTGGCAGGTGGTGACCATTTCCACCGACGGACGTATTCTGGAGGATTAAAATGAAAAGACCTGAGATTCCTGGAATCTCAGGTCTTTTTTGTCAAGCGGCCTGTTTTTTGGCGGCCCTTTTTTCATCCAGCTTGGAAACGATAACGGCGCAGGAGGCGTCGCCGGTGATATTGACCACGGTACGGCCCATATCGAATATACGGTCAAAGCCGACTACCAGACCGATCCCGGCCACAGGCAGGCCCACGCTTTCCAGTACCATGGCCAGCATGACCAGACCGGCGCCGGGGACGCCTGCCGTACCGATGGAGGCCAGCGTCGCCGTCAGGATGATGGTGATGATCTGGCCTAAAGTCAGGTCGACACCATAGCAGGCGGCGATAAATACGGCGCATACCCCCTGATAGATGGCGGTGCCGTCCATATTGATGGTGCTGCCCAGAGGCAGTACGAAGCCGGCTACTTCCCGGCGGGCCCCCAGACGCTCCGAAGCCTCCAGCGTAAAGGGCAGTGTGCCCACGGAGGAAGCGGAGGAGAAAGCCATCATCATAGCGGGCATCATTTCTTTAAAGAATTTCAAAGGAGAGATGCCGGCAAAGGTGCGTACGGCGAAGGAATATACAATGGCCATATGGGCGATATACCCGATGTAAGCCACCGCCAGCACCATAAACAGGTTTGTCAGCAGCATAGGCCCGTTTTCCGCCACCACAGGGCAGATGAGGCAGGCAACGCCGATGGGGGAAAGGCGGATGATAAGATCCATGATCTTTAAGAATACTTCGTTGAAGCTCTCTACCACCTGTCCCGCCATCTGGCCCTTTTCTCCCGCCAGCAGGATGCCGAAGCCCAGGAACAGGGCGATAACGATGACCTGCAGCATGGAAGCGTTGGCTAAGGGCTGGACAAAGTTGGAGGGGAAGATGGAGACGATGGTATCCATGATGCTCTGGCTCTCGGCGGGGGTATAGGCCGCGTCAGAGGCGTCCAGCACCACAAAAAAGTCCTTGGCGAAGGAGGCCAGGATCAGCGCCAGCGTTACGGCAAAGGCTGTGGTACACATATAGTAAATAATGGTTTTGCCGCCAATGGCACCTACTCGCTTGATATCTTTCATGGAAATAACGCCGGCGGCGATGGAAAACATGACGATCGGCACAACGATGAATTTCAGCAGGTTCAGGAAAATAGTGCCCCAGGGCTGGATATACGCCTTTGCGAAATCCGCGCCGTTCATGCCAAAGGGTCTGGCGGACATGAGGATCAGCCCGGCGGCAATACCGATCACCAGCCCCAGGAAGATCCAGAAGGCCAGTGGTTTTTTCTTCTTTGTTGCGGTCATGAAAACACTCCTTTATTTTTACAGATTTTCTCTCTTTTTTTGCCGCTAATATTATATAAAGATTAGGCGGCTGTGGCAAGACTTTTCCCAGAAAAATCGTAGGGATGTTTTGCCGGCGCCGGAAAAGGATAGAAAAAGAGGGATACATGGTGTATCCCTCTTTTTCTTGTTGCCCTATGGTCTAAAATATTTATTGGAGGTCGCATTTGGGAGGGGCGTCCGGAGTCCATGAGCTCCGGACGACCTGGAAACCAAAATGCCTGCGGAAGTACGGGGTTTTATTGCTCCGCAAGCTTCCTGTATGCCTCATATTTTTCTTTGGCTTTTTCCGCAGCCTCTGCCAGCAGTACCTTGGCTGTTTCAGGGAAGGTGCGTACCAGAGACGCATAGCGTACCTCGCCCATAATAAATTCGTTGTAATCCAGAGAAGGCTCCTTGGAATCCAGGATGAAAGGATTCTTGCCTTCTTTTTTCAGTTCGGGGTTGTAGCGGTACAGGAACCAGTAGCCCGCGTCTACAGCCAGCTTTGCTTCCAGCTGCGCGTTTGCCATGCCCTTGGAAATACCATGGTTGATACAAGGCGCGTAAGCGATGATGAGGGAAGGACCCTTGTAGGCTTCCGCTTCTTTCAGGGCTTTGATGAGCTGTGCGGGGTTCGCGCCCAAAGCTACCTGTGCCACATAGATATAGCCATAGCTCATAGCCAGCATACCCAGGTCCTTCTTTACGGTAGGCTTGCCGCCTGCGGCGAACTGTGCCACAGCGCCGATGGGCGTTGCCTTGGAGGACTGGCCGCCGGTATTGGAGTATACTTCTGTGTCTACTACTAGTACGTTTACGTCCGCGCCGGATGCCAGAACGTGGTCCAGACCGCCGTAGCCGATGTCGTATGCCCAGCCGTCGCCGCCGTACATCCACATGGATTTCTTGGTCAGGTGTTCTTTATTTTCCAGAATAAAGGCCTTCAGTTCCGCCGCTTCGCCGCTTACGGACAATTTATCCAGCGCCGCCAGCAGGGCCTTGGTGTCTTCCTTGCTTCTGTGGCCGTCGTCATAATTTTCCAGCCATACGTCTGCCGCCGCCTTGAATTCAGCGTCATTTACCAGCGCCAGCAGGTCTTTCAGCTTCATGGTCACACGCTCTCTCTGCTGTTCTACAGCCAGAACCATACCCAGGGAGAATTCCGCGTTATTTTCAAAGAGGGAGTTGCTCCATGCGGGGCCCCAGCCGTCTTTGTTTGTGGTGTAAGGCACGCAGGGTGCGGCCGCGCCCCAAGCCTGTGTACAGCCTGTAGCGTTTGCCAGATACATGCGGTCGCCGTAAAGCTGTGTCATCAGTTTCGCGTAAGCTGTTTCGCCGCAGCCGGCACATGCGCCGGAGAACTCCAGCAGAGGCTGCTCGAACTGAGAGCCTTTCACGCTGTATTTGTCCATGGGGTTCTTCTTTTCGGACAGGCTCAGGGAGAAGTCCCAGTGAGGCTGTTCGTGCATCTGGCTTTCCAGAGGCTTCATAACCAGCGCCTTTTCCTTTGCGGGACATGCTGTTACGCAGACGCCGCAGCCCTGGCAGTCCAGAGGATCTACCTGGATACGGAAACGAT
Organism: uncultured Anaerotignum sp.; assembly: GCA_944381385.1. GTDB lineage: Bacteria > Bacillota > Clostridia > Lachnospirales > Anaerotignaceae > Anaerotignum. The sequence goes on along the minus strand of CALWKZ010000104.1, from coordinate 6,501 downwards.
ATTTTGTGATCTCGCCGGCGCCTTTGGCCTTTTCTGTCACATAGCCTTCCGGTGCGTTGGCAGCTTCCTCTTCTGTCAGCAGGAAAGGACGGATGCAGGCGTGAGGACATACATAGGAGCACTGGTTACACTGGATACATTTTGTGGCATCCCATTCGGGTACGTCAATGGCAACGCCGCGTTTTTCGTAAGCGGAGGTACCCAGAGGCACGGTGCCGTCTTCTCTGCCAACGAATACGGATACGGGCAGGGAGTCGCCTTTCAGGGCGTTCATGGGGATCAGAAGTTTTTCCACGTATTCCGGCAGAACGCGTTTGATTTCTTCTTTGTCCACGTCTTTCGCGTCTTTCCAGCTTTCGGGAACGTCGATCTTCACCAGACCTGTTAGACCTGCGTCTACAGCGGCATAGTTCATGTTGACCACTTTTTCGCCTTTTTTGCCGTAAGATTTTTCGATGGCTGCTTTCATGTAGCCAACGGCGTCATCAACGGGGATGATGTTGGCCAGTTTGAAGAATGCGGACTGCAGAACGGAGTTGGTTCTGTTGCCCAGACCGATTTCACGGCAGATTTCCACAGCGTCGATGGTATAGAAATGGATATTGTTGTTTGCGATGTAACGTTTTACGTCAGCAGGCAGGTGTTTTTCCAGTTCTTCGCCTTTCCAGCCGCAGTTCAGCAGGAAAGTACCGCCGGGTTTGATTTCGGAAACGATATCATATTTTGTGATATAGGACTGATTATGGCAGGCTACAAAATCCGCCTTGAATACCAGATAGCTGGAGCGGATGGGCACATCCCCGAAACGCAGGTGGGATTTTGTGATACCGCCGGATTTTTTGGTGTCATATTCAAAGTATGCCTGTGCGTATTTATCGGTATGGTCACCGATGATCTTAATGGAGTTTTTGTTTGCGCCAACAGTACCGTCGGAGCCCAGGCCCCAGAATTTGCATGAGATGGTGCTTGCGTCTGTGACTTCCGGTTCTGCGCCTACGTCGATGGAGGACATGGAAACGTCGTCGATGATGCCTACGGTAAAGTGGTTTTTGCGGATGCCCTTCATGTTGTCAAAGACAGCCACTACCTGCGCCGGTGTTACGTCCTTGGAGGAAAGACCGTATCTGCCTGCCAGCACCAGAGGAGTTCTGCCTGCTTCTGTCAGTGCGGAACAAACATCCTGATACAGAGGCTCGCCCAGAGCACCGGGTTCCTTTGTTCTGTCCAGAACGGTAATGATTTCCGCTGTTTCCGGCAGAGCGCCCAGGAAATGCTTCAAAGAGAAGGGGCGATACAGATGTACCTGCAGGAAGCCTACTTTTTCGCCTTTGGCTGTCAGATATTCCACCACTTCCTGTGCCGCGCCGGTGATGGAACCCATAGCGATGAGGACATGTTTGGCGTCGGGGGCGCCGAAGTAATTGAAGAGCTTATAATTTCTGCCTGTGATTTTATTGATCTCGTTCATGTATTCTTCTACGATCTCGGGCAGACGGGTATAGAAGGGCGTTGCCGCTTCTCTGTTCTGGAAGAATACGTCGGGGTTCTGTACGGTGGAGCGCTGTACAGGATGCTCGGGATTCAGAGCGTTTTTCCGGAATTTTTTCAGGGCTTCCTGGTCTACCAGTTTTTCGATATCTTCATAGTCCATGACTTCGATCTTCTGTAATTCATGGGAAGTACGGAAGCCGTCAAAGAAATGCATGAAAGGCACACTGCCTTTGATGGCGGAAAGATGTGCTACGCCGCCCAGGTCCATAACTTCCTGTACAGAAGCGGAGGAAAGCATAGCCACACCGATCTGACGGCAGGACATAACGTCGGAGTGGTCGCCAAAAATAGAGAAGGCGTGTGTGCCGACGGTTCTGGAGCTGACATGGAACACACCGGGCTTTAACTGACCGGCAATACGGTAAATGCCGGGGATCATCAGCAGAAGGCCCTGAGACGCCGTATAGGTGGTGGTCAGCGTACCTGCTTCCAGCGCGCCGTGCATAGCGCCCACGGCACCGGCCTCAGATTCCATTTCCACCAGACGGACGGTCTGGCCGAACATATTCTTCTTGCCGTTGGCAGACCAGCTGTCTACATGTTCCGCCATGGGAGAGGAGGGGGTAATGGGATAAATGGTGGCAACTTCCGTAAAAGCATAGGAGATATAAGCCGCCGCTTCGTTGCCGTCCATGGTTTTCATGATTTTAGTATTCATGGAAAGACTCCTTTCATATAAATAGGTAATGGTCCCCGAAAGTATATTTGTTATGTTCATCATAGTGTATTTTGCATACATTGTCAAGAAATCATCAAGTAAAATCGGCAAAAATGCGCGTTTTTCGAGAGATTGTATTTAATTTTATACACGCTGTTGTATTTTTGAAATACATTCGACAAAAAATTGGAAAAATATATAAAAAATGAAATATTTTCTCCAAAATAAATAAAGAAATCGCGTCAGACAATATGTATTTTTGACGGTACAACAACAGTTTAATTCTGTAAAATTGTCTTAAATTACATACAATTTTCATACAAAATATGGAAATCAAAATAGGTATTGGGATGTGATTTTTTATTTGTAGGACATAAAATGGGAAATTTCTGATAAAAAAATAACGAAAACGGAGGCGTTATATGAAGATCATGGAAGTGGATTTTTTACCATCCCGGCAGAAGCGCCGTCTGCCTTTTTGGGCTGGGCTCCTGCCGGCAAATTTGCGGGAGAGGTATGTGCTGCGTTACCGTCCGGCGCTCTGGAGCAAGGAGGAGGAACGGATACGGTGTATTTTGCAGACGGATCGGGAAGGCTATTTTTCTCGGGCTTGGCGGGAAAAGACGAAAGAACTCCTGGAGGGGGCCAAAGGAGAGGGAGCGGCCATCGTTCTTTCCGATTTGGCGGCAGATCTGCCCCAGGAAATACTGCCCTTTGCCCGAGGGCAGAAGCTGTCGGCCCTTTTTGGGGCGGAGGGGGCCCTTCCCTGGCTGAAGCGCAGAGGAATACGGATGGAGGAGGCCGTATTCCTTCTGGCGGACGGCGGCGGCCCGGAGATTTTCCACGTGCTGGAAACACTGCCTTTGGAGATCGGCCGGTTGGGGATTTTAACGGAGCGGGCAGGGGATTTCTGGCCCTGGCAGGAGCGGCTGCTGGCGGAACGGGGATTGGCTCTGGAAATGACGCCTTCCTGCGGTCAGGATATTTTCCGGCAGGCGGATGTGGTGCTTTCCTGGCAGAAGGGCGGCAGCGCCATGGCCTATGCCCTGAAAAAAGAAGCTTTTTTTCTGGATCTGGCGGGGAATGAGGCACTTTGCCGCCGCCTGGCCGATGTGCGGCCCGATGTGCGCTGGGGCTCAGGGCTGATTTTTTCCTGGAAGGGCAGAAAAATGGAGGGACCTTCTGCGGAGGCGGAAGCCTTTTTGACTTCTCCGGCGTTTCGGCTGTTTTTTTCTCAGGGAGAGCGGGCTGCGGAGGCAAAAGAGGCTTTGGAGGAGCTGGGAGTTTTTCCCATAGGTCCCTATCGCCCGCATTATGGCCGGAAAAAGGGAGAAAATCAAGGATAATTTGCGTTTTTCGCAGAGAAAACATTGACAAAAATACTTACCTTAGTATATAATTTATCAATGAATTTTAGGAGGGCGGAAACACAGCCCTCCATTTTCCTTGTAAAATCAAGGAAAATCCGTGTTTTGCAAAAAATGAAAAAACCCGCAAGGAGATGAAATAATCATGGCAGAAGCAAAAAAGGTAGTTATGACCTACGATGGTCTGAAAAAAATGGAACAGGAGCTGGAAAACCTGAAAACCGTCAGAAGAAAAGAAGTGGCGGAAAAGATCAAAGAAGCCAGAGGTCAGGGCGACTTATCCGAGAACGCGGAGTATGACGCGGCCAAGGAAGAACAGGGCGAGATCGAAAGCCGTATCGTCCAGCTGGAAAATCTGCTGCGCAACGCGGAAGTCATCGACGAGGACGTACTGAAGATGGACGTTGTCAATCTGGGTTCCAAGGTTAAGGTGCTGGATGTGGAATTTGACGAGGAAATGGAATATACCATTGTCGGCTCCACAGAAGCGGACCCTATGAACGGCAGAATCTCCAATGAGTCCCCTCTGGGCATGGCCCTGCTGGGACAGAAGATCGGCGCCAGCGTGATGGCCGATACACCCGACGGAGAAGTAGAGTTCAAGATTTTAAGTATTCAGAAATAAGGATTCCGGAAAAGGAAAAGGGAACGGAGGAAACAAAAGTGGCAGAACAGAATCACCAGCCTGTGGAGGAAAAGGAACTGACCCAGCAGGAATTAAGCGAACAGATCAAGATCAGACGGGAGAAGCTGGCACAGCTTCAGGCTGAGGGCAAGGACCCCTTTGAGATCACAAAATGCGAGGTGACCCACCACAGCACAGAGATCAAAGAGCATTTTGAGGAACTGGAAGAAAAAGATGTTGCCATTGCCGGCAGATTGATGAGCAAGCGCATCATGGGCAAGGCGTCCTTCTGCAATATCCAGGACAGAAACGGCACCATCCAGTCCTATGTGAGCCGCAACGACATCGGCGACGAGACGTATGCTGCCTTTAAAAAATTCGATATCGGCGACATCATCAGCATCAAGGGCTTTGTATTTAAAACAAAGACCGGCGAGATCTCCGTACACGCCAAGGAAGTCGTACTGCTGTCCAAGAGCCTGCAGGTGCTGCCGGAAAAATTCCACGGCCTGAAGGACCAGGAACTGCGCTATCGTCAGAGATACATGGATCTGATTGTAAATCCTGAGGTAAGAGATACCTTCATCAAGCGTTCTCAGATCATCACAGAGATCCGTAAATTCCTGGACAGCAAGGGATTCTTGGAAGTGGAAACACCGGTGCTGCAGACCATCCCCGGCGGCGCTTCCGCAAGACCCTTTATCACACACCACAATACACTGGACATTGATATGTACTGCCGTATCGCGCTGGAGCTGCCTTTGAAGAGACTGATCGTCGGCGGCTTTGAGCGTGTTTATGAAATCGGCCGTGTATTTAGAAACGAAGGCATTTCCGTTCGCCATAACCCGGAATTTACCCTGATGGAGCTGTATCAGGCATACACAGACTACAACGGCATGATGGATATTACAGAGGAAATGTTCCGTACCGTAGCCCAGAACGTACTGGGCACCACTACCGTACATTACGGCGGTCATGAACTGGATCTGGGCAAGCCCTTCGCCAGAAAGACCATGGTGGACGCCGTTAAGGAATTTTCCGGCGTAGACTTCGACCAGGTAAAGGATACGGAAGAAGCCAAGAAGATCGCTGACGAGCATCATGTGGAATATGAGGAACGTCATGTAAAGGGCGATATCCTGAATCTGTTCTTTGAGGAATTTGTAGAAAAGAACCTGATCCAGCCTACCTTTATCATTGACTATCCTGTGGAGATCTCTCCTCTGACCAAGAGAAAACCGGACAAGCCGGAATTTACAGAGCGTTTCGAGCTGTTCATCGTGGGCAGAGAGTACGGCAACGCCTACTCCGAGCTGAATGACCCCATCGACCAGCGCCATCGTTTCGAGTATCAGGAATACCTGAGAGAAGCCGGCGATGATGAAGCAAACATGATCGACGAGGACTTCCTGACAGCGTTGGAATACGGTATGCCTCCTACAGGCGGTCTGGGCGTAGGTATCGACAGATTCGTTATGCTGCTGACAGAATCCGTTTCCATCAGAGACGTTATTCTGTTCCCCACAATGAAACCCCTGGACATGCCTAAGAAAGCAGAAACAAAAGCTCCTGCTGCTGTGGCTGCTCCCGTAGCGGAAAAAATCGACTTCGCCAACGTAAAGGTAGAACCTTTGTTTGAAGAATTCGTGGATTTCGATACATTCGCGAAATCCGACTATAGAGCCGTAAAAGTAAAAGCATGTGAAGCAGTGCCTAAGAGCAAAAAACTGCTGAAATTCGTGCTGGATGACGGCAGCGGCACAGATCGTGTGATCCTGAGCGGTATCCATGAATACTATGAACCCGAAGAACTGGTAGGCAAAACTTGCATCGCTATCACAAACCTGCCTCCTCGTAATATGATGGGCATTGACTCTTGTGGTATGCTGATCTCCGCTGTACATGAAGTGGATGGTCACGAAGGTCTGAATCTGCTGATGGTGGATGATAGAATCCCCGCAGGTGCAAAATTGTATTAATTATAACTCGAAATGCAGAACGCGTTTTCTCGTCAGAGGAAACGCCTTTTTTGCACTTATATGCTTTCTTCAAGAAAAAGACGGTTAAAATATTCATTCAAGACAGAATAATTATTTTGTTGACTTATGTGCATGTTTTTCACAAGAAAATTTCTGCGTTTCATAAAATGATAACATCTCAGCAGGCATTTTCCCATACTTGCCTCTTTGTGTCTTTCTTGTTGAAACAGTTGATTTTCTGGCTTTTATATGCAATGAAAAAATAAGAAAATGCCAAAAAATCGTTGATTTCTGTCGTTACATAGTGTACTATTAAAT
>CALWKZ010000103.1 GCA_944381385.1 uncultured Anaerotignum sp. | reverse complement strand
CCTGCGTCCTTTTCAAGTTCATTAGATTTAAACATAATCCAGTGTCATTTTCAGATTTATATACTGCTTGTTTTGTATTTTTTTATCTTTAGTATGAAATTTGTTGCATATTATTGTAATATGTGTTAGACTACATTTGTCCATCTCCATGCTTATGTTGAAATATATACCGTCTCATAAAACGAAAAATATTGAAGAAAGGAGATGATATTGTGTCAAATACATCCAGAATTATGGACACAACTGTGGAATTGGTTTCCGCTTTTATGAACTGCATAAACTGTAATGGTCTCCACGTTGATGATGAATCCGCAAAACAGTATGCAGAATTTATCGAAACCGTCTACAAAAAAGTTGAAGAACTAACCGTTACAGAATAATTTTCAACACTTCTGAGACTGCAGTGATTACCCTGATTGCAGTCTCTTTTTCTATTGCCTTTCCTTCTTCCAAAATCTCCAACTGTTTCAAGATTACATTTTCCGCTTTTTTTCTTGACTTTTTTAAATCGCATTCTTTTCCACCTCGCTTTCTTCCAGTAGGTACTCCATCTTGACCCCAAAAAATTTTGCCATTTTCTGAAGTTTTGTACTTGGAATTGCAGTTACACCATTGATCCAGTTATAATATGTCTTCAAAGTAATCCCTATTTCTTTTGCCAGCTCTTCTTTAGTCATTTGGTTTCTAACCCTTTCTACCTCAATATTAACAAGCATTTTATCACCTCCAATCATTTGTGTATCTAAAACAGATACCTTTAAGCGTAGTATATATCATTTTCAGATACTCGTCAATATCTTTTAAGAAAAAAAGCATCTAAAACAGATACTTTAATATTGACAGTATGTAATTGTTTACATATAATCAAATCAAAGAAAGGTGGTGCAACTAATGGAATTTCATGAAAGACTGGTTGAGTTAAGGAAAGAACGCGGCTTTACAAGAGAGGATTTCGCAGAATATTTAGGTATATCAAAATATACTCTTCGAAACTATGAACTTGGTAAGACTGAACCCGGTCACGTTTTCTTAAAATACTTGGCGAATGTTTTTAAGGTTTCTGTTGATTATCTTCTATGTACCACAGACGATAGAACTCCCTATAATAAAACTCCTGCATACACAACACAAGAAATAGAACACATAAAAAAATACCGTGACCTTGACGATCACGGCAAAGATATTATTGATACCATTTTGGAAAAAGAATACGCCCGTTGCGAAGATGAATATATTGAAATCGCCGCTCGTGGTGGTAAGTACAAAGTGAAAAAAGAATCCGTTGTCGAATTGGCGAAGAGTCTGGATACCGAACCTTATGAAGTGGATCACGACCTTTGCTGATTTCCAAAAATCTCCTAAGGAAATCCCTTAGGAATTCATTTACAATTCTGCTATTACTGAATAGGAGGATTGTAAATGTACGAACACTACAAAAAAGCAAGAGATATGTCCTGGAAAGTATTATTGGAGTGCGGAATCAACAGTCTGCCTGTGGATTTGTGGAAAATCGCAGAGCATTACCATCTGCGTATACATCCCTATTCCAGATCCAGCGTTACCCAGCTGTTCCGGGAAGATGTGCTGCAGGGCGATGGTTTCATCGTTTCTCTGGGAGATAAAAAAGAGATATTCCTGAATGATAGGATCAAAAGCAAACGTCGCCGCCGCTTCACCGTTGCCCATGAATTAGGTCATGGTATCCTTGACCATGACATTGGAACCATCCACTACCGTAACAGTGAAAATGACAGCCAGACGGATATGCAGGAGCTGGAAGCGAATGTTTTCGCTCGAGATATTCTCATGCCTGCTACCGTCCTTGCGGCTTTAGATATACATACGCCCGAAGAAATCATGAACCTCTGTGATGTCAGCCGACGATCGGCTGAGATACGGGCAAAAAGGATGGAGGAATTGTATCAAAGAAATGTGTTTAATCGCCATCCGGAAGAAAGAAAAGTTAGAGAAGCATTTGATAGATTTATCCATATCAACATGAAATAAGTTTAAAAATTTCCTCTTGAAAGTAACTGCTCAAATTATAATTTGTTATTTATTTAAATTAAATGAGGTGATTAATGTGACTATACAAGAAATTCTCCTTGAAAAAATTTCTTCTTCTCAGCAGCACCCATTTCTATTTGTTGGATCAGGATTTACAAAACGTTATCTAAGCACTGAAAATTGGGAGGCTCTTCTAAGAAAATTTGCAACCGAAATGGATGGAAACGATTTCCAATATGATTTATATTATGCGAAAACAATTTCCCCAGACTATAATGATAAATTGCCAGAAATTGCCTCCATGTTAGAAAAAGATTTTGCTGCTACTGTTTTTTCTAAAGACAGCTATAAAGAATTCAGAATTATTCATAAAACCGAATTGCAGTCTGGCATCTCACCATTAAAAATAGCCATTGCTGATCATTTAAAAGATGCTCTTGCTAATTTTCCTGATTGTAAAGAAATCCAATTACTCAATCAAATGGCTGTTCGAAACATTTCAGGTATTATTACAACAAATTATGATCAACTTCTTGAAAGTATTTTCAAAGATTACAGTGTATTTATCGGACAAGAAGAATTAATTTTTTCAGATATTTTTCAAATCGGAGAACTATATAAAATCCATGGCTGCGTTAGTAAACCTGAAAGCATCGTAATCACCCAGAAGGATTATGAAAAATTCCAAAAAACGTCTGCTTATTTGATAGCTAAAATTTTGACTATTTTCCTTGAATATCCTATCATATTTATGGGTTATAGCATTCAAGACCAAAATATATTAGGTATTTTAGAGTCCATTGCCAACTGCCTGACACAAGAAAAACTTGATATTTTAAAAGATAGATTCATTTTTATTGAATATAGCGAAACAAGAGAAGAAATTTCAACATTTTCAAAGTCCTTTGCAAGCGGCAATATTATTTCTATGACAAGAATTACAACAAATAACTTCTCTGCCATTTATGAAGCTATTTTGGAAAACAAAGCAAAGTACAATCCCAAAATCCTTCGCAAATTAAGGCGAGACATTTATCAATTAGCAAAAGAAGAATCCTCAGGTAAACCTTCTATTATTGCTACCGGCTTCGAAAATCTCGATCACTTAGACGAAAGCAAGCACTTTATTGTCGGTTTAGGAATTGCAAATATGGGATATAAAAGGATCAAGGCGGAACGAATTTATGAAGATATCGTTCTTGACAACAACTATTTTGATCCTGAAAAAATTATAGAAGAAACGTTGCCGGATTTACTTCCTGGCAATGCAAGCGGTTTGCCAATGTTCAAATATCTTCAGTCATATAATAAAGAGACCTTTGGCCCTGTAAAAAAATATGTATTAAACCATACTACAATCGATAGTTTTTTGAATAAGGCTTTACTTCATCGCAAAAAACTCTTTTCTAAAAAATATACTATCGCAGATGTTATCGAAAAGAAATCTTATGGCGAAGTTTGTTTATTGGATGAACAAAAAATAGATTTGAAAATCTTAGAAGATTACTTAAAAGAACTATTAAAAGAAAAAGATATTTTGAAGAACAATTCTGAACTTAAACGATTGATTAGAATCTATGATTGGCTAAAATACAAAAAGAGCCTTCCATAATACTATCTCTAATAGTAAAGATATTTTCTTCACCTAAATCAAGTATTCTTCTCGGCTCTCTTTGTAACATGATGTTAAATTTTCTTTTTAAAAAGTTACACCATCATGTATAGTAATTAGAATATAATCACCACAATCAAGTGTACATTGATATACTATCATGCATCTATTTGCTTTGTCAATAAAAAACCCCCTTCCTGCGCCAACAGGAAAGAGGATTTCAAATGGCAGTCATATAACCACCTACTCACAATAGGATTATACCATATGACCGCCTTTTTAACCATACCCAAATGACAATAAAAGGAGGTCTTTTTTATGCCAACAGCAAAAAAACTGCCTTCCGGTACTTGGCGTGTGCTTGTTTACAGCCACACAGAGTACGTTGATGGCAAGCCCAAGAAAAAACTAAAAAGTTTCACTGGCGCAACAAAAAAAGAGGCCGAATACAAAGCCTCTCTATTCCAAATGCAAATCAAAGATAAAGCCTGCCATAATATCACACTGGAAGATGCTCTTTTGGGCTATATCGACAGCAAGGATGGGGTATTATCTCCTTCCACTATTCGCGGCTATAAGCAGATCCAGCGTACCTATCTTTTGGATCTCCAGAAAAAAAATCTTCCGTCTATTACAAATCTCGATGTGCAAATTGCGCTAAATGCAGAAAGAAAAAGCAGACAACTCTCACCTAAAACCATGCGAAACATTGTTGGGCTGTTATCCGCTGCAATTGGATTATATCGGGAGGATTTCATCCTGAAAGTCACCCTTCCAGAAAAGGAACGCTATGACTATCATATTCCCAGCCAAACCGATATCATGAATTTATTGGCCCGTACGGAAGGAACTGATCTTCATACAGCAATTCTATTAGCCGCGTGCCTTGGACTGCGTAGGGGCGAAATTTGCGCTCTCAGATGGAGTGATTTTGACTGGGACACCAAAACGGTTAAAATCAACAAGGCTGCTGTCCTTACAGCAGAAGATACGTGGCAGACAAAAAATCCAAAATCCTATGCCGGCAACCGTGTCCTTTCCGTTTCCGACGGTTTGATTAAAGAGCTGGAAAAAATAAAATCCACCGGGAAAGTAATCGAAGCTACACCGACACAGATCTCCCATCGATTTATTCGGGCCGTAAAATCTGCGGGACTTGAACATTTCCGCTTCCACGACCTCAGACACTTTAACGCCTCGCTTATGTTGGCTGAAGGTATCCCAGATAAATACGCTATGGAACGCATGGGACATGCTACTCCATCTATATTAAAAAGCGTCTACCAGCATACAGAAAACGAAAAGAGAACGGAAATCAATTATGTTATGAATGGGTGCATAGATAGGTTTTTACAGAAAGGTTAACACAAATGTAAACATAAAAAAGAAAAACCCTGATATCATCAGGGTTTTTAGAAAGCTACCGACGGGACTTGAACCCGTGACCTCCGCCTTACCAAGGCGACGCTCTACCGACTGAGCCACGGTAGCATATAACCGGCCTTTCGATTGCCGCTTATATATACTACCACACAGAGCCAGTTCCGTCAAGATTTTTTTCAAACACAAATTTCTCTAGTTTTTTCTTCACTCTCTGGAGGGCATTGTCAATGGATTTCTCCGGCTTGTCCAGCATACTGGCGATCTCAAAATAGCTTCTGCCCTGTAAATACAGCAGCAGTACCCGGCTCTCAAAACGGCTCAGATTCTTGACCATCTGGTTCTCCAGAAAGCTCTTGTTCTCCTGGCCAATAAGCAAGGCTTCCGGATTCAGAAGCTCCCCCTCCTGCAAAAGATCCAAATACGTTTCCTCGGACTCATCCTCAAAAACCGGCTTATTCAAAGAAATATAGGAGTTCAAAGGCTGGTGCTTCTGCCGTGTCGCCGCCTTGATGGCCGTAATCATCTGGCGATTGACGCAAAGCTCCGCAAAACTGCGGAAAGAAGCGTTTCTGTCGCTGTCGTAATCCCGGATAGCCTTATACAGCCCGATCATGCCTTCCTGTATGATATCCTCATTATCGGCGCCAATGAGGAAATAGGCTCTGGACTTGGCCTTGACCAGCGGTTTATACTTGTCCAGCAAATATTCCTCCGCCTGGGCGTCTCCCTTCTGGGCGGCACAGACCATTTCCTCGTCCTGATTCTGTTGTATTGTCATGTCTTTCTGCTTTTCTGTCATAGGAACCTCATCCGTTCTATTTTTTCCGCCGCAGGGCCTCCAGCCATTCCAGCGATTCCTCATCCAAATGATCCGCCAGCATATTATTTTTGGGCGGCCGTTTCTCAATGTATCTTTCCCGCAGCTCCTGCTCTACCCGGTTCACCTCTCGGTGCAGCTCTCTGGCGCTCATGCGGATAGCCCCCTGACCGTAAATAATCAGCTGCTCCAGACCGTCCGCCGTAGCCACACGCACCCGGTAATGCTTGGGCAGGGCCGTAACCACACGCTCGATATAGTGGTCCGCCGTTTCCGCCTCTTTCGTATAAACCACATAGATATTATTGTATTTCGATACGGAGCCGGGATTGCCTTTTACCAGGTATGCGTCAAATACCAGTATGATCACGGCACTGCTGACGCCTTTATAATTGGACAGCAGATCCATGAGCTTGACCCTGGCGCTTTCCAGGCTGACATCCTCCATGATTTCCCGGAGCTCGTCCCATGCGTGGATAATATTATACCCATCCACCAGAAGATAATCCTCCTGCACCGGCAAGCCCTCCTTCCGTCATATTTTGCGCGATGGTGTCATCATACCACAGATTTCACGAAAATGCAAAAGCCTTCTCAGAACCGGCGCTGACGCACCACCTCATACATCAGCAGCGCCGCCGCTACGGAAGCGTTCAAAGAGGAAATCTTTCCATACATGGGAATCGCTGCCGTAAAGTCGCAGTTTTCCTTTACCAGACGGCTGACACCATCGCCTTCACTGCCAATGACCAGCGCCAAAGGGCCTTTCATGTTCGTATCAAAGTGATCCAACCCCTTCATATCGGCGCAGGCGATCCACAAACCTTCCTTTTTCAGGTATTCCATGGTTTGCACGATGTTGGTGACTCTTGCCACAGGCATATACTCAATAGCCCCGGCAGAGGTCTTGCCTACGGTGGCGTTCAGACCCACAGAGCGCCGTTTGGGGATAATGACCCCATGGACACCGGCACATTCCGCCGTCCGCAGGATCGCCCCCAGGTTATGAGGGTCTGTGATTCCGTCCAGCAGCAACACAAAGGGGTCTTCTCCCTTTTCTCTAGCCGCCGTCAGAATGTCCTCCACTTCTACATAATTATGGGCGGATACCAGCGCAATGACCCCTTGATGATTCTTTGTCTGGGAGATCTCGTCCAGCTTCTGGCGGCTCACCTCCTGGATCACCACGCCTTTTTCCGCTGCCATGGCAATGATGCGCTTGATGGTGCCTTCCACATTCCCTTTGGATACCATAATCTTCTCAATATCCCGGCCGCTGCGAAGCACCTCCAGAATGGCGTTTCTGCCTTCCAGCTGGTTCTCGTTCTGCTCCCGTTCCTCTATCTGACCTTCCTCCCGTCTGGGCCGGAACAGCTTTCTCTCACCGTCGCTCTTTCTTCCGCCGAAGCCTCGTTCTTTTCTTCTTTCCTCGTTTTTTCTTTTTTCCACGAAAAAAACCTCCTGCCTGCTTTTTCCAAAACAGTCCTTTCCCTATACACAGCAAAAAGCCGATGGGGCAAAGCCCCGCATCGGCTGTTTGTTTACTTCTCTATTTCCTGCGCCATCCCCATACGGAACAGCTCCACCGCCCGTTCCATCCGGCCCGCCAGATACAGATAGCCAAAGACGGCCTCCACACCGGTAGCATGGCGGTAATCCATCAAATCGGCGTTTTTAGGCGTCGTATAGGACTTGGCGTTGCGTCCTCTACGGAACACGGCCGTCTCCTCCTCTGTCAGACTGTCGGCAATGCGGTAATAAAACTCCGCCTGGGCTTTGGCATTGACCATATCTCTGGCTCGTTTATGCAGGCGGTTCACCGGCATATTTCCGTCCGTCAAAACGGTGGTGCGCACCATCATTTCATAGACAGCGTCTCCGATATAGGCAAGGGCCAGGGGGGAAAGCTCCTTGGGATCGGTGGTCCCCCCTTTGCCCAGCATCAGCTCAATCGCTTCTAAATTCATACCTTAACCTCTGAACCACTGTACGCCCTGACGGGTATCCTTGATAGTAATGCCCATAGCGGCCAGCTCATCACGGATAGCGTCTGCCGCAGCGAAATCTTTTGCTTTTTTCGCTTCCGCTCTCTTTGCGATGAGGGCTTCGATCTTCGCTGTTTCCTCATCGGATACGGCGTCCTCTTTCAGCTCCGCAACGCCCAGTACGCCGCAGAGGTGATCCAGCATATCCTGGATCTTCTTTGCGTATTCCTTGGAAACGCCTGCTTTTACGGCGATGTTGCTGAAGCGAACCAGCTCGTAGATTACGGATACAGCGTCCGCCGTATTGAAGTCATCATCCATAGCTGCCTCGAACTGTTCTTTATATTTTTCCAGTTCTGCCGCCTGTGCTGTCTCTTCCGCTGTCATTGCGGAATCCGCCGCGTTATTGATATAGAAATCCAGTTCTTTTCTTGCGTTTTTGATACGTTCCAGACCATTCTGGCAAGCCTGCATCAATTCTCTGCTGAAGTTGATGGGGCTTCTGTAATGACCGTTCAGAATAAAGAAACGGATAACTTCATAAGGGAACTGCGCTGCGATATCTCTTACGGTGAAGAAGTTGCCCAGGGATTTGGACATCTTTTCGTTGTCTACGGTAATAAAGCCGTTATGCAGCCAGTATTTCGCGAACTGGCAGCCATTTGCCGCCTCACTCTGAGCGATCTCGTTTTCATGGTGAGGGAAGATCAGATCTTCGCCACCGGCATGGATGTCAATGGTATTGCCCAGATGGTGCTTTGCCATAACGGAGCATTCAATGTGCCAGCCGGGTCTACCGTCGCCCCAGGGAGAGGGCCAGCTGGGCTCGCCTTCTTTTTTGGGTTTCCACAGTACAAAGTCTGTGGAATTTCTCTTGGCGTCGTCGATGGTGACACGTTCGCTGGCGCCGGCGATCAGCTCATCCAGGTTCTTTCTGGACAGCTTGCCATATTCGGGGAATTTCTTTGTATCGTAGTATACAGTGCCGTTATCCTCGTAAGCATATCCTTTGTCGATCAGTGTCTGTACCATTTCAATGATACCGTCCATCTCCTGTGTTACACGAGGATGTACGGTAGCACGTCTTACGTTCAGGCCGTCCGCGTCATGGAAGGCTTCCTCAATGAAACGGTTGGAGATGGCTTCCATGGTGGTGCCTTCCTTGTTGGCGCGGTTGATGATCTTATCGTCCACGTCTGTGAAGTTCTGTACATAAGTTACGTCATAGCCTTTGTATTCCAGGTATCTTCTTACGGTGTCAAATACAACGTAAGGTCTTGCGTTGCCGATATGGATATAGTCATATACCGTAGGGCCGCAGACATACATTTTTACCTTGCCCTCTTCCTGAGGGATAAATTCTTCCTTCTGTCTTGTCAGTGTATTATATACTTTCATGGTCCTTCATCCTTCCTTTTGTCAAAGCATATTATTCTATATTAGATTATAGCACAAATTTTTCCGCCTTCATACGTTTTTCTGTATTCTTCTCAAAAGATCATACCGCTTTTTTCTTCTTGCCTGTAAATTCGGAGGGGTCTGTAGGTTTGATGCGCACGCCGTCCTTTCTGACGATTTTCGCGGGAGAGCCTACGGCCGTTACATTGGAAGGGATATCCTCCAGTACAACGGAGCCGGCGCCGATCTTTGTATTGGAACCGATATTCACAGGCCCCAGAACGATGGTTTCCGCGCCGATCAGCACATTATCCCCAACGGTCGGATGACGTTTTACCTTATCCTTGCCGGTGCCGCCCAGGGTCACGCCGTGATAAAGCATCACATTATCGCCGATTTCCGCCGTTTCCCCAATGACTACGCCCATACCATGATCGATAAAGAATCTTTTGCCGATCTGGGCACCGGGATGGATCTCAATGCCCGTCAGGCCGCGGGAAAGCTGAGAGATCAGTCTGGCCACGAAAAACATTCTCTTTTTGTAGAACACATGGGCGATCCGATGATTGACCACTGCCCAGAAACTGGGGTACAGAATTACCTCAATGGTACTTCTGATAGCCGGATCCTTTTCCTTTACTACATCCACCATTTCATTCAGTCTTGCCAAAATCGCTTTCATCACATTTTCTCCTCTCGATACTGTTTTTTCTGTTTATGATATTGCAGCACGAAATAAGGTGTTCCTGCGCTTTTTGTTTTGTAACCGGCGGATGAATTAAAAAAGCTCCGTCTTTACAAAACTGTAAAGACGAAGCTGTATACTCCGTGGTCCCACTTTACTTAGACGGTCCAGTCTCCAAAGAAACCAATGCCGCCTCACTCATATGACTGTAACGTTGTCATCGGAAACAGGCTACTGAAACAAATTTTCGTTCGCCCGCTCAGTTCAGGAACGCACTTCATCCTCCTCGCCCTGTAAACGGCTCTCACCCATGTATCTTAAGACGGTGACAATCAAGCCTGCACATCGTGTAAACTCAAATCTCATCGCCTCTCACCACGGCCGTTATTCTCTGGCAGGTGATAAAAGGACTACTCTTTTCCATCATCACTTTTGTCTTATTTCGTTTTTTCCAGAAGGCACACAGCCGAAGCGGCAATGCCCTCTCCCGCTCCTGTGAAGCCCAGTCCTTCCTCTGTTGTCGCCTTAATATTGATCTGATCCGCATCTATGTGCAGGACCTCCGCGATGATTTCCCGCATCTGCGGAATATAAGGCTTCAGCTTAGGACGCTGCGCGATCACCGTTGCGTCGATATTCATTATACAATATCCCTTTTCAGAAATCAACCCCAAAACGCAAGATAATAATTTTTTACTGTCCGCGCCTTTGTACTGGGGGTCCGTATCGGGGAAATGGCCGCCGATATCCCCCAGCGCCGCCGCTCCCAGCAGAGCGTCCATGATGGCATGGAGCAGCACATCCGCGTCGGAATGGCCCAGCAGCCCTTTTTCATAAGGGATCTCCACGCCGCCCAGAATCAGCTTTCTTTCTTCCACCAGCCGGTGTACATCATATCCGGAACCGATCCGCATCATCTTTTCCGTCTCCTCTCTTCTGTCAATGCCCACGGTGCTTTTTCCGTTTCTTTTCCTGCTTCTGCAAAAATCTCTCTTGGGCCTCCGCTGTCTTTTCCCTGCGGTTCCTTGCGGTTCGTTCCGTTTTCCGCAGTTCCCGCTCCGCCTGAAGCGCCTGCTGGGCTTTCGTACCGATTCCCCGCTGGGACGTCTGCCTTTGGACCTCCCGCTGCATCCGCTTCGGGTTCCGCCGTTTTTCCGGTGAAACCGCTTTCTTTTGCGGCCGGCTCAGTGGCAAGTTCCATAAATGCCGCAGCAGATACGCCTGCACCTCATAGATTTTCGGTTCCGCGCCAAAGACGATTTTTGCCGCCTGGTACCCTTCCTC
Source organism: uncultured Anaerotignum sp. (assembly GCA_944381385.1). GTDB lineage: Bacteria > Bacillota > Clostridia > Lachnospirales > Anaerotignaceae > Anaerotignum. The sequence continues at coordinate 1,524 of CALWKZ010000103.1, read as the reverse complement.
TGTGCGTCTTTCGTATAATCCCGCCCAGAAAGGATCCTCAAAATAAACGGTCAGTGTTGCTTTCACTTTCTCCATGGTGTTGTCCTCCTTTTTTTGTTTCTTGCCCGCAAAGAAGGGACAACCAAGGAGGCAGGTTACTGACGGCGGAATCCTCCGCCGCATTCGGACTACCAACCGAATCGTGTTTTTATCTTTGCTTTTTTATGGTATGCTTTTTTCGTTTTCCTGTCAACCAAAAGACAATCCCCGACAGAAAAAGAGAAGGCATACCTTCCCTCTTGGGGGGATATGCCTTCCAAAACACATCATTTTTTATTCCTCATCTGCCCGTTCCTCTCTGGGCATTTTCCAGCCGTGATGGTCTGTATGGAGCAGATGATGGGCCTTTTCGCTCAGAGGCTCACCCAGGAAATCCTTGTACAATGCCTGTACGGCAGGGTTTTCATGGCTAAAGCGCAGATCGGCAATATCATCCAGGAAATATAGATGGTTGCCGCGGCGTTCCGCCTGCTCCAGGCCGTCCTTCATAGGCTGACCGCCGCCGCCGGCGCATCCGCCGGGACAAGCCATGATCTCTACGAAATCATACTGCACTGTACCTTTTCTCAGGGCCTTCAGCAGTTTTCTGGCGTTGCCAAGTCCGCTGGCTACGGCTACTTTCAGATCCTTGCCCGCCAGTGTAAAGGTAGCCTCTCTCCATCCGTCCTGACCGCGTACATCTTTGAAAGCGTCAGGCGCCGCGTTTTCGCCGTTTACCAGGAAATAAGCGCTGCGCAGGGCCGCTTCCATAACGCCGCCGGTAACACCGAAGATTACGCCGGCGCCGGTAGCCTCGCCAATGGGAGAATCGAAAGGAGAAACCTCCAGATCCGCCGGATTGATATGATCCGCCCGAATCAGGCGTACCAGTTCTCTTGTGGTCAGCACCAGATCCACGTCCTGTCCAGCCCCCGCGTCATTCATAGTCGGCAGGATATGCTCGCTCTTTTTGGAGATACATGGCATGATGGATACGCTGAATACTTCTTCCTTGGGAATGCCCAGCTTCTCCGCGTAATATGCCTTGATGACCGCGCCGAACATCTGCTGGGGAGATTTTGCCGTAGACAGACAGTCTGTCATATCGGGATACTGGCTCTTTAAGAACCGCACCCAAGCGGGACAGCAGGAAGTAAACATGGGGTATTTGTGTTCTCCCTCCTCCAGACGGTGGAGCAGCTCGCTGCCTTCCTCCATAATGGTCAGGTCTGCCGCGAAGTCCGTGTCAAACACATAATCCACACCCATTCGCTTCAAAGCGGTTACGATTTTGCCCGCCGCCGCTTCTTTTTCCGAAAGTCCCAGTTCTTCGCCCCATGCGGCCCGCACCGCCGGCGCGATCTGTACGATGACCTTCTTTTTGGGATTTGCCAATGCGGCATAGAATTTATCTGTATCATCCCGCTCGCTCAAAGCGCCTACGGGGCAATGGGTCACGCACTGTCCGCAGAAGGAGCAGTCGGAGTCCATGATTCTGTTGTTATA
>CALWKZ010000102.1 GCA_944381385.1 uncultured Anaerotignum sp. | reverse complement strand
CAACTTCGCTCAGGCCCCAAAGGGATACTTTCACTATTGCCGTCCATATGGTTCACCTCCTGTTTTCTGCCTCTTTTTTGCCTGTTTTTTTGGCACATCTTTAGTATATGCCTTCCAAAAATCAGCGTCAACCTCTTTTCCGGAAAAATTGTAAAATCCCTGTAAAAAGAAGGCCTGCGGCATCTGCCGCAGGCAATGGATTCAATATTTTTTCAAGAAATTCCCAAATTTCGTATACTGTCCCATCCAGGTCAGATCCACAGTGCCCGTCGGGCCATTTCTCTGCTTGGCGATAATCAGTTCCGCCTGGTTTTTCTTTTCCGTATCGGGGAAATAATACTCATCCCGGTACAGGAAAGCCACCACGTCGGCGTCCTGCTCGATGGCGCCGGATTCTCTCAGGTCCGAAAGCATGGGCCGATGGTCCGCCCTCTGCTCGCAGGCACGGGACAGCTGGGAAAGGGCAATGACCGGCGCTTCCATTTCTCTGGCGATGGCCTTCAGGGAACGGGAGATCTCGGAGATCTCCTGCTGTCTGGAATCGTTCCGGCTGTTGCCGCTCATCAGCTGCAAATAGTCAATGACGATCAGGCCCAGGCCCTTCTCCACCTTCAGGCGGCGGCACTTGGAACGCACCTCCATAGGCGTGACGCCGGGGGTATCGTCGATATAGATCGGCGCCTGGGACAAAGGCCCCATGGCCTGGATCAGATCCGCCCAGTCGCTGTCCGTCAGCTCGCCGGTACGCAGCCTCTGGGCGTCCAGCATAGCCTCGGAGCAGAGCATACGGTTCACCAGCTGCTCCCGGCTCATTTCCAGAGAAAAGACCGCCGTAGGCACATTGCTGCGGATGGCCGCGTTCTGGATGATATTCAGAGCAAAGGCCGTTTTCCCCATGGAAGGACGGGCCGCCAGCAGGATCAGGTCGGATTTCTGCAGCCCCGCCGTTTTCTGGTCGAAATCCACAAAGCCCGTAGGCACGCCTGTCAGCTTGCCTTTGGAGCGGTAGATATCCTCGATCTTCTCAATGGAATCCACGGCAATATCCCGGATATGGTGGAACTGGTCGGAGTGGCGCTTCTGCATGATGTCGAATATGCTTTTCTCCGCCGTATCCATAATGGAATTGACGGGTTCCTTGCCCTCATAGCTGAGCTGGGAAATATTTCCCGCCGTACGGATCAGCCGCCGCAAAACGGACTTTTCCTCTACAATGGCAGCGTAATGACGCACATTGGCGGAACTGCCCACGGCCGAAGAGATATTGGCCAGAAAAGGAATGCCGCCGATCTGCTCGAAAACGCCTTTTTCCTCTAATTTATTTTTTACGGTAATGACGTCGATGGGAACGCCGCTGTGGTACAGATCTTCCGCCGCCTCAAAGACCATTTTATGGTCGGGACGGTAGAAATCCTCGCCCCGGAGCACCTCCAGCGCCAGAGAAGCCGCTTCCCTGTCCAGGAACATGGCGCCCAGCACAGCCGTTTCCGCCGCGTCGTCATGAGGCGGTATATTCTGGAAGGTCTCCGCCTGGGGGGATATATTCTGTTGTTCCATTCCTGCCGCCTCCTTTCCTTGCCGCACTCTGTCTTATTCCGCTTCCACGATCTTGATGGCTACCTCCGCCGTTACCTTGGGGTGCAGCTTGATGACAGCCGTTCTTTCTCCCAGCATCTTGATGGGGTCGCCGATGGATACTTTCTTCTTATCGAAATCCAGCCCTGTCTGTTTGATGATTTCCTCCGCCACTTCCTTATTGGTCACAGAACCGAAGAGCTTGCCGTTGCCGCCGGTCTTTACTTTGATGATAACCACCTTGTCGTCCAGCTGCTTTTTCATTTCCTGCGCCTTTTCCAGCTCTTCCTGTTTCCGTTTGGCCTCCGCCTTCTGCTTCAGCTCGTAGTCGTTCAGATTGGATTTTGTAGCTTCCACCGCCAGTTTTTTCGGCAGCAGGAAATTCTTCGCGTAGCCTTCGCTGGCGTTGATCAGATCGCCTTTTTTCCCTACGCTCTTTACGTCCTGTAATAAGATCAGCTTCATAATTATGCTTCCTCCTCCATATATTCCTCAATGGCCGCGCGTACCTTTTCCTTAGCCTCTTCCGTGGTACAGCCTGTCAGCTGCGCCCCGGCTACGGTCAGGTGGCCGCCGCCGCCCAGTTTTTCCATGATTCTCTGTACATTGATATCGCCAAAGCTTCTGGCGCTGATATAGACCATATCCTCTATCTTGCAGCAGACAAAGGAAGCCTGTATGCCCGTTACGTTCATCAGGTCATCCGCCGCCTGGGCCGCCGTCAGCGTGGAGTTTTCCACATCGGAGGGGCAGACGGAAATAGCCATGTTCCCCCGGAACAGCTCCGCGTCCCGCACCGCCGTAGCCTTGGCTTTATAAGCGTCCATATCGTTCTGGAACAGCAGTCTGACACGGATGCTGTCGGCGCCGTTTCTGCGCAGAAAGGCCGCCGCCTCAAAAGTCATGGCCCCTGTCTTGACGCAGAAATTCTTAGTATCTACGGTGATGCCCGCCAGCAAAGCGTCCGCCTCGATATGGGTCAGCTTCACCTTTTTGTCCATATGCTGGATCATTTCCGTGATCAGCTCCGCCGTGGAAGAGGCGTAAGGCTCATGATAGATCAGCACCGCCTGATCGATAAAGTCTGTGCTCTTTCTATGATGGTCAAAGACCACGATCTTTTTGGCCGCCATGACGATCTGCCGGCTGTCTACCATAGACTCCCGGTGGGTATCCACCACGATGACCAGGGTCTTATCGTTCAGCAGGCGCACCGCCTCGGCGCCGTTGACGATGAGTCCGCCGTATTTCCCGCTTTCGTCCATCCGGTCGCAGAGCCGCTTTACGCCGACGCTGACTTTATCCATGACGATATTGCATTTTTTCCCAATGCTCTTGGCCATGGCGTAGACGCCCATGCAGGAGCCCAGGCTGTCCAGGTCCGCCTGCTTGTGGCCCATGACCAGAATATCGGAAGCGTCCCGCATCAGCTCAAAGAGCGCGTCCGCCTTGACTCTGGCACGGATTCTGGCGTTGCGGTGGATCTCGCCGCTCTTGCCGCCGAAGAACAGGTATTTCTCCCCATCCTTGATGAGCACCTGGTCGCCGCCCCGGCCCAGAGCCAGATCCATAGCCGCCTTGGCGTTCTGCATAGCCGCCTCCAGGGAGCCGCCGCCCAGACCGATGCCCATGCTCAATGTCACAGGGATGGGCTGGCCCACGGAGATCTCCTTGATCTCGTTAAATGGCTCAAACTTCTTTTCCTGGAACATGGCCAGGCTGCCTTTGGACAGCAGGAAAATATAGCGGTCCTTTTCCAGCTTTTTGATAACGCCGTCGGCCATAGCCGCCAGCTGGTTGAATTTCCGGTCGATAAGCGCCGAAAGCACCGGCAGACGATCCTCGTCGATACTGTCCACTACGTCATCGTAATTATCCAGCAGGATCATGCCGACTACGGTCTCCTGTTCCTCCAGCTGTTTTTCCAGCTGGCAGGTTCTGGTGCAGTCCACCATAATCAGGGTCAGCACTGCGCCCACAGCGCCGCTTTTGTCCAATACATCGCAGTGGTTCAACGCCGCCATATAGAAGCGTTCCCCTACCTGCACCTTCCGCGGCTCACCGGCGCCGCTGGTTTTCAGCAGCTGATCCACCACCGGCTTGGCGTCTTCCCCATGGGGGAACACTGCCGCAAAATGCTCATTATACATCATTACCCTGCCCCGGATATCCAAAACAGCATAGGGCAGAGGCAGATTTTGAGGAATGGAGAAATTTTCCCGCAGGATGGTGGTATCCAGGAAACGGTTCTCCTGCTGGGCATCCTCGCCGCCGGAGGTAAACATTTCTTTCAGCACCGGCCGGACAAACATGCCTACCAGCACCCCTACCAGGATACCGATGCCGATCTTCACATCGAAGATCAGGCCCAGGATGACCACAATCACCGCCAAAGCCGCTTCCAGAATACGTCCGCTGCCATTCCCATTTTGTTTTATTTCTTTTTTATCCATTCTTTGCCTCCATGACAAATTCCGTGCCGTCCTTATTTTTCCAGACGGTTCAGCACCTCCAGAAGATTCTCCCGCCAAAAGCTCTCGTCCTCCTGCAAAAGCCGCAGACGCACATGGGCCGCCGCCTTCTTATCCAGTCCTTCCGGCGAGATTCCCAGTCTTTGGGCCATCAGATACAGGGCCGTTTCCAGATCCGCCAGCAGTTCCGTTTTTTCCGCCTTTGACGCGTTTTTATGCATTGCCTCATAAAAATTTGACAGCAGCGTCAGCATTTGACATTGAAGCCCCTCCGTCATACGGACGCTTCTGGCAATATCAAACTCCTTTTCCGACACAGTACCGCCTCCTCTATTGGTCATTTCTTTGCTGATTATCTAGTATAGCACAAATTCAAAGAATGCTCAAGACTTCCCGTCTTTCTGCTGCCGCAAAAAACAGAAAAAAACGGCATATTAGGGGCATTCGTAAGAAAACAAGAAAGCTGAAATCCTCGCGAATGACACGGGATTCCAGCCTTCTTATTTCTAGGATTTTATTTGAAATGTTTTCTTAAGGGGAAATTGCTTTCCTATGCCGTTTTTTCTCAGCGCGCAATAATAGCCAACGCGCTTACCACCACAAAGATGGCAATAATGATCCACATAGCGGGCGTAAAGATCCGTTCTTTTTCTCCTTCTTCCGCCGGCTGCACCGCGTAGAGGCTTTGGGGATTTCTTTTCCGGAAAAGCCAAAGCAGCAGAAGCAGGAACGGCAGTGCGATCAAGCACTGCATCCCAATGCCTAAAAGCTGCTGTCCCACCGTATACTCCACGGTGGTTTCTGTTTCCGGAGCGGACAGATACATAGCCGCCCAGTTAGAGGCATTGATAAAAAAGTGCGGGAGCACAGAAGCCAGGATAGACCCTGTACGCCCTACGAAAAAAGCAAACAGCACCCCCAGCGCGAAGGCGTACAGACCCTGCTGGATATTCATATGGAGCAGAGCGAATAAAAAGGCGCTGAGGAGAATAGCTTTTTTCTCTCCCAAATGGCCGTAAGCCCGGAAAGCCACTCCCCGGAACATGAGCTCCTCAAAAACCGCCGGCTGTACGGCAATCAGAAAGAGCACCCAGAAAAAGTTACCGTCCTGCATAGCCTCCATAGACGCTTCCGCCAGATTCGGCTGTATAAAAGACGTCAGGTAAACAATCAGGGAAACAAACGGCAGCGCAAATAAGGTAATCCCCAGGCAAAGGAGCAGATCCATGATCCGTATAGGCCGCAGGGAAAGCGTATCCTTTACGGAAGACGGGAAACGATAAAAATAGAAAAACAGCAGCGGCAGAAAGATCACAAACTGCAGCAGTATCATGGCCGCCGTAAGAGAGGGCAGCATACCGTACAATAGCGGCGCCAGCAGATTGGACGCCCCCAGAAAATATAAAAATACAATCAGATAATACCGATTCACTTGTTTTGTTGTCTGCATAAATTCCTCCTGTCTGAAAAAAGAAAACTTTCGGACAAAATATAAGAAAAACCTTTTCGCCCGAAAGTTTGATACACCTGTTTATGTTTGGGACGAGACACCTTCCTCGGAGGTTTCCTCCATAGGGTCCTGGTCCTGATATTTTTTCCTGTATTTCCAGTCGATAAACTCCTGACAGAACATTTTGACAGTGGCAAATATAGGCACCCCGATAAACATGCCCAAAGGTCCCATCAATGCGCCGCCCACGATGACGGCAAGAATGATCCACAGCGGACTGACATCCAGTGAGTTTCCCAGGATCTTCGGCCCCAGGAAGTTCCCGTCGAACTGCTGCAGTGCCAGGATAAACAGCCCCACCCAGATGGCGTCGATAGGACTGATGAGCAGCGTAATGATGACGGAAGGGATACCGCCCAGAAATGGTCCGAAGTAGGGGATCATATTGGTAACGCCGATAATCAGACTCAGTACCAGCACCAGCGGCGCGTGGATCAGATTCAGCCCAATAAAGGCAAGGATACCGATAATCAGAGAGTCCAGGGCCTTCCCAATAATGAAATTCTGGAAAATATGATGGATACGTCCCGCGTTGTAATAAATCCGTTCCGCCGTTTTTTCCGAAGAAAGGGCATAGACGGTACGCCGGATCTGTCTGGCAAATCCTTCCTTATCAAAGAGCATATAAAAAGCGATGAAGATACCCATGATGATATTGAACGCCGCCCGGCCTACCGTAAACACATTGCCAATGATGGTAGTGGTCAGGGCCGCCAGACTGATGGGTTCTCCCAGACTGGGCACATCCCGGAACATTTCGTTCAGAGGGTCCAGCAGACGGTTGATAACATTATTGACATTCTCCCCGCTGATAAAATCAATCTGTAAGAAAAATTCGTCGATCTTTTCGTTCAGGGTCGCCGTATATACGGGAAGCTGTGTTGCGAACGTAATGACGGAGGATTTAATTTCCGGCACCAGATAAATGGCGATCCAGACAATGCCGCCGATCACCAGCGTATAGATCAGAAGGATGGCCAGGGTCCTTGTGATCTTTGGATGCCGTTCAAAATAATTCCCCTTCTTCATGGTATGACGCTCAAAGAAATTTATAAACGGATTCATGACATAGGCGATCATAAAACCAATCAAAAACGGCAAACAAAGGGTCTGGGTCACCCGCAGAAAGGTGTGGATGGCGCCAGTAATGCTGGGCAGATTACCGATGACCTTTTCAAAAAGCACCACCGCCGCCAGCACGCCAAAAATATAACAGGCAATTTTAAAATACAGCCTGTCCGTCTTTTTCATTCGGAACTTTCTCACTTTTACCGCTCTCCTTGAAATCAGATTTCACCTAAATCTAATCATACTATGTTTCCGGGAAATTGGGAAGGAAAATTTTTATATAGATTTTATTAAGAAAAGGCAAATATTTTCCGCCAAAACTTTTACTTTTCTTTCCATTCGTTGACGGAAACAAAAGAAACGCCTTATAATTGAAAAAACACCTATGGATGGAACAACATTACAGGAGGAACAGCTTATGGAAGAAAAAGAGATCCGTGCCTTCGCGGAGACTTTCACAAACATAGAACAGGAAATCGGAAAAGCCATCATCGGCCAGAAAGAGCTGATCCGGCTGGTGCTGACAGCCATGACCGCCGGCGGCAATATTCTGCTGGAGGGGCTGCCGGGGCTGGGCAAGACACAGCTGGTCAAAACCATCGGGAAAGTCATGGATCTGGAATTTTCCAGAATACAGTTCACGCCCGATCTGATGCCCGCCGACGTGACCGGCACCGGCGTTCTGATGGAAGAGTCCGATGGGAGCCGGGCCATCCGTTTCCAGAAAGGCCCCATCTTCGCCAATCTGGTGCTGGCGGACGAAATCAACCGGGCCACCCCGAAAACACAGTCCGCCCTGTTGGAGGCCATGCAGGAGCATACCGTTACCGGCGGCCGGGAGACCTACGCCCTGCCGGAGCCCTTTTTCGTGCTGGCCACCCAGAACCCCCTGGAAAGTGAGGGCACCTATCCTCTGCCGGAGGCCCAGATGGACCGTTTCCTGTTTCAGGTAAACGTGCCCTTCCCTACCAAGGAAGAGCTGCGGGACATTGTATTGACTACCACCGCTCTAAAACAGGCGGAGCCGCGCTGTGTCTGCGGCGGGGAAACGCTCTTAAAGATGCGGGCTATTGCGGCGGATGTACCTGTGGCGGAGGCCGTAGCCGACTATATCATGGAAATGGTCATGAAGACCCATCCGGAATACGCCAACGCGCCGGAGGAGGTGCGGCAGTACGTACGCTACGGCGCCAGCCCCAGAGCGGCCCAGGCTATTTTGAAAACCGCCCGGGTCTTTGCCCTTCTGGACGGACGGTACAACGTATCCTATGAGGATGTGAAGCAGGCAGCCAAACCGGCCCTGCGCCACCGGCTGCTTTTAAACTTTGAGGGCATGGCGGAAGGAAAAACAACAGACAAAATCATCGAGGCGTTGTGGTAAATGAGAACATTGGAAGAAATTTTGACAAAAGAATATCTGGCCAGATTGCAGCAGCTGGGCACCAGGCTCCGGGCCCGTCTGGGCACCGACGGCTACAGCGGCGAGCGCCGTTCCACCGTCAAGGGCACCTCTCTGGAGTTTTCCGACTTCCGGGAATATCTGCCGGGGGATGACCTGCGCCGGGCGGACTGGAACAGCTATGCCCGTTTCGACAAGCTGTATGTCAAGCAGTATTTCGAGGAAAAACAGGCGGCCTTCCATCTCTTTCTGGATTGCAGCCGTTCCATGGAGGCAGGAGAGAAATTTCTCCAGGCCAAGGCCCTGGCGGCCTCCGTGGGCTATCTTGCCATGAGCGGCGGAGACCAGGCCCGATTTTTCGCCTTTCGGGAGGGACTGGCCGCCAGAGAAAACGGTCTTTCCCAGCAGAGCCGTTTTTTGCAGGCAGTCCGCTTCCTCCAGCCTCTGACGGCGGAGGGCGGCACAGATCTGCTGCGGGCCGTCCGGGAAGCCGGTATCCTTCAAAAAGGCGTCTCCGTCCTTTTCTCGGATTTCATGGTGGAAAAAGGTCTGGAAGAGGCCGTAAAGCTGTTGCAGGAGAAAAAGCAGGATGTGATCCTGGTGCAGGTGCTTTCCCGGGAGGAGCTTTCGCCTACGGCGCAAGGCCCGTTCCGCCTGACGGACAGCGAAACAGGACAGGCCATAGACGTAGAGCTGACGGCCGGGGTGCTGGCCGCCTATCAAAAGGCGCTGGCCCAGCAGGAAAACGGCTGGCAGGAATTTTGCCGCCGGCGGAACGCCCGTTTTCTGCGGGTGGCGGAGGACGCCCCTCTGCTGGAGACCGTATATGACATCATGAAATAACAAAAGCCGAAGACATGGGAGTTTCCCTGTCCTCGGCTTTTTTGCCCTTATATTTCAGTTAAATGACGGAAAAACTGGATTCCCGCACCTCTTTGCTCCGACGGAACACAGACAGCAGCAGCCCCATTAAAAAGGCGTTCAGCAGCAGCGCCGTATTCCCATAAGACACCAGCGGCAGCGCCGTGGCGGAAACCAGAAGAAATCCCAGATTAAAAGCAAAGAACACAACAGTTTCATAAAACAGCACCAGCCAGATGCACGCCGCCGTCATTCTGCCCGGCAAACTGGTCTGCCGCCGGATGAGACGGAAGGACCAGAGGAAGAAAAACAGGAATACGGCCAGAAGGGCCACCACCGCCGCCTTTCCCAGCATATAGGCCAACTGCGCCAGCAGGATGTCATGGCTGTACCCGAATTCCTCCGTCACTTCTGTCAGGATGCGTCCCCAGTTTCCCTCAGGATAGGTACCATGACCCACCCACTGGCTGTTCTGCCAAAAACGGCCCACCAAAGAAAAGAGGAACCCGCTTTCCGTTTCGTCTCCCGTCATCCGTCCCACAGCCCACAGCAGGCGCGTTCTTCCCGGCAGAAGCAGGAACAGCACACCCAGGATCACCGCCGCCCCTGTCAGAAGCAAGAACCATTTCCGGCCTTTTTCCTTTCCCAGAGCGAACCAGTCCGCGCTGACGGCCATCCAAAACAGGGCCCAGGCAGCGACGGCAAAGAGCAGTACAAAGGAAAAGCTGCCGCAGAGAATCAGATAGATCATACCGGCAGCTGCCGCCGCCACAGTCAGGCCAAAGCCCCGGACGCCCTTCCCTCTGACAAGGGCCAGCACTGCCAACAGCGCCAGGGGCAGCAGCAGGCCCAGATAGGAGGCCGTATAGAAAACAGAGAATATCCTGCCATAGGCCTGCCCCAAATGATTTTCGCTAAAAATCAGCGTTCCCGCCAGAATCAGCACCGCCGCCGCCACGATCCACTTGCTCCGGCGGAAAATGGCCGTATAATCCAGAAAATACCCGGCGAAAAACAGTACCGCCGCCGCCAGCACCGGCAGCAGCACCGACAGGGAAAAGGGCGCCATTCCATCCACAAACACCCGGCAGACCACACCTGCCGCCAAAAGCAGGAATACCGGGATCATCAGCTGCCACTGGGGCAGGGGCCTATGGATGCGGTCCAGCTCCAGCCCTACGCTTAGGCCGTCTCCCATCTCTTCCACCGCCAGGACTTCCGCCTCCGCTTCTTCTTTTCCTTCCGCCAGAAATGCTTCCTTCTGGCTCAAAATATGGTCGGTCATTTCCTCCCGAACGCCGGCTCTGGCCTCCTTCCAGCGGATCTGCCCACAGACGGTGTCCAGATATTCCAGTATTCTTTCCGAAAGTTCTCCCTTTTTTTCATGCTCCCGCACAGCAAGCCCCTCCTTTCAGCACCCGGTCGATGGTTCCGGCGTAGCGTTCCCATTTTTCCCGCTGTTCCGCCAGCTGGTGCTTCCCGTCCTCCGTCAGACGGTAATATTTCCGCATTCTGCCGTCGGCAGGCTCCTCATAGGCCGTGACCCAGCCCTCCTTTTCCATACTGTGCAGCAGAGGGTACAGGGTCCCCGCCTTCAGCCGGAACAGCTCCTCGGAACGGCTGGCCAGCGTTTCGATCATCTCATAGCCGTACATATCCTTTTCCTCCAGCAGTTTCAGCAGCAGCAGAGAAATCTGCGCCCCATTTTTTTCCTGTGCCATAGGCTCACCTCCATAGATAGATTATCTATATATAATTATAGATAGATGATCTATCTATGTCAAGAAGGAAATTCTCCTTTTCTTTTTCCCCGCTTTTTTTTATAATAAAAGAAAAAGGGATTGTTTTTTGAAAGGAGGGGGCTTATGTTTGGCATGACAAAATGCGTCACCATCTCCCATCCGCAGGAGCGGGAACGAATCATACAGCTTTTTACGGAGCACCAGATCGACTACAAGGTCAAAGGGGACAACGTGAACCAGATGGGGCCGCTGGGCAGTCCCGTCAACGTCAATTCTGTCCGTCTCAGCTACACCTTCTACGTCAAAAAAGACCAGCTGGAGGCGGCGCTGGCCCTGATCCAAAGAAACTGGGACTGAATACAAAAAGGCATGGAACCCATCAAATTCCATGCCTCTTCTTTTTCTGTTATTTTTCATCCTCCATGCCGTATCTGGCTTCCAGCCGGTAGATGGGCATTCCCTGGGAAGAAAACTTCTCCTCGTATTCCGTCATGATATTCCCCTCAAAATCACTATTGTGCAGGTCCAGGGAAATATTGGACAGCTTCCAGTTATCGGCGCAAAACTCGTTCAGAGAAAACTCAAAGAGGTTCCGGTTGTCTGTCTTAAAGAAGATCTCTCCCTTTTCCCCAAAGGCCTCCCGGTAGCTCTGGAGATATTCCCGATAAGTCAGCCGCCGTTTATACATCCGTTTTTTCGGCCAGGGATCGCTGAAATTTAGGTACAGCCGCTGGAATTCCCCGGTGTCGAACAGCTCTGTCAGCTTCTTGGCGTCGCTCCAGACAAAGGCCAGATTGGGCAGCTCCTCCTTCGTGCGTCTGGCCGCCACCGCCACGACGCTCAGCTGCCGCTCTATGCCCACAAAATTGATATGGGGGAAGGCCTCGGCGTTCTGGCGGATGAAGCCGCCCTTGCCGCAGCCGATCTCCACATAAATAGGGTTATCGTTGCCGAAATACTCCGCCCATTTGCCCTTCAGCTCCTGGGCGTTTTTGATGACGTGGCTGTTCTGTTCCAGTTCCGCCTCCGCCCACGGTTTTTTTCGTATTCTCATAGTCAGACTCCTTACTGTATACTTCCTTTTTCTTGTATCATACTATCGAAACGAAAATCCCGCAACGCTTTTTTTCATTCCATCGGCACCTTGCCGATCCAGTAGCCAAAGGCCGGGTCCTGTTCCATGGGCCGGAACCATACCAGTCCCATGGCGGCGGCCCGCTTCCTGTCCTCCTCCCGGAACTGCTCCGGCAGTCCCAGCAAAAGGCCGTCCCCTTCGGCTCTGGCAATGAGATGGCCGTATCTGTGGCTGGCGGAAAGGAAGAAAATATCCCTGTTCCAGTAAAAGGGCCCCAGAGCAAGGGCTTCCTCCGGCAGGATGCATTTCCATTCCTCCGCCGCCCCAAAGGGATACAAAGACCCATGCCCCGCAAAGGTCCACGTCTCCCCGTCTTTTTGCTCCGGCTCCTCCTGTTCTTTCGCCGCTTCCGCCCCCATTTCCTTCGGCGCCTCCGCGGTCTGTTTCTCTTCCGAAGACGAGACTGTTTCCGTCGGTATCTTTTCCTCTTCCACAGACAAAACTGTTTCCGTCGGTATCTTTTCCTCTTCTGTCTCCTCCCGCGTCGCCGGAACACATTCCTCCGCCGGGGCGGCAGCCGCCGGGCCGCCCATACCTAAGATCCTCCGGTTTTCTTCCTCCGTCAAAAGGCCCATTTCCGTCAGTTCTTCCATCTCCCGCCGGAATTTTTTCAGCATTTCCCGGAAGCTGCCGTGACCCTCCGTCATCATGCCGCCGGTTTCCTCCGCCGCGCCCGCCCGGGTCTGCGGTTTTTCCTCTCTGTCTGCTTCTTTCTGAAAGGATGCCCTTTCCACCGGAGCTGCTTCCATCTCCCGGGGATGGCACAAAAGAGCGGCCTCCGCCGCCTGGAGATGGCTTTCTCCGTCAAAGGCGCTCCGCCATTCCCGCTTTTCCCCAAAGTATGCCGTCAAGGGCGCGGAAAGTCCCCTGCCGCCCTCCTCCCTGGCCAGCACCACCACCGCGTAAATATCCTCCGCCTGACAGTCCCCCAGATGATCGGCGGGAAAATCCCACTTCACCTCTCCCTGACCGCCGGGACTGATGGGCAGCTCCCCGCCGAAAAATGTCCGCGGCTGTCCATCCTTTTCCGCCACGGCATACACGCCGTACCATCCCCGGCTGCGGGGCCGCAGTCCCTGGGCCGTGATATGTAATCTGGCCTGACCGTTTTTGATCTCCAGCACACAGCTGCCCCAGGGGGTTTTCTGCTGGAGGCCATAGCCCGCCGTTTCCTGCCGCAGCATCAGATATATCTTATCATACCGTCTGTTATACATTCCGCCGTCCTCCCTTTGCTTGTCTGTACCGCTACCATCCTATGCGCAGACAGGCAAAAAAAGAACCGCTCCAGAGCAGGCCATATCCAAAAGAAACCCATGCCTATAAAAAAAGAGCCGGCATCCTTACCAAACGAAAGATCCCGGCCCATGTATTTCCCCTTGAAAAGGTACTTCTTCTATTATTCCTCCGGTATGCCGTACAAAGCCAGAGAAGTGTTTTTATAGGCTTTCTCCATGGTCACGTCTTTTCCGAACCAATCCGGCGGCACAAAGGCCTTCGCCTCTTCCACAGAGAAAAACTCTACCTCCGTTGTCATCAATCCCGCCAGCGGGCCTTCGTAAACATCCACCTCCGCCATCAGTCCTCCCTTCAAAGGCACCAGATACCGCCGTTTTTCCACCGCCGGCGTCTCCGCCTTTTCCAGCAGCTTTTCGTACTCCTCCCGGGACAGAGGCAGTTCAAATTCCTCCTTTGCCATCAGCCCCTTTCCCTTCACCGTCAGGATAAAATCCTGATCCTGTCTGCGCAGACGGATGGTGGGCGAAAGACTGATATAGCACTGACTGATCCGGCGGCTGGGGTAATCCTCCAGCACAAAGGGCACCGCCTTTGTCAGAAATTTCCGTTCGATCTCCATGGTATCTCCTCCTTTTTTGTCCAGCATACCCCGCCCGGCGTCCCCTGTCAACTGTCCCGCCCTTGATAAATGCAGGATTTCGGCATATAATACAGATAAATACAAATCCACACAGGAGGTGTTTTCCTATGAAAAAAGCATTGATTTTTCTGGCGGAGGGCTTCGAGGAAATGGAAGCCGTAACGCCTTTGGATCTTCTGCGCCGCGCCGGCGTAGACGCAAAATTCGTTTCCCTGAGCGGCAACTTGATGGTCACCGGTTCCCACGGCGTTGCCTATCGGGCTGACTGCCTCTTTGACGTAAAAGAAGCCCAGACAGCGGATATGCTGATTCTGCCCGGCGGTATGCCCGGCTCCGTACATCTGCAGGAGGATGAAATGCTGGGCAAGCTTCTTTGCCGGTTCCACGAAGAGGGCAAATATGTATGTGCTATCTGCGCCGCGCCCATGGTTCTGGGCCATCTGGGCATCCTGAAAGGGAAAAAAGCCACCATCTACCCCGGTATGGAGGATCGTCTGACGGGTGCGGAACCAGTACAGACACTGGTCTGCACGGACGGCAATGTGGTCACAGGCAGAGGCCCCGGCGCCGCCGTTCCCTTCGCCCTGACACTGGTGGCTCTGCTGGCCGGTCAGGAAGCGGCGGACAAGCTTAAAGCCGATATTGTGTATCAGACAGTTTGATGGCGGAAAACAGCACCGGCAGCAGGGCGGGCGGAATCAGCTCCAGCCCCGTTTCCCCAGCCGCCGCCTGCACCACACCGATCTCCAGATCGTAAATATAGGAAACCTCCTCCTGGGTCAGCGCCGCCTCCAGCCCCACAAACAGCTGGCGGCGGAACATCTGGCACAGGGGCGAGGTGCCCTTTTGCATCAGCCGGATAAAATCCTCCCGGCGGACCAGTGCGTCCTCCCGGCCCAAAATCCCCGCCGCCTCCTTCAGAGGTATCCCCAACACATTGGCGGCTTTTTGCAGGGAAAAGGCGCGCCGCTCTGTTTTCAGCAGCAGATCCGCCGCGGCAATGCCCGGCTGTATCCGTTTCTCATAATAATCCAAAAAAGTTTCCATAAGCAGTATCCCCCTCTTTATTCTAGGCCTATTGTATCAGCCGATCCGGGGACTGCGCCACAGGGAATGGATGGAAGGAAGGCAGTACCATGAACGCGATCCAGAAATATTTTAAATACCGGCAAAGCCTCATCGACCAGTACGCCAAGGGAGATATGACCAAACGGGAATACCTCCAGCGCAACTACGAGGCGGTGGTTTACGGCGACATCGGCCCCTTCCGCAATATGGATACGGTGGAAAAGGCCCTATTCAATTACCAGTACTACAACGCACTGGCGAAGGAAATGAAAACCGTCAGCACCACCCGGGACATGGACTATGAGCTGAAGCGGGACTATATGGAAAAAAGCAATTACTATTACAGCAAAAAGGACAAGGCCACGCTGACGGCCCTGCGGATGCTGGATT
>CALWKZ010000101.1 GCA_944381385.1 uncultured Anaerotignum sp. | reverse complement strand
CCGGAGGAATGACGGGAGCCAAAGGTCCTACGGGCCCCATAGGCGCTACGGGCCCTACAGGCAGTACCGGGCCCACAGGCCCTGCGGGCGCTGCCGGGGCAACGGGAGCCACTGGTGCGACGGGTGCTGCCGGCGCAACGGGAACAGCTGGCCCAGTGGGAGCAACGGGGCCGACAGGAGATACCGGCCCCACAGGCGCAACGGGTATAACTGGCCCGCCGGGTCCTGCCGGCCCAGGTGCGGGGGAGACGGGGCCAACGGGAGCCACAGGCGCAACGGGAGCCACAGGTGCAACAGGAGCTACGGGCGCAACGGGAGCCACAGGCGCAATGGGTACTACAGGTGCAACGGGCGCAACGGGAGCCACAGGGCCAATGGGTTCAGCGGGCGTCACAGGTGAAACAGGAGCCGCAGGCGCAGCAGGCCCCACAGGCGCAACGGGCGCTACAGGCGAAGCAGGAGCCACGGGGCCAACAGGCGCCACAGGAAGCACTGGGCCCAAAGGGCCCACGGGTACGGTGCCGGAGGACGCCTTTGCTTCTTTCGCGAATCTGCAGTTTGTACTTACCAATGGGATGCAGATTCCTATGTATCCGGATGTGGCCGATACGACGGGACAAATCGTGCCGATGGATTTGACGCGGATCTATTTCGCACCGGGGTACTATCTGATCTCCTTCAAGGTATCCACCATATTTACCGGGGCCAACTATATGCAGGTAACACCTTATTACAACGGCTCTTCCCATTTGGAAACGGGGATCTATTTTGCTACCAGCGCTGACGGCTCCAGTGCGGTAGGGTCTTCCTATCTGATTTTAAATACCGCGGAGGGCACTGTTTTCAGCCTAACTTACAACGGCTCCGGAAGCGGACGGGACAGCGAGGTAAACCTGACGGCGGTGAAGCTGCGGCGGAACTGACCGCCGTGGTTTTGCCGAAATGAGCCTTGACTTTTGGAAGGGCCGTGCTATACTGGAGATATGAGTGAGCGCAAAGAGCGTCACGAAGGGGCACACCACCTCGGGTGTGATCTTTCGTGGCGCTCTTTTTTGTTTTTACGGAAAAACAGGAGGTGAGAAAGCATGGTGACCATCAATGGTGAACAGGTGAACGCGGCGGGAAAGACCGTAGCCGACTATCTGGCGGAGGCGGGATATACGACGGCTTACGTGGCGGTGGAACGGAATCGGGAGATCGTTCCCCGGGCTGCCTACGGAGAGGCTGTTTTGGAGGACGGAGACGTCGTGGAGATCGTGCGTTTTGTAGGAGGTGGCTGAGATGGGGCCCACAAGGGAAGAGCTGAAAGCGGCCTTTGACGCCCGTTTTCCGAAGGAATTCCATCAGGCTATGGACTCCGCACGGGTGGCGGTGGCAGGACTGGGCGGTTTGGGTTCCCATATTGCCGTCATGCTGGCCCGCTCCGGCATAGGCCATCTGTTCCTGGTGGATTTCGACCGGGTGGAGATCACCAATCTGAACCGGCAGGCCTATGGCATTTCCCATCTGGGGATGCCGAAAGCAGAAGCGCTGGCAGCCCTACTGCGGGAGATCCAGCCTTATCTGGAGATCAAGACTTGGCAGGGCTTGGTGACGGAGGAAAACGCGGCGGAACTGTTCGGTGGTTATCCCATCGTATGCGAGGCCTTCGACCGGCCGGAAAATAAGTCTATGCTGGTCAATACGCTGCTGTGCCAATGCCCGGAGACGGTCATCGTTTCGGGAAACGGCATGGCGGGCTATGGGGACGCCAACGAGATCCGCACTCGGCGGATCATGGACAGGCTCTATGTCTGCGGCGACGGGAAAACAGACGTGAACAGGGGCATAGGGCTGATGGCGCCCAGAGTGGCGGTCTGCGCCGGGATGCAGGCCAATCAGGTGATCCGGCTCATTGCGGCACAGGCAGGAATCAAGGAAAATATTTAAGGATATGGAGGAAGATACCATGGAAGACAAATTGATATTAGGGGGACACGAATTTCACAGCCGTTTTATTTTAGGCTCCGGGAAATATAACTTGGGGCTCATCAAGGCGGCCGTAGAGGAAGGCGGCGCGGAGATCATCACCCTGGCCCTGCGCAGAGCCAATACAAAGAAGGAAGAGAATATCCTGGACTTTATCCCCAAGGGCGTAACGCTGCTGCCCAATACCTCCGGCGCCAGAAACGCCGAGGAGGCGGTGCGTATCGCCAGACTGAGCCGGGAAATGGGCTGCGGGGATTTTGTAAAGGTGGAGATCATGCATGACTCCAAATATCTGCTGCCCGATAACTACGAGACCGTAAAATGTACGGAAATTCTGGCCAAGGAAGGCTTTATCGTACTGCCTTATATGTATCCCGATCTGAATGTGGCGAGAGATCTGCAAAATGCCGGGGCGGCGGCGGTGATGCCTTTGGCCTCTCCCATCGGCAGCAACAAGGGCCTTGCCACAAAGGAATTTATCCAGATCCTCATTGACGAGATCGACCTGCCTATTATCGTAGACGCCGGTATCGGCAAGCCATCCCAGGCCTGCGAGGCCATGGAAATGGGGGCAGCGGCCATCATGGCAAATACGGCCATTGCTACAGCCGGGGATGTGCCCGCTATGGCGAGAGCCTTCCGCCAGGCCATTGAGGCGGGCAGAACGGCGTATGTAACAGGCATGGGTCCGGTGCTGGCCAGAGGCGGCAGCGCTTCTGACCCGCTGACAGGATTTTTGAGATAAGGAGGGATACCCATGATTGATGAGGAAAGTCAGGTTTATTTTATCGACAGCGACCAGCTGCCGCCGGAGGTGCTGGAACGGAAGCATCAGCTGGAAAATGATCCCTCTGTCCGCTCCGACCATATGAAATATATGGCGGGCATGGAGATTTTGGATTCCGATATCAAGGATATCGTACTGCGGGAATTTGCCGCTTATGATTATGACAAATACACTGCCGCAGATGTGCGGCTGGCTCTCAGCCATGAGCGGGTGAGCATAGAGGACTTCAAAGCGCTCCTTTCTCCCGCGGCGGCGCCTTTTCTGGAGGAAATGGCAAGAAAGGCCGAGGAGGAGACAAAAAAGCATTTCGGCAACACCGTTTACATCTTCACGCCTCTTTATATTGCCAACTACTGCCAGAACTACTGCATTTACTGCGGTTTTAACTGTTACAATAACATCCGGCGCAAAAAGCTGACCTTTGAGGAGATCGAAAAGGAAATGCAGGTCATTGCCTCCACCGGTATGGAAGAGATTTTGATTTTAACAGGGGAGAGCCGGAAATATTCCGACATCCAGTATATTGGGGAAGCGGTGAAGATCGCCCGGAAATATTTCCGCAATATCGGCATTGAGATTTATCCCGTCAATACAGACGAATATAAATACCTCCACCAGTGCGGCGTGGACTATGTGACCGTATTCCAGGAAACTTATAATCCGGAGCATTACGAAAAGCTGCATCTATTGGGACACAAACGGATCTGGCCCTACCGTTTCGACGCACAGGAGCGGGCACTGCGGGCCGGAATGCGCGGCGCGGGCTTTTCCGCTTTGCTGGGGCTGGACGATTTCCGGAAGGACGCTTTTGCGACGGCCCTCCATGTATACCTGCTTCAGCGCAGATATCCCCATGCGGAGTTGAGTCTCAGCTGTCCCAGACTGCGGCCCATTATCAACAACGATAAAATCAATCCAAAAGATGTGGGCGAGCGGGAGCTTTGCCAGATCCTCTGCGCCTACCGCCTGTTCCTGCCCTATGTGGGCATTACGGTTTCCAGCCGGGAATCCAAGGATTTCCGCAACGGCATCACCAAAATCTGCGCCACAAAGGTATCTGCCGGGGTATCTACCGGGATCGGCGACCACGAGGCGAAATACAGCGGCAATGAGGACAGCGATGTAGGCGACGAGCAGTTCGAGATCGACGACGGCCGCAGCTTTGCCCAGATGTACGAGGATTTGGAAAAAGGCGGCCTCCAGCCTGTGCTGAATGAATACCTGTATGTTTGAGCATATGATCGCGGTCACCAACAGGAAACTGGTGACAGGAGATTTTCTGGAACAGATCCGGCGGGTCTGCCGCCAAAGGCCCAAGGCGGTAGTACTGCGGGAAAAAGACCTTTCTCTGGAGGAATATATCCGCCTTGCGGAGCGGGTACAGAAGGTATGTGCGGAGGAAAATGTGCCGTTGTACCTGCATGGCTATGCGCAGGCCGCCAAAGTTCTGGGCATTCGGCGGCTGCATCTGCCGCTGGACAGCCTGCGGACGCTGAAAAACCCGGCGGAATGGGAGGTGTTAGGCACTTCCTGCCACAGCGTGGAACAAATGGAGGAGGCTGTGGCGCTGGGGGTTTCCTATCTCTTTCTGGGAAATATTTATGAGACGGACTGTAAGCCGGGACTGCCGGGAAAAGGGTTGGAACTGCTGAGAGAAGTATGTGAAAAGTGCCCGGTGCCCGTATATGCCATCGGCGGCGTAACGATGGAGCGGATGGAGGAGATCCTGAAGGCCGGCGCCGCCGGCGGGTGCATGATGTCCGGCTTTATGAAATGAGAAACAGATTTATAGAGAAAACAGCTTTATGGAGCGGCATAAGGCTGTTTTCCTTTTTATGGGGAAAATCTTCCCGCCTTGCCAGAGGCGGCCTTTCCCGGTATAATGTGTCTTAGAAAAAGAATCCGCGAGGGAAAACAGAAGGGAGAGGCGGACATGGCGTTTTTGCCGGTAACGAAAGAGGAAATGCTGGAAAAAGGCTGGGAACAGCCGGATTTTGTATATATTTGCGGGGATGCCTATGTGGATCATCCCTCTTTTGGCGCGGCCATCATCTGCCGGGTGCTGGAAAGCCATGGATTCAAGGTATGCTTTCTGGCGCAGCCCGACTGGCGGAGCACAGAGGATTTCTGCCGCTTTGGGGAGCCCAGACTGGCTTTTCTGGTCAGTGCCGGGAATATTGATTCCATGGTGAATCATTATACAGTGGCGAAAAAACGGCGCCAGAAGGACAATTATTCCCCCGGCGGCCAGATGGGCCTGCGGCCGGACCGTGCCACCATCGTCTACTGCAATAAGCTGCGGGAGGTCTACAAAAAGACGCCTATCATCATCGGCGGCATCGAGGCCAGCCTGCGGCGGCTGAGCCATTATGACTACTGGGACAATAAGGTGCGCCGTTCTATCCTGCTGGACAGCGGAGCGGATCTTCTGCTCTACGGCATGGGCGAGCACCAGATCGTGGAAATGGCGGAGGCCTTGGACAGCGGTATCCCTGTTTCGGAGCTGACCTTCCTGCGGGGCTCCGTCTATAAAACAAAGGATATTTCCAGAGCCTATGACTATATCCTGCTGCCGCCCTTCCGGGAGGTGCAGGCCGATAAAATGAAATACGCCGACAGTTTTCTGATACAGTACCAGAATACGGACGCTGTCATCGGAAAGACGCTGATCGAGGAATATGACGAGTGGAACGTGGTGCAGAACCCGCCGTCTCCGCCGCTGCGGATGGAGGAGCTGGACCGGACTTATGCCCTGCCCTATGAGCGGACGTACCATCCCATGTACGAGGCAAAGGGCGGCATCCCGGCCATTGAGGAAGTAAAATTCAGCCTGGTCAGCAATCGGGGCTGCTTTGGCAACTGCAATTTCTGCGCCCTTGCCTTCCATCAGGGGCGGGTGGTGACGGCGAGAAGCCATCGCTCTTTGGTGGCGGAGGCGGAGAAGATCACTCATGAGAAGAATTTTAAGGGATATATCCATGATGTAGGCGGGCCGACGGCCAATTTCCGTCAGCCGGCCTGCAAAAAACAGCTGGAGCATGGAGCCTGCCGGGACAGGCAGTGTCTGTGGCCTGCCAAGTGCCAGAATCTGGAGGTGGATCATAAGGATTATGTGCAGCTGCTGCGGAAGATTCGGGAGATCCCACGGGTGAAAAAGGTGTTCATCCGTTCCGGCATCCGCTACGACTATCTGATTTATGATAAAGACGAGACTTTTTTCCGGGAGCTTTGCAAGTACCATATCAGTGGTCAGCTGAAGGTGGCGCCGGAGCATGTGTCCGAAAAGGTTCTGGCGAAAATGGGCAAGCCCGGCGGGGATGTGTACCGCCGTTTTGTGAAACGATATGAGGAGATCAACCGACAGCTGGGCATGGATCAGTATCTGGTGCCCTATCTGATGAGCAGCCATCCCGGCAGCGATTTGCAGGCGGCTATCGAGCTGGCGGAATATCTGCGGGACATCCACCATATGCCGGAGCAGGTGCAGGACTTCTATCCCACGCCGGGGACCCTTTCCACGGCCATGTATTATACCGGCATCGACCCCAGAACGAAGGAAAAGGTCTATGTGCCCAAAACACCTCATGAAAAGGCTATGCAGCGGGCGCTGATGCAGTACCGCCTGCCTCAGAATTATGAGCTGGTGCGGGAGGCGCTGCGTCTGGCCCACAGAGAGGATCTTATTGGTTTTGACAGCCATTGTCTCATCCGACCCAGGCAGATGGGGCAGAAGCCGGCGGGAAAAGCGGCCGGCGGGAAGCGTCCTCAGCCGGGCAGAAAGCCGGAAAAGCAGACGAAGGCCCCTGCCGGAAAGAAAAAGACCATCCGAAATGTGCATAAAAAGAAAGGCTGAGGAAAGAAACGGCTTTTTCAATAGAACAGAAAAGAGGATATCCTGTGAAAAAAATCGTGTTGGCGGCGCTGAATGCCAAGTATATCCATTCTAACCTGGCGCTGCGCTATTTATCTAAATTTCAGGACAACGAGAAGCATCATCATATTGTGACCATGGAATTTACCATCAATCAGCGGGTGGACTTTATGGCGGAGGAGATTTTTCGGCAAAAGCCGGATGTAGTATTGTTTTCCTGCTATATCTGGAATGTGGAGATGGTGAAGGAGCTTTGTCCTGTTTTGAAGAAAATACTGCCGGATTGCGTAATCGGTTTCGGCGGGCCGGAGGTCAGCTATGAGAGCGAGGATTTCTTGCGGGAGAATCCGGCGGCGGATCTGGTGATGCGGGGAGAAGGCGAGCAGGTGTTTACGGAGCTTTTGTCCTATTGGGATTTTGGGAAGCCTGAGACGCTGGCCCAGATTCGTGGGCTAACCTTCCGGAAGGGGGAGAATATTCTTTCCACACCGCCCCAGCCGCCGCTGGATCTGGGGCTGCTGCCCTTCCCTTACGCGCCGGATCTGTCTGATATGAAAAACCAGATCATTTATTATGAGACCTCTAGGGGATGCCCCTATCAATGCGGCTACTGTCTGTCCTCCGTAGAGCAGGGGGTGCGTTTTGTGCCGTTGGAGAAGGTGCTGCCGGACTTGCAGAAATTTCTGGACGCGAAAGTCCGTCAGGTAAAATTCATCGACCGCACCTTTAACTGTAAGAAAAGCCATGCTATGGCCATCTGGAAATACCTTCATGTCCATGACAACGGCGTCACCAATTTCCATTTTGAGATCACGGCGGATCTTCTGGATCAGGAAACCATCGACTTTTTGAAGCAGGTGCGGAAGGGTTTGTTCCAGTTTGAAATCGGCGTGCAGACCACCAATCCCAGAACCATGGAGGCCATCCGCCGGAATGTGGATTTTGGGGTGCTTTCCGACCGGGTGCGGCAGATCAAGGCGGGGGAGAATATCCATCAGCACCTGGATCTGATCGCCGGACTGCCCTATGAGGATTATGCCTCCTTTGGGCGTTCCTTCAATGATGTGTATGCTCTGGCGCCGGAACAGTTACAGCTGGGCTTTCTGAAGCTGCTGAAGGGCTCCATGCTCCATCAAAAGCGGAAGGAATACGGTATCATCACCCACGACAAGGCGCCTTACGAGGTGCTGGAAACGGAGGCGCTGCCTTTTGCGGATACCCTGCGGCTGAAATATGTGGAGGAAATGGTGGAAACCTATTACAACAGCGGCCGGTTCCTCCATACACTGGAATATCTGGTGCCCATGTATGAAAGCCCCTTCGCTTTTTATGAGCAGCTGTCCGTTTTCTGGGTGGAGGAAAAGAATCATTATATCTCCCTGTCAAAATTCGGGCTTTGCGATTTTCTCTGGAAATTTGCCCTGCAAAAGGATGAGGCGGATAGGGAATACCTGCGGGAACGGATGCGGTTTGATTTTATGCTCCATGAAAGACCAAACAAACTGCCGGAATGCCTGAAAACAGAGGCGGATATCCAATGGCGGGAGAAAATACTTTCTTTTTACGGATCAAAGGAAAAAATGGAAAAATATCTGCCCCATTACGCGCAAGAAGGGAAAAAACAGGCGGCGGGCATGACCCATCTGGCGGTGATGAACGAAACTACGGCGGTGATTTTTGATTATGGGCGAAAAGACCTGCTGGGCAACGCGGCAGTGCAGTTTCTTCCTTTAACAGAGCTGGAAGGCAGAGAATAGAGAAAAGAAAAACAGGCGCGGCGCTCCGTTTGGGAGAACCGTGCCTGTTTGGCGTCAAGGGAAATCAGGATGTTCTGGGAAAGCTGCGCTCCAGCAGTCTGCATAAAGGACGGTAAAGCAGGAGACAAAGCACAAAGTTTCCAGCGCAGTGGGCAATATCAAAGGGCAGGCCGGAGATCCAATAGGAAAGAGCGGCTGCCCATCCGCCTGCCGCCAGATAAGGCAGGGCGCAGAGAGCGCCGAAAGCCAGGCCGAAAAATCCGGAAAGGATGGCCCAGAACAGGGCGGAATCGTTTTTTCGCAAGAAATAGACTGCCGCCGCCAGTATGCTCCAGAGATAAAGATAGCTGAACCACCAGATGCCAAAGCCGTAGAGAAAGCCCTCCAGAAACACAAAGGCATAAATGACCCAGAAAACTTTTTTCCCCAGGTACAGGGTATATAACAGGATGAGCAGGCTGACGATTTCGATATTGGGCAGTACAGCCATAAAGACCTGACCCAGGAACAGTATGGCTGTCAAAAGTCCCATCTGCGTCAGCAGAAGAATGCTTTTCCCTTTCATCAGTAACCTTCTTTCAGCGTCAGCTCATACTGGTCGCCGTCGGCGATAGGAGCCTGGTCGGCGGAAGTGGAAACCATTTCCCCCTCCTTGGTGATGCACCACCACTGTTCTTTGGCTTCATCCGCAGTCTCACCGTCTACGGTAGTGATGAATGTGCCGTAGGCGCCTTCCGTGCCGCTGGCCAACTGGTTTTCTTCCAGCACCTGTCCCAGATATTCCGCGTCGGTGGTGTAATCAAAGATTTTTTCCTCCCCGTCGCCATGGACAACGACGACGGTCAGGGCTTTCTGGCCCGCGGCGGTTTCCGGGCGGGTCTGTACATATAGAATACCGGCCAGGATACAGAGCAGGAGTAAAATAAGTCCGGCGGTATAAGTTCTTTTTTTCTGCATGACAAATGCCTCCTTATGTGAAAATCGTATGGTTTTATCTTAGGAAATAGTGAATTTTTTGTCAAGATATTGTGATAAAAACGGCGAAAAAAAGGGGATAACTTTCGGAAAAAAATCGACGGATGTGGGACATAAAACGACCAGAAAACGGCGGAATTCCGGAAAAAAACGGCAAAATGGCTCCGGAGCACAGAGAATCAAAAAGAAAGCCTGTGGAAAAATGATTTTTTATGACAAATGACGAGAAAAGCTGTTTTTTTAAAGTGCAATTATGAAAAAAACATGAAAACAGAGGGCAGGGATACTCTAATTTGTGAAATAGTACCAATAAAAAATGGCAAAATCAGGTGGGATATTGCACTGTGTCTGTGATACAAAGACAAATGTCTTGAAAATTGGGAATTGTGTCCTTGCTAAGCAAACTTTTTTTGAATTTCTATTGACTTTGTAGAATTTTATCATATATAATTGTGTTGCTAAAAGATTAAGAATTTTCTAAAAAATCTTAATGAAAAAGCAAACAAAACCATGGGAGGGTTAGTATGTTACAGGTATTTGACATTATCGGCCCCGTAATGATTGGTCCATCCAGTTCCCATACGGCAGGCGCAGTGCGTATCGGCATGTACGCGCGCTCTATTCTGGGCAAGGAACCCGTAAAGGCGCATATCCGCTTCAGCGGCTCCTTCGCAAAGACCTACAAGGGTCACGGAACAGATAAGGCTGTGATCGCCGGCATCCTGGGTATGGACACAGACGACGCGAGAATCCGCATCAGCATGGATATCGCAAAAGAAAAAGGGCTGGACTTCACATTTGAAGAGGCTGATATTGACGGCGCACATCCCAATACCGCAGAGATCACTCTGACGGACGCAGAGGGAAATACGGCTCTGGTACAGGGCGCGTCCATTGGCGGCGGCAATATCATCATCAATAAAATCAACAATACTGTGGTAGAGATCAACGGGAAATCCGATACATTGGTGATTCCCCACAGAGACGTACCCGGTATGATCGCGGTGGTAACCAACGTGTTGGCAGACAAAGGCGTCAACATCCATGGCTTCTCTCTTTGCAGAGACCATAAGGGCGGCACAGCCGTAATGACCATTGAGATCGACGGCGATATCAACGAATCCGTACAGGATGCCATTCTGGAAAATGAACACATTTTCTCCTGTACGATTCTGAAAGCAATTTAATAGAAGGAGAGAGGTGAGAAAGATGTTTAAATACGATTCCCTGGCAGATCTGGTAGCTGCGGCGAACCAGTCCAATGAGCCTCTTTCCAAGATCGTTCTGCGGGAGCAGGCGGAAGCGGCGGAAACAACAGAAGACGCCCTTTACGCGGCCATGGCGAAATCCCTGACGGTCATGCGTGAATCCGTACAGGAGGGCCTGGACCCCGACAAACGTTCTGCAAGCGGCTTGACAGGCGGCGACGCCTTTAAGATGATGCGCGCGGTGGAAGAAAACAGAAACATCTGCGGCAAAATCTTCGGTACTGCCATGACAAAGGCACTGGCGGTATCTCAGACAAACGCCTGCATGGGCAAGATCGTAGCGGCGCCTACGGCGGGCTCCTGCGGTATCCTGCCTTCCGCGCTTTTGACCATTGCGGAAAGCAGAAATATCAGCGATCATGACTTGATCATGGCACTGTTCACAGCCTCCGCTGTGGGCATGGTCATCGCCAACAACGCCAGCATTGCCGGCGCGCAGGGCGGATGTCAGGCAGAATGCGGCGCGGCAAGCGCTATGGCGGCTGCGGCCTTGGTTGAGGTTTGCGGCGGTACGCCCCAGATGTGCGAGCACGCTTGTGCTATCGCACTGAAAAACATTCTGGGTCTGGTATGCGATCCCGTTGCGGGATTGGTAGAAATCCCCTGCATCAAGAGAAACGCGGCAGGCGTTGCAAATGCCTTCGTAGCGGCGGAACTGGCTTTGGCCGGTATCGAAAGCGCGATTCCCGCGGATGAGGTCATCATCGCCATGAAGAAAATCGGCGACGCCATGTCCTCCACCCTGAAGGAGACGGCAGAGGGCGGTCTGGCGGTAACTCCTACAGGCAAAAAACTTTGTGAAAAAGTATTTGGATGCTGCCAGTAAGGCTGGAGGCAAGAAATACTTTCCAATAATTTATTTTAATTTTCGTACAACCCCAATTCACAACTTCATACGGAAATAATTATTTTATAGGAGAATCATAATCATGACAAACATTCTTAGTAAATGGAATAGCATTAGCTTAGTAAAACGTATTATCTGCGGTTTGATCATCGGTGCGATCCTGGGTGTTGCAGTTCCCCAGGCAACAGGTATCAGCATTCTGGGTACTCTGTTTGTAAACGCTCTGAAAGCAATCGCTCCCATCCTGGTATTCTTCCTGGTTATCGCTGCTCTGGCTTGCGGTAACGAAGGCGGCGGCAAAACCATGGGCCGTGTAGTTGTCCTGTATCTGGTAGGTACATTCCTGGCTGCAGTAGTAGCGGTTATCGCTTGCCACTTCATCCATGTAACACTGCCTCTGGACGGCGCTGCAGCAGCAGAAGGTTATGAAGCTGCCGGCGGTATCGGCGAAGTATTCACAAACCTGCTGATGAACGTTGTAGCGAACCCCTTCGGTTCCATTATTAACGCAAACTACATTGGTATCCTGGCATGGGCTGTTATTTTCGGTCTGGCTCTGAAAGTAGCCGGCGAAACAACAAAGAAGGCTCTGAGCGATTTCTCTGACGCTGTTTCTCAGGCAGTTAGATGGGTAATCAGCTTCGCTCCCTTCGGTATCCTGGGTCTGGTATTTTCCACAGTATCCACGAACGGTCTGGGTATCTTCACAGAATATGGTAAACTGCTGGGTATCCTGGTTGGCTGTATGGCATTCGTAGCTCTGATCCTGAACCCCATCATCGTGTTCACACAGATCAGACAGAACCCTTACAGACTGGTATTCAAATGCCTGAAGGATTCCTTCATCACAGCGTTCTTCACAAGAAGCTCCGCTGCGAACATCCCTGTTAACATGGCACTGTGCAAATCCCTGGGTCTGGATGAAGACAGCTACTCCATCTCCATCCCTCTGGGCGCTACAATCAACATGGCTGGTGCTGCCATCACAATCACAGTTATGACTCTGGCTTGCGTAAACACAGTAGGTATCGAAGTACCTCTGGCAATGAAAGTATTCCTGAGCTTCGTAGCAGCAATCTCCGCATGCGGTGCTTCCGGTGTTGCTGGTGGTTCCCTGCTGCTGATCCCTCTGGCTTGCTCCCTGTTCGGTATTTCCAACGACGTGGCAATGCAGGTTGTAGGTATCGGTTTCATCATCGGCGTTGTTCAGGACTCCTGCGAGACAGGTCTGAACTCCTCCACAGACGCGCTGTTTACAGCAGCTGCTGAATTCCATGATTGGAAAAAAGAAGGCAAACCCATTACTTGGTAATCAACAAATTCAATGTAACATAGAGGTTGTACGAAAAGCTCTGCCGGCATAGCCGGCAGAGCTTAATTTTTTATGTATTATATCCCAGTCGCCTTGTATTTTTTCTTTAAATTCATTATAATAAAATAGACTTTAAAGGAGGTGCGGATATGCTTTTGGTACTTGCGAAAAATATTTTAAAAGAAGGTTGCAGAGAGCAGTTTGTGGCGGCGGCGCAGTGCCTTGTGGAGGCGACCAGAAAGGAAAAGGGCTGTCTGGCCTATGATCTGGCGGTAGATACAGAACAGGAAAATATATACTATTTTGTAGAAAAATATGTAGATGAAGCTGCTTTTGCGGCCCATAGATCCAGTGAGCATTTCCAGACCTATGTACCTCAGCTCAATGCCTTCCGCATGGGCCCGTCTCAGGTTACGATCTGCCAAGTAGAAACATTTTCAGAAAGCGAACAAGAAAAAGGAGCGAGCCAATGAAACCGGCAATGTTATACAGACAAAGATATATTCCTTTTGAAACCATTCCGCTGAAGGATGACGAGATCCTTTTTGCTGATGATAAGATCATTATTACAAAATGGAAGGTTTTTCGGCCCAAGGCGAAATTCAGCAACGGCGTTTCCTGTTATTTCCTTTCGGAAGGGTATAAGGTAAGTAAATTTTTAAACGATGCCGGGGAACTGGTATATTACTATTGCGATATTATCGAGACCACCTACCGGCAGGAGGAAAATGCCTATGTATTTACGGATCTTCTGGCGGATGTGATTGTTTATCCCAACGGCGCCGTGGAGGTAGTGGATTTGGCGGAGCTGGCAGATGCTCTGGATGAGGGAACCATTACCACCGATGTGGTGAAAAGCTCTCTTCGCAGAGTGGAAAAGCTGCTGCAGATCATTTACGGCGGCAATTTCTCGGAGCTGACAAAATATCTGGAAATAGAGGGGGAAGCATGACAGACGGAAATCTTCATAAAGGCCATAGAGAAAGGATGCGCCAGCGGTATCTGAGCGAAGGCGGCGGTGGGTTTGCGGACCATGAGTTACTGGAAATGCTTCTATACGGCGCAGTTCCCAGAGGGGATACCAACGCGCTGGCCCATAAAATGATAGCGGAATTTGGATCACTGGTGATGCTGCTGGAGGCTGATCCTGTGGAGATTTCCAGAAGATGCGGCGTAAAGGAGAGTACGGCAGTGCTGATTAGCCTACAAAAAGAACTGATGCGCCGAAGAAGTCAGGAAAAATGGAAGGAAAAACCCGTTCTGGATTCTGTCAGCAAGGCAGGCGCCTATGCGGTGGATCTGCTGTCGGATTACCATTATGAACGGTTTTATATGGCTTGTCTGGACAGCAGAAAGCATCTGATCCGTACCTGTTTTATTTCCGAAGGCACAATAGACGAGTCTATTGTTTATCCCAGACTGGTGGTGGAGACGGCGCTGAAATACCAGGCGTCTTCTGTGATCCTGATGCACAACCATCCTGGCGGCACCATGAAGCCATCTTTTTCCGATGTGGAGCTGACAACAAAGCTGTGCCGCGTCCTGCATGAGATCGGGATTGAGGTGGCAGACCATATTATCGTATCGGAGGAGTCTTTTTTCAGCTTTTTGGAGCATAATTATCTGAAAGAAACCTAAAGGGGGTTATGATATGAAAAAATTATACCGTTCTGCGACAGATGTAAAAATCTGCGGCGTTTGCGCCGGAATCGCAGATTATTTCAACATCGACGTTACGCTGATCCGTTTGATCTGGGTACTGGGGTCTTTGTTCACCGGCATATTTATCGGTCTGGTGGCATATCTGGCCTGTGTATTCATCATCCCTGTGGATGACGGCTATGTGGATGCGGAATATAAAGAAAAGAAGTAATCAGGGAAAGAAAGAGAGGAAAAGAAAGTGGAAGAAAGAAAAAGAATATTCAGCGGCATGCAGCCCTCCGGTTTGATTACCCTGGGGAATTACCTGGGCGCTCTGAAAAACTGGACGACGTTGCAGGATGATTACGACTGCCTGTACTGTATTGTGGACGAGCATGCCATTACCGTACGTCAGGATCCGGTAAAGCTGCGTAAGCAGGCAAGGGATCTGTTGACCCAGTATTTGGCAGTGGGCATCGATCCTCAGAAAAATATCATCTATTATCAGTCCCATGTATCCCAGCACGCGGAGCTGGCATGGATTCTGAACTGCTATACCTATATGGGTGAACTGAACAGAATGACCCAGTTTAAGGATAAGGCCGCAAAGCACGCGGACAATATCAATGCGGGCCTGTTCACCTATCCGGTACTGATGGCGGCGGATATTCTGCTGTACCAGACAGATCTGGTGCCTGTAGGCGAGGACCAGCGCCAGCATTTGGAGATCACCAGAGATATCGCCGGCAGATTCAACAGCATTTACGGCGATACCTTCAAAATCCCTGAGGCTTATATCGGCAAAGTGGGGGCAAGAGTTATGGCTTTGCAGGAGCCGACGAAAAAAATGTCTAAGTCTGACGAGAACAAAAACAATACCATCGCGCTGATGGATGAGCCTGCCGTTATCATGAATAAGGTAAAACGTGCGGTAACAGACTCCGACAACGAGGTACGCTACGATGAAAGCAAGCCCGGTATCTCCAACCTGCTGGGGATTTACTGCGCATGTACCGGCAAGACCATCGCGGAGGCGGAAAAGGAATTTGACGGCGCAGGCTATGGCGTATTCAAGACAGCTGTAGGCGAGGCTGTTGTGGCGAATCTGGAGCCGATCCAGCAGAAAGTCAAAGATCTGGAAAAGAATAAGGATTATCTGGATGAGATCATCCGGGACGGTGCTCAGAGAGCGAGTCGCTTAGCGGAAAAAACACTGACCAAGGTGCAGAAGAGAGTAGGCTTCCCTCCGAAGATCCGCTGAGAAAAGAGAAGAACAAAAGATACGGATTTTTTGCGAAAAGCAAAGAGTCCGTATTTTTTTTGTACAAAAACAGGAAAGCGGATTTTTTTGAGGAGGGATATACTGACTGTTTTCGGAAGAAAACAATCTCAGCAAAAAAACATCATCGGAGCCCTCTGTGTGCTGCGGGGATTCCGGCAATAGGTGTTTTCCCGGGAGAACGTCTCGAAAGGCCTTTGCTTTTTTTGCCGGAATGTTTTATACTGATTACTGAGAGTGAATTGTACGGGGGGAGGGATGTCATATGCACCAGAAAACGCAGGTGACCAAGGAGTGCCTGGCGGAAAGCCTGAAAAAGCTCATGATGACCCACAGTTTTGAGCGGATCACCATAAAGGATA
Source organism: uncultured Anaerotignum sp. (assembly GCA_944381385.1). Classification (GTDB taxonomy): domain Bacteria; phylum Bacillota; class Clostridia; order Lachnospirales; family Anaerotignaceae; genus Anaerotignum. The sequence continues at coordinate 3,878 of CALWKZ010000101.1, read as the reverse complement.
TTACGGATGGGGCGGGATTTATCCGGCCGACCTTTTATAATCATTTTAAAGATAAATACGATCTGGTGGAATGGATCTTTCAGGAGGAGGTCATTCTGCCCACAAAACAGCTCTTTCAGATGGATATGCACCGGGAGGGCATCCGCCTGATGCTGGCTACCATGGAAAAGGATAAAGACTTCTATCTGCGGGCGGCAAAGATCGAGGGGCAGAATTCTTTCCGGCGTATTGTGTTCGAGTCCATCAGTGATTTGATCTATGACGTACTCAGCCGGCGGACGGTGCACGCGGAGGAGAAAACGGCCCGACTCTTTTCCCCGGAGATTCTGGCGGAGTATTATGCCAACGCAGAGACCTTCCTGCTGTTCAAATGGATGGAGCACGGCATGAGTGTTTCGGCGGAAGAAATGGAGCGGGTGCATGCCCTTTTGATTTCCTTTTCCTTTGAGGATGTGGTTCGGGAGATCTCAAAGTGACAAAAGCTCTCGTTTGTATAAAAAAGACGACAAAAAGCGCTTTTTGTTTGAAAAGTCAAACAAGGCGGCAAGACTGAATCTTAACGGATTCGGTCTTTTTTTTATAATTAAGGATAGGAATAGAAACAGAAGGAAAAGAGGTGGAGAAATGCGGATGGGAGAAATCCTGCTGATCTCTTTGGGACTGGTACTTCATCTGTTTGAAATGACGGCAAAAGCGGGGGCTACCCAGGCAGTGATGCCGCGGAAAAAGGTTCTGTTTTTCGGCGTATTGTTTGGGCTGGTGGAAATGGCTATGATGGCCGTGGGCTTTGGCGTTATGTGGCTGTTGGAACAGGTGCTGCCGCCGAGCATACAAAGAGGACTGCCTTTGGCCGGAAGTTTTCTGCTGCTGTTTCTTTTGGGGCTCTATGAATTGAGCCAGATACGCCGGAGCGACAGCTTTGAGGAATCCAGAGAAGAAGGACTTCGCCCAAAGAAATGCGTGTTTGATGGCATTCGTATGGGGCTGCTTTCTTTTGTGGTGGGCCTGGGAGGATATTATATCTATCCGGGAAAGGCGGCCAGTATGGTTTGTATTTGGCTGGCACTGTTTTTGACGGCTTCTGCCGGTCTGGGATACGGATACTGGTATGGTTGGAAGGGAAAAAGGATTTGTCTGGTCAGCGGCTGTGTTTTTGTGGCGGCAGCACTGGGCATTGTGATGGTAGCATAAGGAGGTAAGAAACATGGCTTTATCAGTAAAGGAAAAAGTGGAGAGGGCGGCTGTCAGCAAAGCAGTGGACGGCGTACTGCATTATGTGAAAAAGGACAGGGGAAAAAATATGCTGAAGCTGGTGGATCTGGTAGAATCCTTGGCGGGCGGAATGTTCCGGCCGGAAAGCTACCAGAGCGCCAGAGAAATGATTCAGGAAAACGGAAAATGGATGGGCTATGTCAATAAGCTGCTGGATGAGCTGCATCCCAATGTAATCCGGACAACGGCATTGAATCTGGGGTATCAGGCGGCTTACCGGGGCACAAAGACCACACGGCAGAAAAGAGAGGAATTGCAGTGTAATGTGCCATGGCTGATTTTGATGGACCCTACCAGCGCCTGCAACCTGAAATGCACCGGCTGCTGGGCGGCGGAATACGGCCATCAGCTGAGCCTGTCTTATGAGCTGTTGAGCGATATTGTGAAACAGGGCAAGGAACTGGGGATTTATTTCTATATGTTTACCGGCGGGGAGCCTCTGGTGCGGAAAAAAGACCTGATCCGCCTGTGCAGAGAGCATTCTGAATGCTATTTCAACGCCTTTACCAACGGGACGCTGGTGGACGAGGAATTCTGCAAGGAGATGCAGGAGGTGGGCAACCTTTCCCTGAACCTGAGCCTGGAAGGCTTCGAGGAGGTCAATGACGGCAGGAGAGGCCAGGGGACTTATCAGAAGGTGCTCCACGCTATGGATCTGCTGAAGGAGTACGGCCTGCTTTTCGGTACTTCTATCTGCTATACCCGGGCCAATATCGAGACCGTCACCAGCGATGATTTTCTGGATCTGCTCATCGACCATGGCTGCCGCTACAGCTGGTATTTCCATTATATGCCCGTAGGCAATGACGCGGCGGTGGAACTGATTCCTACCGTAGAGCAGCGGAAATATATTTTCCGCTGTCTGAGAGAAATCAGAGCAAGAGAAGGCGGAAAGCCGATCTTTGTTATGGACTTCCAGAATGACGGCGAGTATGTAGGCGGGTGTATCGCCGGCGGCAGGAACTATTTCCATATCAATGCCAACGGGGATGTGGAGCCCTGTGTATTCATCCACTATTCCAATGTGAACATCAAGGACTGCACCCTGGTGGAAGCCTTGAGAAGCCCTATCTTTATGGCTTACCGAGACCATCAGCCCTTCAATGGCAACCATCTGCGGCCCTGCCCTATGCTGGAGAATCCGGAATTTTTGCAGCAGATGGTGCGGGAGACAGGCGCCAAGTCTACGGACCTGCAGTCTCCGGAAACGGCGGAGCATTTGTGCGGAAAGTGTGCCGCATACGCCCAGGAATGGAAGCCGGAGGCCGAAAAGCTGTGGGAGAGCATGCCGCATAAGACACCATTGTATACCAATTACAAAAAGAAATAAAAACAAAGGGGGTTTTCCTGAAGGAAAACCCCCTTATTTTTATTCATGGCGGTGGCCCGTGTAGAATACCATAAAAAGACAGAATACCATGGCCCACGCCCAGAAGCGATGTTTTTTCATGAAGATTCCTCCTTAAAGTTTTATTTCACTAACTATAGTTTACAAAAACTTACTTTATTCGTCAAATGTTTTAATTTTTTATTTCGATTTGATTCTTTCGATTGACAAAAAAGGAAGATTTGTTATGATGAAGAAAAAATGAGAAGGGGGAAACCATATGTTTATGACAACAACAGAAACTATTCCTGGAAAAGAGCTGGAGCTGCTGGGCATGGTAAAAGGTGCTATCATTCAGAGCAAGAATATCGGCCGGGATATCGGCGCAGGGCTGAAATCCATCGTCGGCGGCGAATTGAAGGGCTATACGGAAATGATGGAGGAAGCCAGGGATATGGCGGTGAACCGCATGATCCGGGAGGCGGAAGCTCTGGGCGCTGACGCTATCGTCTGTGTGCGTTTTTCTACCAGCGCCGTTATGCCGGGCGCAGCGGAGGTCATGGTCTTTGGCACAGCTGTAAAGTATAAGTAAGCGAAAGAAATACGCCGGAGGCGACAGGGAAACGTTTCCGGCGCTTTTTTTAAGAAAGAAGCGGATTTGGGACATAGAAAAGGGGATGTATATGGGTGAATTGTACGAAAAAAGGGAACAGTCGTACCACCGGGAGCAATTGCCGGGTCTGGAGGAGAGGAAGGAAACGGCGGCCTATTTGGGCCGGTGGGTCTGGTATCTGTTTTGGCTGATCATTCCCGGTATGGCGGCAGGACTGATGACTTCCAGAGCAGTAACTTCTTCCGCTGTACAGATGGCAGGCACCATACTGACGGTATGTGTTGGTATTGTCTATGGGGCAATCCTGCTTGTTTTGGGAAAAAAGGAAGGGCGGTATACATTTGCCGGAATCGGTTATATGGTAGCTATGATCGCCACCGTTTTGGGTGAACTGATGGGAGAAAACATTGTGATGACGCTGCTGTATCTGGCGGCGGTATCCGCTCTTACGGTCTATACGGAGTATAAGGAATTTTATGGGCATAGTACCGTGCTGAGGAATTATGATTTTGCCTTTTCCGAAAAATGGAAGAACTTATGGAAATGGTACCTGGGCTGCAATGTGGTGATTGTGGTATCTACATTTTCGCTGTGGGTGGGTTCCATCGTGACTTTGATCGCGGCGATCCTTCTTCTGGTGGGAACGATCGCTTTGCTGGTGGTCAG
>CALWKZ010000100.1 GCA_944381385.1 uncultured Anaerotignum sp. | reverse complement strand
CAGGGCCTGGGCTGGCAGAAGGGCTACGGCCTGATTTCCGGCCTGCAAATTTTCCTGACGGCGGTACTGCTGGTCTGCCTGCCTCTGTGGAAGTACCAGCCGCCCCAGCGGGAAGCGGAACTTTCCTCTCCGTCGGTCAAGGGAGAAAAAGAAAAGAAAAAGACAGCCGTCCTTCCGGTTTTGGCCGCCTTTTTCCTCTACTCCGCCGTAGAACTGACTACAGGCCTCTGGGGCAGCTCCTTCCTGACGGAGCATCAGGGCCTTTCGGCGGATACCGCCGCCAAATGGATCTCCCTGTTCTATCTGGGCATAACGCTGGGACGACTGGGCAGCGGTTTCCTCTCCTTCCGCCTGTCTGACGACGCTATGATCCGGCTGGGCGAGGCCGTCTGCCTGCTGGGCATTTTGCTGCTGCTCCTGCCGCTGCCCCTTTCCTTTGGCCGGTGGGGCCTGCTGCTGACGGGGCTGGGCTGTGCCCCCATTTATCCGGCCATGCTTCACGCCACACCGGAACGCTTCGGCATAGCGGCGGCCTCCTCCCTTATGGGTACCCAGATGGCCTGCTCCTATCTTGGCTCCACACTGATGCCCCCTTTGACAGGGCTGCTGCTTTCCCATATCTCCATGGGGCTGTTCCCCGCGGCGCTATTGGCCGCTCTGCTGCTGATGGCGCTGATGACGGAGTATACCGCCAGAACGTAAAAAATACGCCGTTCCTCTTTCCCAGAGGGCCGGCGTATTTCTATGTATGTCTTTTTATTCGCTTTTGCCCTGTCTTGTCATCAGCTCCAGCACCGCCTCCTGGGTGCCTTTGCCGTGGAAGAGCACATCATTGATGGCCTGTGTGATAGGCAGATCCACATGGTATTTCTCCGCCAGATGGCAGGCTGCCTGTACGGTATTGACGCCTTCCACTACCATCTGCACCTGGTCCAAGGTCTCCTGCAAACTCTTGCCCTGGCCCAGCAGGATGCCGGCCCGGCGGTTTCTGGAGTGCATGCTGGTACAGGTCACGATCAGGTCGCCGATGCCGGAAAGACCGGCAAAGGTATCGGCCTTGCCGCCCATGGCGATGCCCAAACGCTTCATTTCGGCAATGCCTCTTGTCATCAGCGCCGCCTTGGAATTATCCCCAAAGCCCAGGCCGTCGTTCATACCGGCCGCCAGCGCGATGATATTTTTCATGGCCGCGCCCATTTCCACGCCTACCACATCCGTATTGGTATAAAGCCGGAACCTGGGGTTCATGAATTCCTCCTGCACCATTTTGGCCACTGCCTCGTCCTCCGAAGCGATCAGACAGGTGGTAGGAATCTCCCGGGCTACCTCCTCCGCGTGGCTGGGGCCGGATAATACACAGATCTTGCACTGGGGGGCGCACTCCCCAATGACCTGGGAAAGCCGCAGGAGGCTGCCGTCCTCCAATCCCTTTGCCACATTCACCAATACCGTGCCTTCTTTCAGTAGCGGCGAGAAATCCGTAATGGTGCTGCGCACAGCACGGGAGGGTACCGCCGAAATGACGATCTCGGCCCCTTCTACCGCCGCCCCACGGTCTGTAGTGGCCGTCAGCCCTTCCGGCAGAATGACGCCCGGCAAATATTTCTCATTCGTATGCTTTTCGTTGATCTCGTCTACGGCCGCCTGGTTTCTAGCCCACATTTTTACTTCGTGGCCGTGGTTGACCAGCATCATCGCCAATGCCGTTCCCCAGCTGCCAGAGCCGATCACTGCTACTTTTTTCATCCCAAGACCACCTTTCTCATACCTTTTTCGTTAATGTAAACTTGTTTTCGTTGCCCTCCAGCAGCCGCTTCATATTGCTGCGGTGCTTCCACAGCGCCAAAGCGGACAGCGCCGTCAAAACGACCGCCGCCTCCACAGGCAGGCCAAAGACCCACGCGCTGGCACAGATGCAGACAGAAAACAAAATAGAACCTACGGAAATATATTTTGTGACAACCGCCGCCCCTAAGCCGATGATGTAAGAAACCGCCAGCAGCTGCCAGGACTGGGTCAGGCCGATGCACAGCACCATGCCGATGGTGGCCGCGATGCCCTTTCCCCCTTTGAAATGCAGGTAAAAAGGGAAATCATGGCCCAGTATGGTCCCGGCGCAGCCATAGATCCCCGCCAGAAAGGCCTGGTCGGGAAAAATCCAGCTGGCGACCAAAAAGCTGACGACACCCTTTAAAATGTCCCCGATAAAGGTCACGGCGCCGGCCTTAAAGCCCAGTACCCGCAGAGCGTTGGTGGTGCCCAGGTTGCCGCTGCCTTTTTTGCTCAGGTCTGTTTTGCACAGTTTCCCCATAATAAACGCCGTCTGGATACAGCCAATGGCATACCCGATGGCCAAACAAATCAGTCGAAACATATCAATCCTTATCCCCTTTTTCTCTGACGATAAAATGAATGGGCGTTCCCATGAACCCGAAGGCTTCTCTCAGCTGATTCTCGATATATCTGCGGTAAGAGAAATGGAACAGCTCTCTTTCGTTGACAAAAATAACGAAGGTAGGGGGCTTGACCGATACCTGTGTCATATAATACAGCCGCAGCTGTCTGCCCTTGTCGGCAGGGGGCTGCTGCATGGCCGTAGCTTCAATCAATACTTCGTTCAAAACGCCGGTGCTGATGCGCAGGGCGTGGTTCTCATTGACGGTGCGGATCATTTCCAGCAGCCGGTTGATGCGCTGGCCCGTCTGGGCGGAAATGAATACTCTGGGAGCATAAGGCATATAAGCCAGCTCGTTGCCGATGTCCTTCAGATACTGGTTCATGGTTTTATCGTCCTTTTCAATGGAATCCCATTTGTTGACGGCGATAATGGCCGCTTTGCCTCTTTCGTGGGCAATGCCGGCGATTTTCGTATCCTGGTCCGTCACGCCCTCGTTGGCGTCGATGACCAGCACCGCCACGTCACAGCGTTCCACCGCCGCCACAGCGCGGATGATGCTGAAACGCTCGATTTCTTCCTTGATCTTGCTTTTGCGGCGCATCCCCGCCGTATCAATGAAAATATATTTCTGACCGTCCACCTCGATGGGGGAGTCAATGGCGTCTCTGGTGGTGCCGGGAATATTGCTGACAATGAGGCGGTCCTCGCCCAGAATCTTATTGATCAGAGAGGATTTGCCCACATTGGGCTTGCCGATGATGGCTACCTTGATGGCTTCGTCCTCTTCCTGGTGATCGCCTTCCTCCGGAAAGTGGGCGATGACCTCATCCAGCATATCCCCCAGGCCCAGAGCCTGTCCCGCGGAAATGGGCATGGGATCGCCGATGGCCAGCTCATAAAACTCATAAATATCCATGGTATCCCGCTTTACGCTGTCCACCTTATTGACCGCCAGCACCACGGGCTTTTTCGTCCGGCGCAGCTTGTTTGCCACCTGTCTGTCATCATCGGTGACACCGGCCTTGACGTCTGTCACGAATAAAATCACGTCCGCCGTTTCAATGGCGATCTCCGCCTGCTGTAAGATCTGCTTCTGGATGATCTCCTCAGAACCGATCTCCATACCGCCGGTATCAATCAGTGTAAACTTATGGTTCAGCCATTCCACATCGGCATAGATCCGGTCTCTGGTTACGCCGGGGGTATCCTGCACGATGGAAATGCGCTCGCCTGCCAAACGGTTGAAAAGAGTGGACTTGCCTACATTGGGGCGGCCCACTACCGCTACAATAGGTTTGCTCATGTTGTTTCCTCCAAATTCTATCTTCATCTGTTTCCCTTCTGAAATCACACAGCACGTTTCTTTCCATCAGATGAAACAGTTTTTTCCAAGGGGCAGATGCCCCCATGATTACATTCTATGTATTATATCACAAAAAATGGCTCACATTCAAGGTTTTCCGGCTTTTCTCCCAATTTGTACAAAAAAATAACACCCGTTTCCAAAAAAACAGATGTTATTTTCCTGATTTTATTCACAAAGGCACATGACCCCCGCCATAACGCCCCGGCGCTCGCCCATTTTCCGATGGGAATAGAACCGTTCTGTATCGCACATAGTACACAGCCCGGCGATCTCGATATTTTTTACGCCGCAGTCCGCCAGCAGACGCCGGTTGGTCTCCCACAGGTCGATTTTGTACTTTCCTTCCTCGGAAGGATCGTCAAAGATCACCTCATCAGCAAAATACAGCTGTCTGCGGAACAGGTTAACTACCGGGTCGTCCACCTGGAAGCAGCATTTCCCGATGGAGGGACCAATGGCTGCCACCAGCTTTTGCGGGTCGGTGCCGTATTCCGCCGTCATCCGCTCCACGATCTTTTTGGCCATGCCGTCGGCTGTGCCCTTCCAGCCGCAGTGGGCCATGCCGATGGCGTGATGCTCCGGGTCCAGCAGGAACACAGGCACACAGTCGGCACCGAAGATCACCAGATTGATGCCTGCCTCATCAGTCATAAGGCCGTCCACATCTTTGTATTCCCTGTCCTTTGTCACGCCGCTGCCCTTGTCCGCCGCTCCCACCTTTAAGATATTGGTGGTATGGGTCTGCTGGGTCGCCACAAAAGCGGTTTCGTCCAACTCCAGCGCCCTTGCCAGAATCCGGTAGTTCTCCGCCACCGGCGCACGTTCCTCGCCCCGGCTGAAGCCCATATTCATAGAGGCGTAGCATCCTGTGCTGACGCCGCCGTGACGGGTGGTAAATCCGTGCTTTACCATGCCCGTTGCCGTCAGATTATCAAAGGTCACCAGTTCCAGACCGTCTTTTTCTATCAGTTTCAAGTTTCCGTCCTCCTATTCCGCCGTAAAAGCGTTTTCTATATATCGAAAATATTTCTTTCCATCCTCTTCCAGAACCTCCGCCACATCAAAGCGGCAGTCCCGTTCCGTGATTTCTTTCTCCGCCAGATATTCCTCCGCCGTCCGGATGATCCGCTCCCGCTTGCGCCGGTCTACGGCCTCCCCCGGCAGCCCCTGTTCCCGGCCTTTTCTCGCCTTTACCTCCGTAAAGACCAGCAGGCCCTCCTTCTGGGCGATGATGTCGATTTCTCCCCGGCTCCCCCGGTAATTCTGCGCCAGAATTTCGTAGCCCTGCCGTTTCATTTCCCGGACCGCCAATGCTTCGCCGATATTCCCCGCCGTTTTGTTTTCCTCCGGCCGCCCCTGCATCAGGTTTTTCACAAAACTGCGCCGGTGGATAGGGCAAAGCCCCTGTCTGGCAATACCAGCCAGATGCTTCTGGGAGCCATAGCCTTTATTGGAGGCAAAATCATAGCCGGGATACAGTTCCTCCATGGCCTCCATCATGGCGTCTCT
>CALWKZ010000099.1 GCA_944381385.1 uncultured Anaerotignum sp. | reverse complement strand
TCAAATACCAAACAGCCGAAATAATCCGATACCTTCTCCATGGCAAAACTCCTCTCTTTTGGGTCCTTTTTACACGCAAAAAAAGACAAAGGCGCCTTTGAGGTGATTCCTCAAAGACGCCTTTGCCTTTGACTTATTTTTTATACACCTATCCGCCGGTTTTGTCAATGTTTTTTTGCCGGCGGGGCCGGCCCTCCACCTTGTTTTTCGTGCAAAAACAAACCTCTCTCCCGGGAAAAATTGTGGAAAGTTCCGGAAAGCTATGCTATATTTAGTTTAAAAAAAGATGTTCCAGGAAAAAAACAACTTGAAAATAGAAGAAAGCAGGTAGCATCATGAAGTATTCTAAACAAGAAGTGATACAGTACGTCCGGGAGGAGGACGTGAAATTTATCCGCCTTGCCTTCTGCAACGTATTCGGCCGGCAGAAAAATATCTCCATCATGCCTGACGAGCTGGAGCGGGCCTTTTCCTACGGCATCGCCATCGACGCCTCGGCCATCGCCGGCTTCGGCGACGAGGCCCATTCGGATCTGCTGCTCCATCCGGAGCCGGATACCCTGAGTGTGCTGCCTTGGCGGCCGGAACACGGCCAGGTGGTGCGGATGTTCTGCCATATCACCTATCCCGACGGCAGCCCCTTCCCCTGCGATACCAGAAGCCTTCTCAAGGAGGCGGCGGCAGCGGCGGAGGCGGCAGGCGTTTCCTTTGATTTCGGGCCGGAAATGGAGTTTTACCTCTTCCGCTTGGACGATGACGGCCAGCCCACCCAAATCCCCTATGACAACGCCTCCTATATGGATATGGCTCCCGAGGACAAGTGCGAAAACATCCGCCGGGAAATTTGTCTGACATTGGAGCGTATGGGCATTTATCCCGAAAGCTCCCACCATGAGGAAGGACCGGGACAAAATGAGATCGATTTCCGCTATTCCGACCCGCTGACGGCGGCGGACAATACCCTGACCTTTCAGACCGTCGTTAAGACCATTGCCCAGCGCAACGGACTTTTTGCGGATTTCTCGCCAAAACCCCTGAAAAACCACCCCGGCAACGGCTTCCATATCAATCTGTCGGTACAGACAAAAACAGGAGAGGACGCCCTACCTCGGATGATGGCGGGGGTACTGCGCCATATCGCCGATATGACCGTATTCCTCAACCCTACCAGGGATTCCTATGAGCGTTTCGGCAGCAAGAAAGCGCCAGGCTATATCACCTGGTCCTGCCAGAACCGCTCCCAGCTCATCCGTATCCCCGCGGCTATGGATCAGCACCGCCGGGCGGAGCTGCGCTCTCCCGACCCCCTCACCAACCCTTATCTGGCCTTCGCTCTGCTGATCTACAGTGGTCTGGACGGCATCACCCGGCAGATGGAGCTGCCGCCGGCGGCGGATGAGAACCTGTTTACCGCCAGCCCCCAGATCCTGCGGCAGTACGCGCGTCTGCCCCAGAGCCGGAAGGAAGCTGCCGTCGCGGCCGCCAACAGCGATTTTATCGCAGCACATCTGCCGGCGCCCATCCTACAGGCGTATCTGGACGCCGCCGAGGGAGAACAGCCTTAACAGAAAGGAGGACGGCCCATGAACTTCCCGGAACATGCTTACAGCATTCTGGTGGTATCGGCCACAGAGAAATTTCATACTGCGCTCCGGCCTCTGCTGCCGCCCTCCCGCTATCACACCGTACACTGGGCCGACAGCGTCAGCGCCGCCAAGCGTTGTCTGCTGGAGCGCGCCTTTGATTTTGTCGTGATCCATTCCCCTCTGGAGGATGATTTCGGCACAGACCTAGCCATAGATCTTTCGGAAGGAAGAACCGCCGTCGTCCTGCTGACGGTACGGGCGGAGCTGTATGAAGAGATCTATGACAAAACGTCGGCATACGGCATATTTGTCCTGCCCCGGCCCGCCTCCCGCCAGACAGTACTCTGCGCCCTGGACTGGATGGTCAGCATGCGGGAACGGCTGGGCAGATTGGAGAAAAAAAGCCAGACCCTTTCGGAAAAAATGGAGGAGATCCGTCTGGTAAACCGGGCCAAGTGGGTCCTCATCGACCGGGAGGGGCTTTCCGAGGCGGAGGCCCACCGCCGGATAGAGAAAACAGCCATGGACCGGTGCCTGTCCCGGAAGGAGATCGCCCGGGAAATCATCGCAGGCGGCCAGACAGCCCCCGCACAAAAAGAGAAACAAGCCCCACAGGCAGAAACGTTTTAGCCCCGCCAAAACGCAGATGCCTGTTTTTCTTTTCTCCCACTGTCTATCATAAGGCATCCGACAACCGCATATAGATAATCAAGAACATCTCAGGGGAGTGCTTTTTTTGAAAAGCTATATCGAAGAACGGGCGGTGGAGGTGGCGAAATTCATGATCCATACCAATGCCACTGTCCGGGAAACGGCAAAAAAATTCGGCATCAGCAAATCTACGGTACATAAGGACATCACCGATCGGGTGGAAAAAATCGACCCGGAGCTGGCGAAATCCGTCCGCAAGGTACTGGAAGTCAACAAAGCGGAACGCCACATCCGGGGCGGCATGGCTACCAAAGAAAAATATCTGCATCGGTTCCATTAGAACAGAGAAAAAGAGGGCCGTCCCCAGGGGGCGTCCTCATAGGAAAACAAACATCGCTGGAATCCTGACAATAAAAAGGATTTCAGCGATGTTATTTTTTATCGGAACTGTTCTTGATTTCCTTTTTTAACAAAAAAACTTTCCGGGGAAAGCGGATTGTGGTATGGTGGAGAAAGAAGCATCATTGGACAAGCATGCGAAAGGAGGAAGCATCATGACGGAAGTAGCGGCAGCCCTGCTCCATGAGGGCCATCGTTTTTTTATCTGCCAGCGGCCCCTGCACAAAGCCAGAGGCGGTCTGTGGGAATTTCCCGGCGGTAAGGTGGAACCGGGGGAAACGAAAGAGGAAGCCCTGAAACGGGAATGCCGGGAGGAGCTGGACATCGAAATTGCCGTGGACAAGGTCTATCTGGAGGTCTGCCACGCTTATCCCGACCTGACGGTGCATCTGACTTTGTTTTTGGCGCATGTGGAGCAGGGAGAGCCAAAGCAGCTGGAGCATATGGCCTTTTCCTGGATCACGCCGGAGGAGATCCCCGCCTATGATTTCTGTCCCGCCGATGAGGAAATCCTGAAAAAAATACGGAATGAAGGCTTTTGACCTCTGTCCTTGCGCTTTTGTTTTGGGCGTGATACACTGAAACAAAGGTGATTTTGTCGAAGAACAGGAGGTTTTGTCTTATGGAAGAAGAAAAAAAGGAACTTACCCTTACGGAACAGGCGGAACAGCAGGCAAAAAACTATTTCCGGCAGGGCCTGAACTGCACGGAATGCGTATTGGCCAGCTTTTTGGACGTCCACGGCTCTGATCTGCCCAGAGAGATTATGTGTATGGCTACGGGCTTTGGCGGCGGCATGGGACATACGAAGCATGTCTGCGGCGCCGTTACCGGCGCGGTCATGGCTCTGTCCCTGGCAGTAGGCAGAAAAGACCCTCTGGCCAAGGAAACTATGGCGGACAGGATCACAGAACTAAACGGTATCTATGACCAGGTAGCCCCTCTGGTTAACGAAATGGAGGAAACCTACGGCACCCTGATCTGCAGCGAGCTGTCGGCCCCCCATGGGGATTTTGAGTGCAAGGCAAGAAAGAAAAGCTGTATGCAGATGATCGGCCACTGCGCTTCTCTGGCCATGAAATACGCTCTGGAATGCGAAGGAAAAACAGAACAGTAAAAGATTGCAGCCAATGGGAAATCCCGTGATCCAGCGGGGTTTCCCGTTTTTTTTTCGCGCCGCCATAAATTTCTAATCCGGAAAAGGGAATTTTTCCCCGGCGGCTTCTTTTTTTCATCCGAAAAATATGGTATACTCTTTTCTGTAGGCATCTGTCTTTTGCCTGCGGTTATTCTTCCCGGCTTTCGGCCGGTATAACAGGAGGTATTTGAATGAATACATCATTTTTCCATAAAAAAATATTCCGGCGGGCAGGCGGCTGCTGCCTGGCGCTGGCGCTCTTATTTTCTTTGGCTCCGGCAGCCCAGGCCCATCCCCCTATTACCGTTTATGTAGACGGACAGGAGATCGCCTTCGACCAGGCACCGGTTATTCAGGACGACCGGACATTGGTGCCCATGCGAAAGATCTTTGAGGCCATGGACGCCACCGTCACCTGGGAGGAAAGCGCCCAGACCATCACTTCCCAGCGGGGGAACGATGTTGTGTTGATGGTGATCGGGCAAAACCAGGTCTATAAAAACGGGGAAGTGGTCTATACCATGGATGTGCCCGCACAGATCATGAACGACCGGACCATGGTGCCCATCCGGGCCGTAGCAGTGGCCTTTGGTGCGGAAGTAGCCTGGGACGGCGTAAATTACGTCATTGACATCACCTCTTCCGGCAGCGCGCAGACCGCCGGCGGCAACTACCGCCAGGAGATCAAGGCCAATGACGGCACCACCGTCATGACCATTGAGCTGACCTATACACCGCTGACACAGAACAGCAGCGTAGCCAATACCATCAACGAAACCATATATACACAGCTTCAGGCAGAAGGCAGCGGCGCCGTTATGCAGTACGCGGAAGCGGCAAAGGCGGCCTATGCTTCCGCCCAGAAAAACGGGGATTATTTCTCTCCCTGGTACTATCGCCAGACCAACACCGTTTCCACAGAGGATAACCGTTACGCCTCTATTTTGCAGGAGACCATGTTCTTTGCCGGTACGGTAGAACAGACACTGACGGCTTCCACATATTCCATGATTACCGGAAAGGAATTGGGCCTGACGGATATCGTGCCCGACGATCCTTCGGATCTGGAGGAAGCTGTGCGCCAGGGCTTCCTGGCTTTGATCCGGCAGAAGCCGGACGCCTTCTACAGCGATGCGGAAAGCCGCCTGAATAAAAACATTGACGACTGCGGCTTTTATCTGACGGAAAAAGGCATCACCTTCTTCCTGAATCCGGGCATCCTGGCCAGTCGGGACGCCGGTGTCATTGGATTCAATGTTATTTACAGCTATTAAATAAAAAAATGGTATGGACTTAGGAAAAAAATCCATACCTTTTTTTATGCCATAAAAACTGCTTTCTTTTTTCGGTTATCTGAAACACAGAAAATCCATTGACACCAAAATAGTTTTATAATAAAATTATTTTAGTTTATGTATCCGAATAAAGGGGGAGTCCCAATGTCTTCTATGACGGGAAAAGAACTGGCAAAGTCACTGGTAGAACTGAATATGAATATTCTCAGATGGAATCGGGAGCATATTGAAAAATCCTTTAACATCAACGGGAAAAACCGCTGCGGCGAGCTGACCATGCGCCAGTTTCATGTACTGCTGCTGATGCAGACCACGGGCATACGCACCATTTCCGATCTGTCCAACTGGCTGAATATCAGCAAAAGCAGCATGTCCATCATGGTCAACCGGCTGCGGGAAGGCGGCTATCTGGAAAAAGCACAGGCAGACAAAGGCAGCGACGGCAGGATCTCCTATTTCCGTCTGACGGAAAAAGGGATATCCGAAGTATATCAGGCCGAGGAACAGCTGATTGAAAATATCGCAGGCTGTTTTTCCACTTTTTCTGAGGAAGCCATTGAAAAATACTGTTCCCATCTGCGGGAATTAAATGAATTAGTAAAAACAGGAGGGTTTGGGGAATGAAAAAAAGGAGTTTATGTTTGGCTTTGATCTGCGCCGCCATGCTGGCAGGCTGCGGACAGACGGAAGAGACAGTGGAGGAAAAAACAGCGCGCAGTGTGGAAACCACAACGGTAGGCACCGGCGCTATTTCCAGTGATTTTTCCTTTTCCGGCAAGGTAGCGCCGTCCAGAGAGGTTTCTGTGGTGCCTACTATCGCGGGAAAGGTATTGTCCTTCGGCTATGAGGTAGGCGACAGCGTCGGCGCGGGGGCGGTGCTCTTTACCGTAGACAGCACCGATCTGCAGAACAACCTGCGCAGCGTGCAGGCATCCTATGACGTAGCGGAATTGCAGGCGCAGAACGCCAAAACCACCTTGGAAAGCAACCAGATCCTTTATGACGAAGGTATCATCGCCAAAAGCGAATACGACCAGATCAAACTGGCTTACGATACGGCGGAGGCCAATCTGACCAGTTTGCAGGTACAGATGGACAATTTACAGAAAAACATCGCCGACTGCAGTGTTACCTCGCCCATTTCCGGCGTCATCTCCGCCAGAAATATCGAGATCGGCAGCTTTGCCTCTCAAAGCACACCCTCCTATACCATCATTGACCTGTCCAGAGTCAAGGTAGAGGTAGGCGTATCGGAACAGATGGTCAATGACATCGCCGTAGGCGACGAGGTAGACGTACTGCTGACGGCTGTTTCTCCGGAGCCCTTGACCGGCACCGTTTCCACCATCAGTCCCGCCGCTACCCAGGCCGGTACCTATACAGTCAAGGTAGAACTGGACAACAGCCGCGGTCTG
>CALWKZ010000098.1 GCA_944381385.1 uncultured Anaerotignum sp. | reverse complement strand
TCCACTTCTATAACCACGAGCGGCTCCAGTTAAAGACTGGCCTGGCTCCGCTCTCGCTTCGCCAGACCAGTCTTTAACTCAATTTGTTCTATCCTTGCAGGCCTCTTTTTTGTACTGTCCGCACAATATGGGGCGGTTCACATACCCATAAAACACAGCGTTTTTTGTTTTAACTCATTTCTTCTGGAACAGACCTGTAAAATCAAAGGTTGCCAGGTAATCCTCCGGCGTTTCAGCCCGACGGATCAGTTCCACATCTCCATTTTCCTTTAACAGAAGCTCGGCGGAACGGAGCTTGCCGTTGTAGTTGTAGCCCATGGAATGACCATGCGCCCCGGCATCGTGGATGAACAGATAATCCCCCATTTCAATTTCCGGAAGCATACGGTCAATGGCAAACTTGTCGTTATTTTCGCAGAGACCGCCGACAATATCGTATTTATGGTCACAGGGTGCATTTTCCTTTCCCAGCACCGTAATGTGATGGTACGCGCCGTACATAGCGGGACGCATCAGGTTTGCCGCGCAGGCATCCAAACCAATGTATTCCTTATAAATATGTTTTTCGTGGATGGCTTTCGCTACTAATGCACCGTAAGGCGCCAGCATGTATCTGCCCATTTCCGTAAAGATGGCTACATCATCCATTCCTGCCGGTGTCAGCACCTCTTCATAGACCTGGCGCACACCTTCCCCAATGGCCATAATATCACAGGGCTCCTCCTCAGGATGATAAGGCACACCAACACCGCCGGACAGATTGATAAAAGCGATATGTACGCCCAATTCTTCTTTCAGTTCCACCGCCAGCTGGAACAGGATCTTCGCCAGCATGGGATAATACGTGTTGGAGCTGGTGCTGCTGGCCAGGAAAGCATGGATACCGAAATGCTTGGCTCCTTTTTCCTTCAGCATACGGAAGGATTCCTTCAGCTGTTCCTTTGTCATGCCGTATTTGGCGTCCCCGGGATTGTCCATGATCTCATTGCTTACCTGGAACACGCCGCCGGGATTGTAACGGCAGCACACGGTTTCCGGAATAGGTGCAATCTTTTCAAAAAAAGGAATATGGGTGATATCATCAAAATTGATGATAGCGCCCAATTTTGCCGCCAAAGCAAAATCCTCCGCCGGCGTCATATTGGACGAAAACATGATATCATGTCCTGTTACACCTACTGCCTCCGAGATCATCAGTTCCGTATAGGAGGAACAGTCGGCGCCACAGCCTTCCTCCTTCAGTACTTGAAGAATACCAGGGGTAGGCGTCGCTTTTACGGCAAAATATTCACGAAAGCCCTTGTTCCATGCAAAGGCCTGATTGACTTTTCTGGCGTTTTCACGAATCCCCTTCTCATCATAAATGTGAAAAGGCGTAGGATATGTTTCCGCGATTTTCTGAATCTGTTCCAAAGAAACAAAAGGTTTTTTCATTTGTCTGTCTCCATTCTGCAAAATTTGATACCATTATAACAAAGCAATTTCCTTATTTCAACCAGAGGATTCTCTCTCCCGACTCAGATACGATAAGTGGAAGCG
Organism: uncultured Anaerotignum sp.; assembly: GCA_944381385.1. Taxonomy (GTDB): domain Bacteria; phylum Bacillota; class Clostridia; order Lachnospirales; family Anaerotignaceae; genus Anaerotignum. The sequence goes on along the minus strand of CALWKZ010000098.1, from coordinate 9,208 downwards.
GAACGTCTGACCTTTAAACCGCTTACATCAAAGCCAAAATGTGCCAGCAGCTGGAATACATCCTGATACATCAGCCGGCAGTTGGGACCAATGATGATCTCCTGTATCATATCATTAGCGGATGGTTCCCCCGCGGAAAAATCCAGATCCATATAGGATATAATATCATTTTCCGTAGGACGAAAGCAAAGCGCCTTAGGAAACAGCTTCTGCAGGACTGTCTTGTCCTCCTGGGGACATCTAGACCAGTTATAGATCTGTCCCCAGTTCTCCTCACTTTTGATGATCTCGTCCTTTAAAATCAGCCGCCATTCCGTTTCCTCCGCGAAGGAATCGTCCTTATAGAAAAAGGAATCCTGCAGCAGCGGCAGGAACCACTGTCCCTCCTCTGTGGCCATATAAGAACCGTTTAAAATCTGCTGTGTCTTATTCTGGTCGATATAAGACATAAGCGTGTGGACCAAATTGGAGGCGTGAACACTGATACTCAAATCACACTGCTGGGTATCACAAAACAATGTATTTACATCGGTATCAATATACCTTACCTTCCGGAATTCCAGCTGATGGGCGTCCTCCTCCCGCAGCAGTTCCTGGATGGCATCTACATCAAAACCGATGGCAACACCCCGGCCATCATCACCATATCCCCTCCACTGGCTCAGGCAGTCGTCCGACTCGGAAAAGCAGGCAATATATGTCAACAGATCATGATACCCCTTTACCTGCTCAATCATTTTGTCGATCAAATAGACCACAAATTCCCGGTAAGCCATGCCGCCCATATATTCCTCGCCTTTTTCTTCCAATCGAGAAAGCATCAAAGAAATGGCTCGGTTTCTGGTAATATGCAGCAGTGCCTTGCTCTCATTGGAGTCATTGAGTTTGTTGATATCCGAAAGACGAATGGTTTTATGCTCTAAAATATTCAACAGTGTTTCCAAGCTGCAATAATGATAGACCATCTTTCCCATGGCTGCTCTCCCTTCTCCCGCTGTCAGAACATACGTTTTTTCTGTAAAGAAAAACCCAAACCACGCGAAAGCATGGTTCGGGCTTTTGTCTGCTGTCAAAAATCAGTTCATTGCTTTTGCAACTTCATCAGCGAAGTTTTCTTCTTTCTTTTCCAGACCTTCGCCTGTCTCGAAACGAACGAAACGTGTGATCTCGATGGGAGCACCAACTTCTTTTGCAACGGAGTCAATGTATTTCTTTACTGTCAGGTCGCCGTCTTTTACATAAGGCTGCTCTACCAGACAGAATTCTTTCATTTCTTTTTTCAGTCTGCCTTCGATCATCTTTGCGATGATGTTGTCAGGCTTGCTTGCGTTCTTAGGATCGTTCTTTGCCTGTACAGTCAGGATTTCTGTTTCTTTTTCGATGAAGTCAGCAGGAACGTCTTTTTCCGCAATGAATTTAGGATTCAGCGCTGCGATCTGCATTGCAACGTTTTTGCCCAGTTCTACCAGAGCATCGCTTTCGTTATCGCAAGCCAGCTCGATCAGAACACCGATTCTGCCGCCGCCATGGATATAGGAAACCAGCTTGCCGGAACCGGATTTTTCATATTTCTCGAAACGTCTAATGTTCAGGTTTTCACCAATAACAGCTACCTGCTGGCTCAGCGCTTCTTTTACTGTGAACTGAGGGTCCAGATCCCATTTTTCAGCGAAGAACTCGTCCATATCTTTTGCTGTGGATTTGGAAGCCTGTTTTGCAACAGCTGCAACGTAGTCTCTGAATACCTGGTTCTTTGCTACGAAGTCTGTTTCGGAGTTTACTTCTACGATTGTACCGATCTTGTTGTCATCGCTCAGGTAGATGTCAACGATACCCTCGGAAGCAATACGGCCTGCCTTCTTTGCGGAAGCAGCCAGACCTTTTTCTCTCAGCAGTTCTACTGCCTTTTCCATATCGCCGTCGGTTTCTGTCAGGGCCTTTTTGCAGTCCATCATGCCAACGCCTGTCATTTCTCTCAATTCTTTTACCATTGCTGCTGTAATAGCCATGTTTTTTCCCTCCGTATAATTAGAATTTCATAAAAAGAGCTTCAGCCCGTTAATCCGGCTGAAGCTCGGGCAAATCATTGTATAGATTATTCTGCTGCTACTGCTTCTTCAGCAACTTCTTCTGCTGCTTCCTGTTCACCCTGTTTGGATTCCAGAACTGCGTCAGCAACCTTGGAAGCAATCAGTTTTACGGCACGGATCGCATCATCGTTACCGGGGATTACGTAGTCGATTTCATCGGGATCGCAGTTTGTGTCTACGATTGCAACGATGGGAATACCCAGTGTGTGTGCTTCCTGAACAGCGATTTTTTCTTTTCTTGTGTCTACGACGAACATCATATCAGGAACCTTTTTCATGTTCTTGATACCGCCCAGATTCTTTTCCAGCTTTTCCATTTCGTGCATCAAAGCTGCAACTTCCTTCTTGGGCAGAACTTCAAAAATGCCGTCTTCCTGCATTTTTTCCAGCTCTTTCAGTCTTGCGATTCTTGTTTTGATGGTGCTGAAGTTTGTCAGCATACCGCCCAGCCATCTCTGGTTTACATAGTACATGCCGCATCTTTCAGCTTCTTCCTTGATGCATTCCTGTGCCTGTTTCTTTGTACCAACAAACAGGATTTCACCGCCGTCTGCGATCATGTTGCAGATTTCAGCATAAGCCTCATCTACCTTCTTTACGGTCTTCTGCAGGTCGATGATGTAGATGCCGTTTCTTTCTGCGAAGATGTATTCCGCCATTTTAGGATTCCATCTTCTTGTCTGGTGACCAAAATGTACACCTGCTTCTAACAACTGTTTCATTGAAATTACGCTCATAGCGCACCTCCTGTGGTTTGTCCTCCGCATTTTCCCCCGTACCACCGATCACATCGGCACCAGATACAGGGCAACAAATGCGTGTGTTTTTAAGTTACCTATGGGATTATAGCATACTCCCGGAAAAAAAACAACTGAAACTTTCTATTTTTTTCTTTTTTTCAGAAGTTTTTCTGTGTTTAATCTTCTTTTTCCTCTTCCAGATCCTTCATATAGCCGCATTTCTCATTGGAGCAGACAATCTTAGGGTTTTTCTTTCCTTTTTCCTCCAGGAAACTGCCGCATTTCGGGCATTTTTCCCCTGTAGGCTTGTTCCAGGACATAAAGGAGCATTCCGGGTTATTTTCACATCCGTAGTATGTCCGGCCCTTTTTGGTCTTTTTGATGAGTACCTTACCGCCGCATTCCGGACAGTTGACACCGGCCTCTTCAAAAAAAGGCTTGGCGTTCTGACATTCCGGGAATCCGGGACAAGCCAGGAATTTTCCGTATCTGCCATATTTGATGACCATATTCCGGCCGCATTTTTCACAGATAATATCTGTTACTTCGTCTTTGATTTCTACCTTAGCCAGCTTATCCACGGCGTTTTCTACCGCTTCATGGAACCCGGGATAAAAATCACGGATGACCTGTTTCCATTCCTCTTTGCCCATTTCCACCTCATCCAGACGATCCTCCATATGGGCGGTAAAGTCGATATCCACAATATCCGTAAAATAGGTTTTCATGATCTCATTGACCGTTTCGCCCAGTTCCGTAGGGTAGAGGTTCTTGGCTTCTTTGGTCACATAGTTTCTGGCTTGGATGATGGTCAGCGTAGGCGCGTAGGTACTTGGTCTGCCAACACCGATCTCCTCCAGCGTCTTGATCAGGGAAGCGTCCGTAAATCTGGCGGGAGGCTGCGTAAAATGCTGCTCCGGCAGGATTTCCGTCGCTTTCAGCATATCTCCTTCCTGGAGTTCAGGAATCTGCATCTGCGCTTCTTCCTCTCCCTTGTTGTATACCTCCAAAAAGCCCTTGAAAGCCAGTCTGGAGCCGGAAGCCCGGAAGGAATATTCTCCCGCCGCCATTTTCACCTGCAAGGTATCGTATACCGCCGAGCTCATCTGGCTGGCCACAAATCTTTCCCAGATCAGTTTGTAAAGTTTATACTGGTCCTTGGAAAGGGACTCCTTGATGCTGTCCGGTGTACGGAACACATTGGTGGGACGGATAGCCTCATGGGCATCCTGGGTCTTGCCTTTGGATTTATACTGTATCCTTTCGGGATTGACATTTTCCTTGCCGTACGTCTCCATAATAAAGTTCACAGCCGCTTCATAGGCTTCGTCGGAAATACGGAAGCTGTCTGTACGGATATAGGAAACCAGACCTACATTGCCCTCGCCCTTAACATGAATGCCCTCATAGAGCTGCTGGGCGATCATCATGGTCTTTTGTGTGGCCATATTCAGATGTTTGCTGGCCTCCTGCTGCATGGTGCTGGTAGTGAAAGGAGCCACCGGTTTTTTCTGTCTTGTGCCCTTCTTTACTTCCGTCACCTGGAACTGGGTATTTTCCAAATCCCGCAGGATCTGCTGGACAGTCTGCTCATCAGGCAGTTCCAGCTTTTCCTCGCCTTTGCCGTAAAATCTGGCTTCAAATCTCTTTTTCTGGGCCGTTTCCATAACAGCGCCAATGGTCCAATATTCCTCCGGGATAAAGTCCCGGATCTCCTCCTCCCGATCGCAGACGATCCGCAGAGCCACCGACTGCACACGGCCGGCGCTGAGGCCCTTCTTTACCTTCTTCCACAGAAGATCGCTGATGGTATAGCCCACCATTCTGTCCAGCACGCGTCTGGCCTGCTGGGCGTCCACCAGATCCATGTCAATGTCTCTGGCCTCTGTAATGGAGCGTTTTACGGCCGCTTTTGTGATCTCATTGAACGTAATCCTGCTGACAGGCTTCTCGTCGCCCAGATTCAACGCGTGCAGCAGATGCCAGCTGATGGCCTCCCCTTCACGGTCCGGGTCAGTTGCCAGATATACTTTGTCGGCGCTTTTAGCGTCCTTTTTCAGCTTGCTCAAAAGATCGCCCTTGCCCCGAATGGTAATATACTTCGGTTCAAAATCATGTTCGATGTCTATGCCCATCTGGCTTTTGGGTAGATCCCGGATATGCCCCATAGAAGCCTCTATTTTATAATTGCTGCCCAGAAATTTGCCGATGGTATTGGCCTTTGCGGGAGACTCCACAATGACCAGATACTTTTTGGAGGCAGATTTCTTAGACGTTTTTTTCGTTTTTGCCGTTTCTGTTTTCGTCATAATTCACCCCACGTTCTGATGATTTTTACTGCCGGATATATCCCGCCTGACGCAGCTTCTGGATATGCCCGGAAATCTCTAAAAGAGAAAGCATATACTGTACATCCTGAATGTTCCGATCCAGCTTTCTGCCGATCTCTTCTGCCGTGATCGGCTCTGTATCGGAAATCAGGCCATAGATTTCCTGTTCCTCTGGCGAAAGGTTCGCCGCAACCTTTTGTCTGAATTTTTCTTTTTCGCCTTCTTTATACGAAATGCCCAACTCAAATAAAATATCACCGGATTCTGTAATGGCGGGACATCCCTGCTTCAACAGATTATTGGTGCCTTCGCTGAGAGCGCTGGTCACATTCCCCGGCACCACAAACACGTCTCTTCCATTTTCCAAAGCGAGGTCTGCCGTGATCAGCGTACCGCTTCTTTTTCCCGCTTCCACCACAACGATCATTTTGCAAAGGCCCGCAATAATACGATTCCGGAAAGGAAAATGGTACGGGATCGCCGGTGTCTGGGGCGGATATTCCGACAGTACGCAGCCGTTTTCTATGATGCGCTCCATCAGCTCCCGGTTCTCCGAGGGATAGCAGACGTCTACACCACTGCCCAAAACCGCTACGGTCTTTCCGCCGCCGTCCAGAATGCCTTTGTGACCCATGGAGTCCACGCCTTTTGCCATGCCGCTGACTACGATAACATTGGTCTTGCCCAAATCCTTCGTCATACGGTAGGCCACCGAAGCCCCATACTGGGAACATCGTCTGGCGCCAATGACGCCCACTTTATCAATCTCGTCATCCGGCAGCGTACCTTTTACATAAATGCCGAAAGGCGGATTATGGATTTCTTTCAGCAATGCGGGATAAGACGGATGGTACAGGGAAAAGAAGGATATCTCCTTTTCTTCCAACTCCGCAATCCAGTCATCCAGCACTTCTCCATTTCTGTTCGCAAGCAAAGTATCTGCTAATTTGGGAGAAATATACGGACATGCCTTTATTTTCTCCGGTTTCGCGCGCCAGATTTCTTCCGCCGAGCCAAAATAGGAAATCAGGGAACGGGCTTTGTTTCCCTGATGCACCATCATCCGGGAAAGCCACATCAAGTAATATTCTTCCATAGCACACCTCCGCCTGCCTTTGAGTTACGAAATCTACTATATATGCTTTCTTTTCAAAATTCAATGATTTTTTTTGAAATTTTTGATATTTTTGTTAAACAGACCCTATTATATAGTAGAAATCCCTAAAATACATTGCGCGGATTCGTAAATATTGATATGATAAATAAGATAAAAAATGAGAAAAAGAAGGTGACAAGATGCTGGCTATCGTAAACAGCTCGGCACTGATGGGAATAGACGGCTACCATGTGAATGTGGAGGTAGACTTGAGCAGCGGCCTGCCCGCCTTTGATATTGTAGGTCTGCCTGATTCCGCCGTAAAGGAATCCAGAGAGCGGGTTCGGACCGCCATACGAAACAGCGGATTTTCCTTTCCGGTCAAACGTATTACCGTGAATCTGGCTCCCGCGGACACCAGAAAGGAAGGGGCATCCTTTGACCTGCCCATCGCGGCGGGGATTCTTGCCTGCTGTGAGATTCTGCCCGACTCGACCCTGGAAGGCTTTCTTTTTGCCGGAGAGCTTTCTCTGGACGGCTCCCTCCGTCCGGTCAACGGTATCCTGCCTATGGTATACGGCGCGTGGCAGGAAGGTATACAAAAATGTATCGTCCCTTTTGAAAATGCCGAAGAGGCTGCTTTGGTAGAAGGGATGGAGGTCTATGCCATCCACAGCCTGAAACAAATGGTGTCTTTTCTGACGGGAAAAGAAAAACTGCTTCCCTTCTCTCTGGATATTCAGGCTTTATATGCAGAAGACGGCAGCGATCCTTTGCTGGATTTCTCCCATGTAAAGGGGCAGGAAAACGCCAAGCGCGCCATGGAGCTGGCAGCGGCAGGCGGACATAACATCCTGATGATCGGCCCGCCCGGCTCCGGCAAAACCATGCTGGCAAAACGGTTTCCTACCATACTGCCGGATCTTTCCTTTGCCGAAAGCATTGAGATCACGAAGATATACAGCGTAGCCGGTCTTTTGAAAAACAAAAACGTACTGATGCGCCAGCGGCCTTTCAGGGCTCCGCACCATACCATTTCCGCTTCCGCCCTGACTGGCGGCGGCAGAGTACCCAAGCCCGGCGAAATTTCTCTGGCCCATAACGGCGTACTTTTTCTGGATGAGCTGCCGGAGTTCCAGAGAACAGCCCTAGAAGTCATGCGGCAGCCCATGGAGGACAGAAAGGTGACCATCGCCCGTGTCAACGGCACTTTGACCTTCCCCTCTGATTTTATGCTGGTGGCGGCCATGAATCCCTGCCCCTGCGGCTATTTGGGCTGCGGCGACAAGTGCCGCTGTACTGCCGGTGAGATCGCCAAGTATCAAGGAAAAATCAGCGGTCCTCTGCTGGATCGTATCGACCTGATGGTAGAAATGCCCGCCGTAGGCTATGAGGATCTGGAATCAGCGCCGCAGGGAGAAACCTCCGCCCAGATTCGGGAACGTGTTGTCAAAGCTCACAAAATCCAGCTGGAACGCTATAAAGATGAAGGCATTTTCTTCAACGCCCAGCTGAACGCCGCGCAGATGGACACCTACTGCCAGCTGGGTGATGCGGAACGGGAGCTTTTGAAAAAAGCCTTTGATTCCATGGACCTCAGCGCAAGAGCCTACCACAAGATCCTGAAAGTAGCCCGCACGGCGGCGGATCTGGACGGCGGCGGCCCCATTACCATGCGCCATCTGGCGGAAGTGCTCCAGTATCGTGCTCTGGACCGCAAATATCTGATGTAAGGGAGGTAGCCCGTTATGCCTATCCATACCAGTCAAATGTCTGATTCCTTCCGTCTGGGCGCTTTGCTGGCCGTTGTGGGCGGATTTTTGGACGCCCATACATATATCGCCCGAGGACAGGTCTTTGCCAACGCTCAAACAGGCAATATCGTCCTTCTAGGCATACATTTGTCCCAGGGTGACTGGAAAAAAGCCCTGTTTTATCTGGTGCCTATTTTCGCCTTTGTGCTGGGGATCTTCACAGGAGAATGGATTCACCACTGGGAAGAAGGCCGTCTGGCCCTCCACTGGCGGCAGCTGGTGCTCCTGCTGGAGATCTGCGCGCTGGTCGTGGTATTACTTCTGCCTTTAGGAAAGTCAGACGCAATAGCCAATGCTTTGGTATCCTTTATTTGTTCCCTGCAGGTGCAGAGCTTCCGCAAAGTCCACGGTATGCCCTTCGCTACTACCATGTGTACGGGGAATCTGCGCAGCGGTACGGAGCATCTGGTGCGTTTTATCGAAACAAAGGAGAAAAGCCGCTGGGAAAAAGCCACACATTACTACGGCATCATATTATTCTTTATTTTCGGCGCTGGTATTGGCGCCGCAGCCACAAAGCTCTGGAACGGCCGGGCATTGTTCTTCTGTCTGGCACTTCTGGCTATCGCTTTTCTGATGCTGTTTGTCAAGGAAAAGCCCCAAAATACATAAAAAAAGAACAGAATTTCTTCTGTTCCTGACAGAAACAGCCGCCAGGCCCAAAGGGTTTGACGGCTGTTTTTGTTTACCGCAGCTTTTCGCGGAATCTTCTTTCATACTCTTCCTTTAATTCTTCCCGGAAATCCGGATGGGCAATGGCAATCAGTTCCTTCGCCCGCTCCCGCAGAGTCTTGCCCCAAAGCTGGGCAATCCCATACTCTGTCACCACATAATTGATTTCCGCTCTTCCCGTCGTTACCACAGCGCCGTGGTCCAAAAACGGCACGATTTTGGAAATATTGCCTTTCGCCGCCGTAGAAGGTAGCGCCATAATCGCCCGGCCGCCTTTGCTCATATTGGCGCCCCGGATAAAGTCCACCTGTCCGCCTACGCCGCTAAACTGCATGCCTTTGACAACTTCCGCGTTGGCCTGCCCCATAAGGTCTACCTGGATGCAGGAATTGATGGAGACCACATTGTCATTCTGGGAAATGATATTGGGATGGTTCACATACTGTACCGGGTGCAGTTCGAAAGC
>CALWKZ010000097.1 GCA_944381385.1 uncultured Anaerotignum sp. | reverse complement strand
CTTTCTTCCGGCGCCACGGTAATCATCGCCAGATTCTACGGGGCGGGGAACCGCTGGAAGCTGAATAATGCCCTGCATACGGCTATCGCCCTTTCCATTGCCGGCGGTATCATCACCGCCATACTGGGCATTCTGCTGACGCCTTCCATACTGGAAATGATGCGGACGCCTTCCGATGTCATCGGCGGTTCCATTACTTATCTGCGCATCTATTTCGCGGGCATTATTTTCGTTTTTGTTTATAATATCGGCTCCGGTATCCTGCGGGCCGTAGGGGATTCCAAGCGTCCCCTTTACTTCCTGATGGTCTGCTGCTTTTTGAATATCGGGCTGGATATTCTCTTTGTCGTTTTCCTGCACCAGGGCGTCAGAGGCGCGGCTTTTGCCACAGTGATCTCTCAGGCCGTCAGCGCTCTGCTGGTACTGCTGGCCCTTGGCCAGTCTACAGACATCTACCGCCTGCGGGCCAGAAAAATCCGGTTCCATCGGGCTTTGCTGATCTCTATCATCACCATTGGGCTGCCTGCCGGCATACAGTCTGTCATGTACAGCATTTCCAATATCATCATCCAGACCTCTTTGAACAGTCTGGGGACCGAAACCGTAGCGGCCCATACCGCCTTTACGAAAATAGACGCTATTTACTGGATGATCTCCGGCGCGTTCAGCGTCTCCATCATCACCTTTATCGGACAAAACTACGGCGCAAGAAAATTCGACCGTATGAAAAAAAGCATCAAGGTCTGTCTGGGCATGGATTTTGTGGCTTCTCTGATCCTGTCTACCATCATGCTTTTGCTGGGGCCTTATCTGCTGCGGCTCTTTACCACCGACGAAAAGGTTATCGAGATTGGTATGCAGATCATCCGCATCATCGCGCCGTCTTATGTGATGTTTATTTTCATCGAGATCCTTTCCAGCTCTCTCCGAGGCATGGGGAACGTCCTGGTTCCCATGCTTATGACCTGCGGCGGCGTTTGCGTGCTGCGGATTCTATGGATCTTCCTCTTCGTCCGCCAGCATTTGAATATTGTCAATATCCTCCTCAGCTACCCTATTTCCTGGGGACTGACCGCCATACTGTTTATTGTATATTTCCTTTTTTACCAAAAGAAATTCTTCCAACGAGAAGAAGCAAAAAACCCGGCGACATAAAAGGCCAAAGAGCGCAGGCTCTCTGTTATGAGAGTCCCGCGCTCTTTTTTCTTGCATCTTATAGAAACACTGGCCTTATTCCGCCGCCATGATCTCCTGGGCCATATGCTCCATTTCTCCGCTGCCCAGATCACAGTCGGAAACAGACAGCACATAGTATACGCCGTCATCTACCCAGCCATAGGACTCTACAGTTTCTTCTTCAACTGTCGCGGTACCATAGGCGATGTTCAGTTCTCCGCTCTCCTGTTTGGCCAGATCCTCTTCTGTCAGTTCATAATCCGGCGGAACAAATTTGCAATTCAACACAGAATAGCCTTCCGCAAAGTCCTCGCCCGCATCCACATAGGGATCGCCATTGGTAATGTTCAGGGAAAGCAGCTGATCCTTCTCATTTTGATAGGTCAGCGTCAATGTGCTGTATTCTTTCCCAATGCCGCTGCCATTCTCATCCATTCCCTGTGTATAGCCTGTTCCCCCGAGATAGAATGTAAAACCGTTCTGAAAGCTCTCCACAAACTTCCCGTTAAAACCCGCCTTTTCCTCCGCTTTTTCCATCTGGGCAAAGGAGGTATACTCCATTCTGGTGTGACTTTCCTCGCCGCTCAGTTTTACCGCCGCATAGCAAGTTCCTGTAATCAGGCAGGCTGCTGCCGCTGCCGCCGCGATTTTTTTGCCAAATCCTTTCATTCTTCCATGCTCCTCTCTTTTTCTCGCAGAAACCTCCCGCAAAATGCGTGTTTCCATATCTTCCGATACGTTGATTCGTTCCGCTTTTGCCTCCAGTCCCCGCTGTATCCAGTTATCCAGATGATCCATTTTCACAATGCACCGCCCCTTCCGTTCTTTGCTCCAGTCTTTTGCGTATCTGCCGTTTCGCCAGAAACAGCCGGGATTTTACCGTCGCCTCCAAGGAGGACGTCACTGCCGCGATCTCCCGTATACTCAGCTGATTGTAATAATACAGCACCACGGCTGTTTTCAGTTTCGGCCCCAGACGATCCATAGCGTCATATAAAGCGTCGTATTCCGCCAGCTTTTCGCTGGGATAGCTGTCAAAAACCGCCGCAGCCTTTTCTCCGCCGTTTTCCATATATTCTTCCATAGATACCAATCTGCCGCCTTTTTCTGAAAACCTCCATGCATTTCTGGTAAGAATCTTCCAAAACCATGTCTCAAAAGCATAGGGATTTTTCAGATCCTCCAACCGCATCAGGCAGGTGACAAAGGTCTCCTGCGCAATATCCTCCGCCAGAGCTTCCCGGCCGCAGAGCAAAGCCGCAGTGCGCACTGCTTTTTTGTAATAATCGGCAAACAGTTCCGAAAATGCCTGATCGTCTCCAGACTGTATCCTCCGGACCAGCGCCGCCGTGTTGTCTTTTGTCAATGCAGAACCTCCTCTTGCATTTATTGACGCGTCTGTTATTAAGAGAGAAAAAATAAGAAAAAGGTTTACGGTTTTTCTATTCTTTAAAAAAACTTAATAAACTTCATCTCCGTTTATGTTATATCATACCCCCGCATAAGGACTCTGACTACCACCTTCTGCGGCGCCAAAAAACAGGCCCGATAAAAAGCCGGCAATATAAAAAAAGATAGCTGAAATCCTCTTTGCCGCAAGGATTCCGGCTATCGTTTTTTTATGACGCTATTCCTACTTCTTATTTTCCCCTTAAAGGATAATACAGATCAGGCCGCCGCTGCCTTCATTGACGATCCGCTGCAAAGTTTCCTGGAGCTTCATCTGGGCGTCCTCGGGCATACGGTAGATCTTGTTCTGCATCCCGTCATTGACCATGGCGCTCAGAGTCCTGCCGAAAATATTCAGATCCCAGATCTTTTCCGGCTCCTCTTCGTAATCGGCGATGAGCTTGTCGATAAACTCATGGGACTGCTCTTCGTTTCCGATAATGGGAGAGACCTCCGTTTCCACATCGGCTTTGATCAAATGGATGGATTCTCCCTTTGCCCGCAGCTTGATGCCATAACGGCTGCCCTGCTTGAATACCTCCGGCTTTTCCAGCGTGATTTCCTCAAAGGCCGGCGTCACCACGCCGTAGCCCTTCCGCTTCACATCCTGCAATGCGCCGGAGATCTTGTCATATTCTTTTTTGATGGCAGACAGCAGCTTAATGGTCTCCACCAGAGAATAGTCGTTCTCAATGGGAAGATCCACCGTTTCGCTGAGGACTTTATAAAACAGTCCGTCGGCAAAGGTCAGGCCGATCTCCGCCGCCCCCTCGCCGGGTAGGATCTTATCCGTGTAGGCTTTCTGTATCACATCCCCCGTCATTTCGCCAACCGCTTGGGGAATATCCTCCAGCTTTTCCGTTTTTTCCATGACCTGCTTCAAGGCAGAGATCAAATCCTGTTTCAGCCAGTGGTCCTGCTCCAGGGTCTCCACCCATCCGGGGAAGTAGAAGCGAACCTCCTTCATGGGGAACTGGTAAAGGATGCGCTCCAAAATCTTCCGGATATCCTCCGCCTTCAGCTGGGCCACATTGACCGCCAGCACCGGCACACCGTATTTTTCCTCCATCTCCGTCCGCATCTGCGCCGTTTCCGCGTCATAGGGCGTCGCCGTATTCAGCAACACCACAAAGGGCTTGCCCAACTCCCGCAATTCGGACACGACCCGTTCCTCCGCCTCCAGATAATCTTCTCTGTCCAGCTCCGTCACACTGCCGTCGGTAGTCACCACAATACCGATGGTGGAATGGTCTGTAATGACCTTCTTGGTTCCGGCCTCCGCCGCCTCTACAAAGGGCATGGGACTGTCCGACCAGGGCGTATGGACCATACGGGGCAGGTCTCCCTCCATATGTCCCTCCGCCGCCGGCACCAGATAGCCTACACAGTCGATCATCCGCACACGGAAATCCACGCCGCCCTCCAAAGACACCGGCGCCGCCTCATTGGGCACGAATTTCGGCTCTGTGGTCATGATATTTTTTCCCGACGCCGACTGGGGCAGTTCGTCTCTGGCCCGTTCCCTGGCATGGTTATTTTCCATATTGGGCAGCACCAGAAGATCCATGAACCGCTTGATAAAGGTAGATTTTCCCGTCCGCACCGGTCCTACCACACCGATATAAATATCGCCGTTGGTCCTTTCGGAAATATCCTTGTAAATATCAAATTCCGCCATATGTATCCCTCCTGTAAAATCGTATCCATACAATGCAGTCTATGCTTTTCCGGAAAGGAATAGAACCCTCCCCTGCATTGACATTCCTATTTCCTTGTGGCATCATTATCTTAATGAGATTTTTACACCATCAAAAAGGGAGAGAAACACCATGGCAGTTTTCAATGGCAACGTACTGAAGATCATTGCGCTGCTGATTATGACCATCGACCATATCGGTCTGATATTGTGTGACAACTATACGCCCTTTCGCATCATCGGCAGGCTGGCATTCCCCATCTTCGCCTACATGATCGCGGAGGGCTGTCATTATACCAAAAACAGGAAAAAGCACTTTCTCATGATCCTAGGGCTGGGGCTGCTGTTCCAGCTGGCCCTTTTTCTGGCGGAAGGCAGTCTGGAGCAGTGCATATTCATTACCTTCTCCCTGTCCATCGCCGTCATATACGCCATGGAATACGGACGAAGCCGTGACAGCCTTCCCGCAAAGCTGCTGTTTCCCCTGAGCCTGCTTCTTTCTTTTTTCCTTTGCGAGCTGCTGCCCTGGGCATTGGCGGAATACAACTTTTCCATCGACTATCATTTCTTCGGTGTGCTGCTGCCCCTGTTCATTTATCTGGGCAAAACAAGGGAACAAAAGCTGCTTTTTACGGCTCTTGGTCTGGTGCTGGTAAATCTCCAGTACGGCGGCATACAGTGGTTCTCTCTGGCTGCCCTGCCCCTTTTGGCCCTGTATAACGGCCAAAAAGGCAAATGGCGGCTGAAATATTTGTTTTATGTCTATTATCCCCTGCATCTTTCGGTGATCTGGGGCATAGACTGTATCCTCTCATAAACGGAAAACAATCGTATCGAACCCCGAGACAGGCTCCCTCCGATTGCTTTTAGCGAACGCAAAACAGCAAAGGAGATGTTTTCATGAATTCCATACAGGACAGAACAGAAATATTCGAGCGGATGCCCGTGCGGCAGGCTGTCTGCCGTCAGATCTTCCCGGCCGTTGCGGCGCAAATGATCGCCCTGGTCTATAATCTGGCGGATACGTATTTTGTCGGGATGCTCAACGATCCCCATCAGACGGCGGCTGTCACCATTGTGGCGCCCGCTTTTGTCATGCTGACGGCCATTTCCAATCTCTTCGGCGTAGGCGGCGCTTCCGCCATTGCCAGAGCATTGGGCAAAAAGCACCCCATGAAAGCCAAACAGATGGCTTCCATCGCCTTTTGGTTCGGTCTGGCAGGGGCGATCCTCTTTTCTCTGGTCTTTTTCCTGCTGGCAAGGCCCCTGCTCTTTCTCTGCGGAGCTACGGAAGAAACCTTTGATATTGCCTTTGCCTATGCCAAATATGTGGTGATTCTGGGCGGATGCCCTACGGTACTGAATACTCTCCTGGCAAATCTGATCCGTTCCGAGGGAAATGCAGCAAAGGCATCCTTCGGCGTGTCTTTGGGCGGCATCGTCAACATCATACTGGACCCGCTGTTCATCCTGCCTCAGTTCGCCGGTTTGGGAGCCGTAGGCGCGGGGATGGCAACGGCCCTGTCCAACTGCGCGGCTCTTGTTTATTTTCTGATCTTCCTTTACCGTCAGCGAAAAAACACCGTCATCCGCATCCACCCCAAGTCCCTGCTTTTTACTGGACGTTACCTGCCTTCTATATTGTCCATCGGTTTCCCTTCCGCTGTGCAGTACGCCCTGACGGTAGTCGCTGTGGCGGCCCAGGCGAAATTCGTTTCCCACTACGCTACGGAGGCCGTCGCCGCCTTGGGCATCGTCAAAAAACTGGATCAGCTGCCGCTGTATTTCTCCATCGGCGTTGCCAGCGGCCTTCTGCCTCTGCTGGCCTACAATTACTCCGCCGGCAACCAGAAACGGCGGCAGGACGCTTTCCGCTTCGGCGCCATGATCTCCCTGGGCTTTGCCCTGCTGTGTCTGGTCTGCTATGAGATCTTCGCACCCCAGCTTGCGGCGTTGTTCATCGACGACGCCGTTACAGTGGAATACAGCGCCTCCTTCCTGCGGCGGATGGTCACAGCCATGCCTATGATGTCCATTTGCTATCCTATGATTATACAGTTTCAGGCCATGGGCAAGGTACGAGAATCTCTCATCGCCTCCATCCTGCGAAAAGGTGTGCTGGATATCCCTCTGCTGGCGCTGATGGATCATCTTCTGCCTTTATATGGCTGTATGTGGGTACAGCCCATTGTGGATTCCGTCTCCCTGATCGTTGTACTGCTCTTCTATCGGAATCTGAAACGAAAAGAAGCTGTCTAAGCATTTTCCAACCGTCCCCTGGGGCATCTTCAAAAAATTTTTTATGAAGGACCGGAGACGTTTTTTTATTTGATACTGCTTTACAAAATCCCCCCTTCCCCCTATACTAAAATCAAAGACATTGTTTGACAAGCAGAAAGGGGGACTATAGATGATGAAAAAAGGTTTGAAATGGATCGTACTTCTTGTGATTGTGGTTTTGGGAGCTGTGCTTTGGGCAGCGCAGAACCCGAAGGCGGAAGAAACCGCCTGGCGGGAGATTGCCGCGGAGGACGAGGACACGATCAAAGAAGGCTTTGCGGAAGCCTTTCCTTCCCTCTTTTATTTCCCGGAGCGTATCCCGGAGGGGTATTCCCTGCAGAATGTAGAATTGCGGGAGGGCCAGCAGGAAGGCGCCGAAATCATCGAATGCTATTTCGAGGATCTGCATTTCAAAGACGATTCCTCCTTTTTCGGCGGACTTTCCCGGCTGTTCCGCGCTGAAAATATCGAAGCGGATTCTCTTTGGTTCATACAATCCAATGACGAGGAGTATAACGCAAAGCATTCCATCATCCATTCCGAAAATGCCACAGAGGAAGATTCTTATTATTTTCAATATGGCGATTTGGAAAATACCGTATGCTGGACAAAAGGCAGCCGTATGCTGTTCCTGCGGGGGAATTTATCCCAGGGAGACATGATGGCGATGGCCTTTTCTGTCTCTACCTATCTGGATGACCGTCCAATTCCCGATGTGGAGACGTGGAACGTAGCTCTGGATGAGGACAAAGCCGTGGGCGGCTCCGTCCTGGTCCATGATGGGATCAGCTATACACTGACGGAGGAGGAATATCTGCGCCTGAAAGAGGGAGAGGACCCGGATACCGTTCTCAGCGGCAGAGATAAAACAGAATAATCAAAAGAGGCGGAACACAGAAAGCCTCCTTATCAGAAAGCGACTGGCGCCGGAATCCTTACAGGGATTCCGGTGTTTTTTTGCCCTCAGGCCGTCAGAAAAAAATTGACGCTCTTTCCCCTGACTGCTATACTGAACACAGACGGAAAGGGGGAACATCCTGTGGATCAAAAATATATCCTAAGCTCTCTGGACAACGCCTTGAGCGTGCTCCAGCTATTTATTTCCCATAACGAATTGAACGCCGGAGAGATCAGCAGTCTGTCCGGCCTGAATAAAAGCACGGTTTTCCGTATCCTGATGACTCTGGAAAGCCGGGGCTATCTTCTGCGGAAGGAAGGCGGACGCTATGCCCTGGGTCTGAAACTCTTTACTCTGGGCCAGCTGGTATACAGCCGCATGGAGCTAATCTCCATTATCCATCCTTATCTGGAAAAGCTGACCCGCCTAGGCGGAGAGACCAGCCACCTTTCCATGATGGACGACGTGACCCACATCGTATTTCTGGACAAAGTGGTCAGCCCTTCTCTCCTGCGGATGGACACGCCTCTGGGCTACCGCCAGTACGCCCATCTGACGGGGACAGGCAAGGCCATCCTGGCCTTTGAAACGGAGCGCACCATCCACCAATATCTGCGGATGGCAGATTTTCCCCAAAGAACCAGCCAGTCTCTTCCCGGCGCAAAGGAATTCCTGGCCGTACTGGAAGAGGTTCGCGCCCAGGGCTACGCCAGCGACAGCGAGGAGTGCGAAGTGGGGCTGACCTGCTACGCCGTGCCGGTGCTGGATGCCTCCGGCTACCCCATCGCCGCCATCAGTTCCTCCGGCCCCACCAGCCGTATGATCGCCAGAAAAGAAGAGCATATCCGGTATCTGAAAGAAATCGCCGGAGAAATACACAAAATCCTCTCCTAACAAAAAGATAAGATCCCCTATATGGACCTCTTCCATAAAAACAAATATCGCTGGAATCCTTGCGGCATACAAAGGGTTCCAGCGATTCTTCTTTATTGGAATTATTCTGTTGGATTGTTTTCCCAGGAAAACGGTCACCCCGCTTCCCCTTCATTTGGAAAACTTTTAGACTTGTATTATTCTGTTCGTCCCTGCCGCAGTTTGTTTAACATCTCAGAGATCTCCTGAAAAGCCTTTTGAGAACTCGGTTCCTCATACTTTCTCTCCGCCTGCTCCAGCAGCTCCTCCGCCCGCTCGCCGTTTTGCTCCGCTATGGCGGCAAGAATATGCAGGATCGCTATATTCCGTCCGTATTTTTTATGATCTTTGAATTTCTCAAAAAGAGGCTGGTTCTCATAATATACGGCCAACGCTTTTTCATACTGGCCGCTTTCAAAATAGCCGGCAAAAAGATTGATGCGGTGGAGCAGTCTTTGCACACCGCGTTTCAGTCTTATTTCCGGAATCGCTTCCAGTATTGCCACGGTACGCTCCTTTTCTCCCGTTCCAAGGTATCCCGCGGCCAGGTTCACCTCCAGCATCGTACGCAGATGTTTCCCCTTTGCTGTTTTCAGCAGCGCCTTCACACCGTCAACAAATTCCTGGTTCCTTTCTTCCTGGATCAATTTCAGCAATTTCCACATTCGATAACAATAAAACAGATTGTAGGACGTATTGATTACTGCCGCGCCCACCAGCACCTCCAGCGCCGTTATCCAATACCATCGCCAAAATACATCTTTGTCGATCCCTAACGCGCTTTGTAATACCGCCGCAACTATGCCAATAGCGGCGCCGCACGCCAAAATAAGTATTTTTCGTTTCATTCCTATGTCCCCTTTTTTCTAATTCTCATCTAATGATAGCAGTTAAATTTAAAAAAACAGGAAAAAGTGTATTGCAATCTTCTTACAATAGCCCTTTAGAACATATTTTCCAAAAACAGAATGATCTTCCGACAGAAGCGCAGACCTCATTTTAGAAATATCCTTTCTTCTAAAATCAAAACCTCTGACTTAGCCGGCCCTATGCTTTCAGCAAAAAAACTCGGGAAAAGCAGCTTCCCCTTAAAAAAACACTGCTTTTTCTTAATTTCTTAAGGGGAATTGCAACGGCTGTCTTCAGAAGAAAACATACCTAATATCATCTTGGTACAAAAAAGGAAGCTACAATCCTCTGTAATGAAAAGGATTGTAGCTTTCTTTGTTTTCTCATGAAGATGCCCCTAACACGTGCTTTTTCTTCGTTTCGCTATTGTTTACCAGGTCAACTTATCCAGCCCCTGTTTCAGATCGGCAATGATGTCCTCCACGTTTTCCAGACCAACGGAAAGACGTACCAGCCCTTCGGAAATGCCGACTTCCTTCAGTTCCTCCGCGCTGTAAGGGGAATGGGTCATGGAGGCGGGATGTTCGATGAGGGTCTCCGCGTCTCCCAGACTTACGGCCAGAGAACACATTTCCAGGCTGTCCAGCAGCTTCGCTCCGTTGGCGCGTCCGCCTTTGACCTCAAAGGAGATCATGGCGCCGGGCAGCAGCATCTGTTTTTTCGCTACCTCGTAGCCGGGATGCTCCGGCAGACCAGGGAAGCTGATGCTTTCCACAGCGGGATGGTCCTTCAAAAATTCCGCTACCTTCTGGGCGGATGCGCAGTGGCGTTCCATACGGATCTCCATGGTCTTTAAGCCTCGGAGGATCAGGAAGGACTCAAAGGGCCCCAGCACGGAACCGGTCATATCCTTGATACCGAACAGTCTTACCTCCGCGATATAATCCGCTTTGCCCACAACCACGCCGGCAATAACGTCGCCATGGCCGTTGAGGTATTTTGTAGCGGAATGCACCACCACATCGGCCCCCAGTTCCAGGGGACGCTGCAAATAAGGCGTAGCGAAGGTATTGTCGCAGACTACCTTGATTTCCGGATTAAACCCATGCACCAGATCGGAAACGGCGCGGATGTCCGTAATTTTCAGATTGGGGTTGGCAGGCGTTTCCAGATAAACCACTTTGGTATTGGGCCGCAGCGCCGCCTTCAGCGCCTCCAGATCGGAGGTGTCCAAAAAGGTTACTTCCACACCGTAGCGGGAAATGCCGTGGGAAAGATAAGCAAAGGTACAGCCGTACAGCGTACCGTCGGCGATGATATGATCCCCAGCCTTGCAGATGGTCCAAAGAGCGGAGGTGATGGCGCCCATACCAGAGCTGGTCACTGCCGCCGCTTCGCCGCCTTCCAGATTAGCGATCTTTTCTTCCAGTACGGAAGAGGTAGGGTTGCCCAGACGGGAATAGATGAAGCCGCTTTCTTCTCCGGCAAAACGGTTGCCGCCCTGTTTGCAGTCCTCAAATACAAAGGTAGATGTCTGATAGATGGGTGTCGTCAAAGCTCCATACTGTGTGTCTTTTTTGTTGCCGGCATGAATGGCGCGGGTGCCAAAGCCATATCCTTTTTTCATTTCCATAAGTGCAGCCTCCTTTTTTCTGTGTAATCATCATTTCTTCTGATTTCATTATAGCTTTGTCCCAAAAAATGTGTTAATATGTATTTCAAATGGTCTGTTATCGCCAAAACAGATAGCAAAATACACAAATCAAGCCATTTTGTTCATCATAATTACCAGCAGAACAGGAGGTTTTTCTATGACATTTCAACAACTCCAGTATGTTTTAGAAGTGGCCCGCTGGGGCTCCATCAATAAAGCCGCCCAAAAGCTCTTCCTTTCCCAGTCCAACATCAGCAGCCTGATCAAGGAACTGGAGGAAGAACTGGGCGTAGAGCTTTTTAAGCGCACCAACCGCGGCGTTGCCCTGACGGACCACGGCAAGGAATTTCTGAATTACGCCCGGCCCCTTATAGAACAGAAGCAGCGGCTGGAGGAGCTGTACACCCACAGAGAAGAACAGCCCGCCATGTATTTCTCCGTTTCCGGCCAGCACTATCCCTTTGTAGTAGACGCCTTCCTTCGTTTTTTCCAGGAAAAGGCCCCGGAACGCTGTGTCTTTCATATGATGGAAACGGATATGGATCAGGTCATCAGCGATGTATTCCAAAACCGCAGCGAGTTGGGCATCCTGTTTATGTCAGAGCTGACGGAGGGCTTTATCCGCAAGGAGCTGAAGGCAAAGGGCATCGAGTTCCACCCCATCAAGTCCCTGCGCCCCCGCATTTATTTCAGTAAGAACCACCCTTTGGCCAAAAGAAAAAGCATTTCTCTGGAGGAAGTCAGCGGCTATCCCATGATCGTTTTTGAGCAGGAAAGCGGCGTCGGCATTGACTACGCCGAAGAGGTAGCCCTCCACGATCTGAAGCAGGCCGACCGCATCATTTATATCAAGGACCGCTCCACCTTTTACAATATTGTAGAGCATACCGATGCCTTCTCCATCGGCAGCGGTCTTCTGCCTCCGGGATTTTCCAGCAGCCATGTGGTCTCCCTGCCCATTGCGGGCGATCCGCAGATGATGCAGCTGGGCTGGATCAAGCTGAAAGGAAAGCCCATGACAGAAGAAATGTCCCGTTTTATTGATCTGACGAAAGAGGCCCTGGAGGACGCCCAGCGGTTACTGGAAGAATAAAATGTTTCCCTAAAAAAGCGGTGGCTTCACATTGAAAAGAAAATTTCACCGTGTTAAAATAAAGTATTCGGGGTAAATATTTTTATTAAAGAGGTTATGCATCATGAAAGGTATCTCAAAATTAAAACGGAGCATCCGGTCAAAACTCCGTCAATCTCCCGGCCTGCGGGCGCTGCTTTGGATTTTGACCCTTTGTTTTCCCCTATGGCTGACTATCACAGCCAATTTTATTTCCTTTGGCTCTTTGGATAAGCTGGGAACGCTGCTGACACACCAGCCAAGAGCCTTTCTGTTTGGCGCTGTCCTGATCTATCTGTTTTATTTCGCCTGGGTCTTTCT